>JAFULL010000013.1 GCA_017473345.1 Clostridia bacterium | reverse complement strand
CTGAGATCCTGGGCATCACCCAGTACCTGGGCCGCAAGCCCAAGAACCTTTCCGGCGGTCAGCGTCATCGCGTTGCCATCGGCCGCGCCATCGTGCGTAACCAGCAGGTGTTCCTGATGGACGAACCTCTGTCCAACCTGGACGCCAAGCTGCGCAACCAGATGCGTGCTGAGATCATCCTGCTGCGCAAGCGCCTGGACACTACCTTCATCTATGTTACCCACGACCAGACCGAGGCCATGACCCTGGGCGACCGTATCGTCATCATGAAGGACGGCTTCATCCAGCAGGTCGGCACTCCTCAGGAAGTGTTCGAGACTCCCCGCAACCTGTTCGTGGCCGGCTTCATCGGCGCTCCCCAGATGAACATCTTCGATGCTGAGCTGCAGAAGAAGGACGACGGCTACTACGTCAACGTTCAGGGCGCCTCCATCAAGCTGGACGATGAAAAGAACGCCATCCTCAACGAAAAGAACGTTGCGGACTGCAAGATCAAGCTGGGCGTGCGTCCCGAGCATATGACCATTGCCAGCGAAGGCGGCATCGCCAGCACTATCACCGTCAACGAAATGATGGGCAGCGAGCTGCACCTGCACGTGACCTGCGGCAACGAGCAGAACGTCATCCTGCGCGTGCCCACCATGGACCTGACCAGCGAACAGCGCGCCAACCTCAACGGCGGCGAAAAGCTGAACTTCAGCTTCACCAGCAAGGTGATGCACCTGTTCAACCCCGAAACCGAAGAGAATATTCTCTACGCCTGATCGGTTAAACAGAAGGGCCGTGGTCTCCTTTCAGGAGATCACGGCCCTTTTTGTGCCCTTTTCCGCCCTTTACAAGAAGAAGAAAAAAATGTACAATGAAATTCCTGATGCTGGGAAGAAATGTCCCGCTTCGTTCGTCTGATTAGATGAAAACACCCCGGGTAAACCGAAGTTCGGAGGGATATGAAGATGAAACGATTATTTGCTGTTTTGCTGATCGCCGTTATGCTGGTCAGCATGGCGCCTGCGGTTTCGCTTGCGGACATGGACTACGCCACGGTCGTTGGCGGATGGCTGCGTCTGCGCGCCGGCGCCAGCTATGACGCTGAAACCATCAGCAGCTTTTATACGGGCACGCAGGTGGAAATCCTGGGCGTCAACGGCGACTGGTATCTGGTCAAAACGCCTGATGGCCGCACTGGCTATATGCACAGTGATTACCTGCGGGTAGGTGGCAGCGCTCCGTCCACAGAAACGGGCAACGCCGTTGTGACCAGCCCTAACGGCGGCGCGGTGCGTATGCGCCAGGGCCCCGGCACCGGTTACCGTGTGGTGGCTGCCTATGGGGTTGGTACGCCTGTAATGGTACTGCAGCGCGGCAGCTACTGGAGCAAGGTGAGCATCAATGGCATTGTTGGCTATATGATGACCCAGTACCTCAGCTTCGGCGGCGGTTCCTATGATCCCGGCACGGGCTCCGTGGTCTGCTATGCCTCCATCTGGAGCGGCAATGGTTACGGCGTGCGCCTGCGTACCGGCCCCGGCACCGGATATGAAAAGATCGGCGTGTACAGCGTGGGTACGACGGTTGCAGTGCTGCAGAAGGGCGCTGTGTGGGACAAGATCCGCGTGGGCAGCCGCGTGGGCTGGATGATGAACCAGTTCCTGCGCTATCACAACGGCAACGAAGTGACCAATGTTACCCTGAACAACTACACGCCTGTTGTGGGTGATCGCCTGCAGGCCAATGTCAGTCCCTCCTGGGCGACGGTCAACTATCAGTGGAAGCGCAATGGGGGAGCGATCTACGGCGCGAATGGCAGCAGCTATGTGGTCACCAGCGCTGACGTTGGAACGCAGCTGAGCGTTACAGTTACTGGTTATGGCTCCTATTCGGGCGCGAGGACCTCTGCTGCGACGGCGGCTGTCGGCAGCTCCGTCAGCAGGCCCACGATCACCACAGCCAGCCTTGCTGCGGGCGAAGTTGGCACAAGCTATTCCGCACAGCTCAACGCGCAGGGCGGCGGCAGCATCAGCTGGCAGCTGGTCAGCGGTTCCAGCCTGCCTGCCGGCCTCAGCCTGAGCAGCGGCGGCGTGATCAGCGGTACGCCTACCGTGGCTGGAACCACCACCTTCTTTGTGGTTGCCACCAATGCTGCAGGCACCTCTGACGCCAAGAGCTTTACCCTGACGGTTGCAAATGCTGCGCCTACCTACGGCCTCACGGTTGTCAACGGCAGCGGCACCAAGACCGGCCTGAAGGCTGGCGAAACCGTTTCGATCAGTGCCAATACCCCCGGCGCTACCCAGAAGTTTGTAGGCTGGCAGCTGATCAGCGGCAGCGGCAATTTCCAGAACTCCACAGCCTTGAACACCACCTTCACTATGGGCAGCTCCAATGCTGAAATCAAGGCCTGTTATGAAACGGTTACCACGCCAGTTACATGCAGCCTGACGGTTGAGATGGGCTGGCCGTCCACCACCGGTCTCAAGGTTGATGACAAGGTGCAGATTTCCGCTCATGCGCCTGCAAGCGGCAAGCGCTTTGCCGGCTGGACGTTGGTGAAGGGCAACGGTAACTTCGAAGACAGCACCAGTGCGACGACCTGGTTCTACCTCAACGGTACGGACGCTGTTGTCCGTGCAACGTATGCCGATGAAAACACCTGCACGCTGCAGGTCATCAATGGCAGCGGTGGCGCCACGGGTCTCGCTTCCGGCGCGACGGTTTCCATTTCTGCCAACGATCCTGCAGCCAACCAGCAGTTCACCGGCTGGAAGATCGTCAGTGGTGACGGCAACTTCTACAATTCGACGGCGCTGAACACTACCTTCACCATGAAGGGCGTTAACACTGTGATTGAGGCCTGCTATACCACGGTTTCTGCTCCGGTCACCTATAAGCTGACGGTGGTTGATGGTGGCGGCGATTCGGAGGGCCTGGCAGCCGACGCCAGGGTGAGGATCACTGCGGAAGTGCCGTCCGGCAAGGTGTTCAGTCACTGGCAGCTCATGAAGGGCAACGGCAACTTCTACAACAGCAAGAGTGAAACGACCGACTTCTATCTTAATGGTACCGATGCAACGGTACAGGCGTTCTTTACGGATGCGCCGAGCACCGTGTCCACCTTCAGCGCACCGATTCCCGAACCCGAACCCGAACCGGAACCTGAACCGGAACCTGAACCCGAACCTGAAACCGTTGTGCCTACCTTCAGCCTGACGGTTGAAAACGGCAGCGGCGATCAGAACGGTCTGGCAGCGGACGCAGCTGTTTCCGTCAAGGCGGATGAGCCTGCAGCGGGCATGATGTTCGACAGATGGGAGCTGGTGAACGGAAGCGGCAACTTCCACAGCAGCGCCAATGCATCCACCACCTTCTACCTGAAGGGTGCGGATGTGGTGATCAAGGCCACCTACAAGGCCATTCCCACATGCACGCTGACGGTTGAAAACGGCAGCGGCGGCCAGAGTGGTCTGCTTGGAACCGACATCGTTTCCATTAAGGCCGATGCTGCTCCCGAAGGTCAGATGTTCGACAAATGGGAACTGGTAAGCGGCAGCGGCAATTTCTACAGCAGCATCAGCCCTGATACCACTTTCTATATGAAGGGTACCGACGCTACTGTAAAAGCCACTTACAAGAACGCTGAATAAAAGCAATCAAAAAGGAACGGCAGTTTGAACTGCCGTTCCTTTTGTATGTATATCAGTTGTTTTTCACATAGGCCACAGCCACACAATCCGTGCCGCAGTGGGTGCCGATGATGCCGCCTATCGCATGCATGCGGGTATGATCCCAGCCATACTGCTGGCTGAATTTTTCCATCGCCTGCTGGGTAAGCGTCTTATCGCTGGTGTAGCCGAAGTAAACCGGATACGCCGTATTGACGCCGTCGGCCTCAATGCGTTTTTGAAGCAGGCCAAGCCCCGCTGCATGTCCGCGTGCCTTGCCAAGGGTTTTGAGGATGCCATCCTCCAGCACGATGACCGGCTTGATGTGCAGCATCGAGCCAACCACAGCCAGGCTTGCAGGAATGCGGCCTCCCTTGCGCAGATATTTCAGCGTGCCGACCACGCCGCAAACGACCAGATTTTTGCTCATCTCCACAACTTTTTCAGTAATGGAGGCAGCATCGTGGCCTTCCTGACGCAGCTGCACGGCATATTCCACCAGCATGCGCTGGGTCAGAATGGCCTGCTGCGTGTCTACGATAGTGATCTTATCGTACTCAGCCATGCCTTTTGCCGTGAAGGCGGATTCGATGGTGCCGCTCAGGCCGCTGGAAACGCTGAGCACCAGAACCTCTTCGCCCTTGGCTTTTGCATCCAGGAAGATACGCAGATAGCTGTCGGGGGCAGGACGACTGGTGACAGGCAGCTCGCTGCAGCGGGAAAGACGCTCATAAAAGATGCGAAAATCTTCCTCGGTAGACTGGGGACAGGGACCGTCTTCAAAGGTGATCTCAAGGGAGACCATGTCCACGCCCAAAGCTTCAGCCTGAGCAAGCGTGATGTCAGAAGCGGTATCAGTGACAATTCGAAGCATAGGCAACTCCTTTTGCGCATAAATGCTCAATATAGCGTATTTACTGTACCACATCATCATAAACTGAAAAGAAACTGTGTTGAGAAAATCAACAAAAAACTTCCCCGTTATCGGGGAAGTTCGGGAAGAATGACGTGAAAAATGGTTTGCGCAGGATCGCTTTCTACAGAGACTTTGCCCTTGTGCAGCTCCACAATGCGCTTGACCAGCGAAAGGCCAATGCCTGTGCCTTCTGCAGCATGAGAAGAGTCGCTTTGCCAGAACTTGTCGAAGAGGCGTTTCTGCTCGTCTGCGGGTATTTCAGGGCCATGATTGGTGAACGACACATACAACTGTCCAAGTTTGTGCCTGATTTCTACTTTTACTTCTGCGCCTTCGGGCGAGAATTTAATGGCATTGTCCAGCAGATTGACCCATACCTCTTTCAGCAGTTCCTCGTCTCCGCTGATCATGTGTTCCGAAAAATCGGCAGAAATCGTCAGCTGTTTTGCCGTCCATTTCTTTTCCATCAGCAGGATGCACCGCCGCAGCTGTTCGGACAGATTAAAACGGCTCACACTGCTGAGAATGGATTGGTTTTCCAGTCGGGTCAGGTTGAGAACATTGGTTGCCATGTTGGCCAGACGCGTGGTTTCGTCCACGATGATATCCAGATATTCATGGCGCTGCTCGGCGGTGAGGTCGTCGCGCTGCAGCAGCTTTGCAAACCCGCGTACAGAAACGATAGGCGTTTTGAATTCGTGTGAAAAATTGTTGACGAAGTCCGAACGCAGCATCTCAGTATTCTGCAGTTCGCTAGCCAGTGTGTTGAAGGTGTCGGCAATCTCGTTGAGGCCTGTGGAACGTTTGAAGTGCAGCCGCTCTTCGAAATGGCCGCTTGCAAGCCGTTTCATGCCCTGCAGCAGCTTGTTGACCGGTTTGAGCGGAAAATGCAGCATGAGCGTTGTAAGCAGGGCACCGATGGGCAGGCTGATAACAGCGCTGACAAACAGGGGCAAAAACTGCAGGGCGTCTTCGTCTCCCTGCAACCAGCCGAAATGAGTAAAGATCAGCTCCAGACTGGTAAAGCAGGTGATGGTAACAAACAGGATCAGAAATACGCAGATGCGCAGAGCCCATTTGGTGGCCCTGAGACTGGGTTCCCATTTAATAAGCTTCATACATGCTTCACCGCCCTGTAGCCAAGGCCTCGCACAGCCTGCAGCTCAAACTCTGTCCAGCCTTCAAAACGCCTGCGCAGGCGGCCAATATGCACGGTGACTGTTTCCCAGCCGGTTTCGCTGTCCGCACCCCAGATCTCATCCATCAGTTCAATGCGGGTGAAAATTTTGCCGGGAGAGGAGAGCAGCTTGTAAAGCAGCAGAAACTCTTTCTGCGGCAGCTGGATCTCTTCACCGTCGCGTCTGACGGTCAGCGAATCGTAAGCCAGCGTGACAGGGCCGATGACGATTTCGCGGTCACTGGCAATGCGTGCTCGGCGCAGCAGCGCTTTAATGCGCCACAGCAGTTCTTCTTCATCGACAGGTTTGACCATAAAATCATCTGTACCGGCTACAAAACCGCGGCTGCGGTCTGCCGGCAGCTGCTTGGCCGAAACCATCAGGATGGGCAAATTGTTGTTGGCGCTGCGTACCTGACGGGTAAATTCATAGCCGTCCATCTGCGGCATCATCACATCAAGCACCACAAGATCAACGTGCTGCTTTTCCAGCACATCCAGCGCCTCTACGCCGTTTTGTGCAAGCGAGACGCTGTAGCGTTCAGCCTCGAGCAGCGCACGCATAAACAGCCGTGTGCTGCGGTCGTCATCGACCACCAGAATGTGGAACACGTTCGATCACCTCTTGATACCATTATCCACTTTTTGCAGGCAGAATCAAGCCCCAAAAACAGCTCTGACAATTCCATATGTTCCCTGCGTATCAACCGCCCGCAAAATTCCATACTAGGTATGCAAAGCAAACGGCAGGCAAAAACAGGCCGTGCCGTGCAAGGAGGCTGGAAACATTGCGTGCAACAGGCATCGTGCGCAGAATTGACGCTTTCGCTATAATAAACCCAAGTCAGAAAGCCCTTGAAAACACTGGTGTTCGCCGATTTCAACCACCCAACGAACCATGTGAACGAGCTGATGATTCGCGGCAGCTGCAGCCGCAGAAAGGAGTAAAGTGCAGCCAATAACTGAATAGAGCAAACCCCGGCATTGTTCAGTGATCCATCACAGAGCATGCCGGGGTTTTTATTCAAATCAAACTTAAGTAGTGTTTCTTGAATTGGAAAACGGAGGTGAATAATCAACCAATGAAAAGAAGCATCTTAGCATTTGAAGCCTT
>JAFULL010000066.1 GCA_017473345.1 Clostridia bacterium | reverse complement strand
TCACTGCACCTTCGGTGCGGCCGTGAAAACCTGCAAGGAAACCTTGCTGCGCAAGGCTTCCGACCTCACCGCACATGTCGCTGAGGTCGGATTGACAGTCAGAGGGCTGCGGCCCTCCGACACCTCCCAATGGGTTTATCGGCAGTCTAAAAGGAACGCTTTCGCGTTCCTTTTTCGTTTATCGCTTGTCCACCACCGGGTCGTCGCCGCGGTCGTTGAGATAGCGTTCAATGATAAAGCGCGGACGACGCTTGGTTTCATTGTAGATCTTGCCGATGTACTCGCCGATGACGCCCATGCACAGCAGCTGAATGCCGCCGATCATCCAGATGGAGGCCAGCGTGCTGGTCCAGCCAAGCACGGCGTTGCCGGTAATCCAGCTGATGAGAGCATACAAAAGCATCAACAGCGACACCACAAAGATCACCAGGCCCACCGTGGTGATGAGGCGCAGGGGCTTTACGGAGAAGCTGGTGATGCCGTCGATGGCGAAGGCCAGCATCTTTTTAAAGGGATACTTGCTTTCGCCCGCAAAGCGCTCGGAGCGGTCGTAATACACCACATCGCTCTGGAAGCCCACCAGCGGCGCAAGGCCGCGCAGGAACAGGTTGACCTCTTCAATCTGGCTCAGCGCCTCCAGCGCGCGGTTGCTCATCAAACGGTAGTCGGCGTGGTTGAAGGTGATGTCCACGCCCAGCGCCTTCATGAGGCGGTAGAACATCAGCGCCGTTTCGCGCTTGAAGAAGGTGTCGGTGTCGCGCTTGTTGCGCACGCCGTATACGATGTCGCAGCCCTCCTCGTACTTTTCCAGGAAACGGTCCATCGCATCCATGTCGTCCTGCAGGTCGGCGTCCATGGAAATGCTCACGTCGCAGCGGCCTTTGGCGGTCATCAGGCCAGCCAGCAGCGCATTCTGATGGCCGCGGTTGCGGCTGAGCTTCACGCCTTCAAACAGCGGGTTTTCCTTGTGCAGTTCGCAGATCATTTCCCACGTGCGGTCGCGACTGCCGTCGTTGACGAGCAGCACACGGCTGTCGGGGGTGATGAGACCCTTCTTTTCCAGATCGGCCATTTTTTTGACCAGACGCTTCGAAGTTTCGGGCAGTACTTCCTCCTCGTTATAGCAGGGGATGACCACCATCAGCTTGCTTGCCATGTGAAAAAACCTCCTATTGAATGGTAAAGGCGGATGAAAGCACAGTGACCGCCGTATCGTTCATATGGGCCTGCGCGCGCACGCGGTAGTCGCCTGCGGGCGCTTTGGAGCCGTCCTTGAGGGTGCCGTCCCAGTAAAACACGCTGCCTGCCGGGGTGATCTGCATAGGACGGGTGCTCTGCCTGTGGCAGATGCGGTGCACGACCTTTTCATTTTCGTCCACAATGGCTACGCTGAGCGTGCAGGGATAGTCGTGACCGATGAAAATGCTCAGTTCACGGCCGCTGGACATGTCCAGTACGGTATCGACAGATGCCGTGAGCTGCATTTCGCCGTCACCCGGCGGCACGCAGATGACACGTCCCGCGTGCACGGTGAGCCTGCCTTCGTCAATGCTGACCAGCTGCACCAGCACATAGCCGTGGCTGTCGGCGTCGATGCGGCTTAAATTGACGGTGCGCAGCTTGCGGCCCGCCGAGATCGCGCCCGGCTGATCGCCGAATGCGGTGAAGCGCTCGGCCTGATCGTAAATGAGCTGCGCCGTGTCAAACTGCCACTTGCCGTCGCGCTGATACACGATCTGATAGGCGACGCGCACGGGCCGCGTGGCGATAAACTCGATGGCGATTTGACGGCTGTCGCGGCCAAGCGTGGTGCCTGAAAAGGTGACGTCCATCACCGGCGAGCGCTCAGCAGAAGCCAGCGGCGCATCGGGATCGTAACGGAAAAACACAAAATCGTCGTTTTGCGGATACACCTGAGGGGTGGATGCCGCATGGCTCAAAAGCAGGTAATCGTACAGCTCGTCCATGGTGACCGCGCCGTCGCTGTTGCGGTCCGCCGGATAGCCGCTGCGGGCGCTCAAGCCCTCGCACAGCGCCTGCGTGAAGTAAAACGCGCCCTGCCCAGCCATGTCCTGCCCGGCGCTCCAGTACCAGCTTTCCTCCAGCGCGCCGGAGGAAGTGAGCACCTTGAAATCGTCGCCCAGAAAATGGACTTCCTGCACGAACTGCGCCATGCCCTTGCCGATGAACGCGCCGGAATTGCACGCATCCAAAATCAGCACCTTGTGGCCCTTCACGCCGTCAAACGCCGCTTCCAGCTGGGCGGGGGTCACGCCGTCCTCGATGACGCCGTCGCTTAAGAGCAGCACCGGCGGCTGGCCGCTTTCGGGCTGATATACGCCGTGGGTGGAGATGTACAGGTAGCTGACGTCGCCGTCCTGCGCATCTTCAAAAGCGGATGCGATGGCGTTTTCCAGCGCCTTTGCCGTAGTCACCTGCGGCGACAGGATGTTTTCCTGTACAAGGCCTGCGCCTGCAAACAGCTGCTGCATGGCCTGCACATTGTTGGCGGAGCTGGGATAGGCGCTGGGGCGCGACACAAATTCATCCACGCCGATGAGCAGCGCCCGGCTGGTGCCCGTGTCCTGCGCGACGGCGCACAGCGGCCAAAGCAGCAGCACAAACAGCACCACAGCCCACCGCCTGAACCTCACGCGCGTCACTTCCCTCCGTCAAAGCCATATGCCACTCTATTGTACACCATTTTGACGGTTTCGTACAGTAGGGGCATTCTGGTTTATTCCGGCAGAAAAAAGAGCGCATTTTCATGCGCTCTTCCGTTTGTTTCCAATCCATGGGAGGTGTCGGAGGGCCGCAGCCCTCTGACTTTTATTCCGAAACTGACGACATGCGCGTCAGTTTCGGAAGCCTTGCTGTGCAAGGCTTCCTTGCAGGTTTCTCCGGCCGCACCGCAGGTGCAGGAGAAACCTGTTTCGTCGGAAAAGATCGCTTTAGCGAGCTTTTTCGACGATGAGCTTCAGTTCCTCGGCACGGTCGGTGCGCTCCCAGGGCAGGTCGACGTCGGTGCGGCCGAAGTGACCATAGGCAGCGGTCTGGCGATAGATGGGACGGCGCAGGTCGAGGGCGCGGATGATGCCGTCGGGGCTCAGGTCAAAGCGGGCCATGACCTCGGCGCTGAGCACGTCGTCAGCCAGCTTGCCGGTGCCGAAGGTGTTTACCTGTACGCTCACGGGCTGGGCCACGCCGATGGCATAGGCCAGCGCCACTTCACAGCGGCTGCACAGGCCGGAGGCCACCAGGTTTTTGGCCACATAGCGGGCAGCGTAGCAGGCGGAACGGTCCACCTTGGAGGGATCCTTGCCGCTGAAGGCGCCGCCGCCGTGACGGCCGTAGCCGCCGTAGGTGTCCACGATGATCTTGCGGCCGGTCAGGCCCGTGTCACCGGCAGGGCCGCCCAGCACAAAACGGCCGGTGGGGTTGATGTACACCTTGGTTTCGTCGGTCCACAGGCTGTCGGGGATCACCTTGCGGATGACTTCGCTCAGCACTGCCTCGCTGATCTGGGCGTGGGTCACGCTCTCGTCGTGCTGGGTGGAGATGACCACCGTGTCCACAGCGACAGGCTTTCCGTCTTCATACACCACAGTCACCTGGCTCTTGCCGTCGGGGCGCAGCCAGCTGAGGGTGCCATCGCGGCGCACATCGCTGAGGCGCTTGCACAGCTTGTGGGCCAGAGAAATGGGCAGGGGCATCAGCTCCTCGGTCTCGTCGCAGGCAAAGCCAAACATCATGCCCTGGTCGCCGGCGCCGGTGGAGGTGGTCTCGCCGTCGCGGGTTTCCAGCGCGTTGTTCACGCCCATGGCGATATCGGGGCTCTGGGCATGCACAGCGGTCAGCACCGCGCAGGAGTTGCCGTCGAAGCACATTTCGCCCTTGTCATAGCCGATCTCGCACACGACCTTGCGGGCGATCTCGTCGATGGGCACATAGGCGGTGGTGGTGATCTCGCCCATCACCTGCACAAGGCCGGTGGTGGCGCAGGTTTCGCAGGCCACGCGGGCCATGGGGTCCTGCGCAAGGATGGCGTCGAGCACGGCGTCGGAGATCTGGTCGCAGACTTTATCAGGATGTCCTTCGGTAACGGATTCGCTGGTGAAAACGGTGCGCATGATGATTTTCCTTTCTTTTGGGTCCAAAGGGGTAAAAAATTTGAGCCTGCGCGCATGCAGGCTCAAAGTCTATTTCATCCTTATCTGCCAGCGTATGCACGCTGCGGGATTTGCCACCATGCATTGCTGCCGGTTGGCGGGTTTCACAGGGCCCGTCCCTCAACCACTCTTTATAAGGTATTCAGTTGACGGTGGGTATTATAGCGATTTGCAGATCACTTGTCAACCCTGAAAAATGCGCAAAACGTCCTTAAAGGTAAAATAAATCATCAAACCGAACAAAAGCGCGTAGCCGCACAGGTGAATGATGGCTTCGATCTTCTGATCGACAGGCTTTCTGCGCACGGCCTCCACCAGCATGAAGATGAGGCGGCTGCCGTCCAGGCCCGGGATGGGCAGCAGGTTCATCAATCCCAGATTGATGGAGATGATCACCGTCAGGTACAGGTAAATTTCCAGCCCGCCCTGCTGCGTCTGCTCGGCCACCATCTGCACCACGCCCACGGGGCCGGCGGTCTGGTCAAGGCCTTCGCCGGTGGTGATGAGCTTGCCAAGGGAGTTCAGGATCACCGTGGACGCCTCTTTGCAGATGTTCCACGCAGCCGGGATCACCAAGCCGCCGGGCAGGTCGGCGTAGCCCTGCTGAATGGTGATGCCGATCATATAGCGGCCCTCGGTCTCGTTATACCGGGGCTGAATGGTGAAGCTCATTTCCTCGCCGTCGCGCAGCACGGTCAGGTCGACCGCCTCGCCCTGCGAGATATCGCCGATGGCATTGCTCACGTCCTGCACGGCGGCGTTGGTCATGTTCTGCCCGCGCACGCTCACAAACTGGTCGCCGGGCAGCAGGCCCGCTTCAGCGGCGGGCTTGCCCGCGTCCACGCTGGCCACATAGGGCGTGGCGATGGTCACGCCGTAGGCGGTCATCATGACGACCGCCACCACAAACGCCAGCACAAAGTTCATGGCCGGGCCCGCGAACACCGAGATCATGCGCTTCCACACAGGCGCGTTGTTGTAGTTGCGCGGGTCGTCCTTCATTTTGCCCTCGGGGTCGTCATCGGTATCGCCGTAGAACATGCAGAAGCCGCCCAGCGGGATGGGCCTGAGGGAAAACAGGGTTTCGTGCTTTTTGCTCTTCCACTGCAAAAGCTTGGGGCCAAAGCCGATGGAGAATTCCTTTACCGGGATGCCGCACAGGCGCGAGGCTGCAAAGTGGCCGAACTCATGCACGGTGATGAGCACGCCCAGCAGCACCAGCGCCAGCAGTACATACAAAATGGTCATACCCTTTCCTTTCCGGAGGACGTCAGTTCAGCAGGGACGCGGCCACCTCGCGCGCACGGCGGTCGGCTTCCAGCACATCCTCCAGCGTATCCGCCTTCAGATGGCCCACGCGCTGCAGCGTTTCCTCCACAGTGTCAAAAATTCGTCCCACATTCATCATTTCCTGTTCGCCGCATTGTAACAGTTTGCCCACGGCCACCTCGTTGGCGGCGTTGAGCACGCAGCCCGCCGCGCCGCCTGCAAGCATGCACTCACGGCTTAAGCGAATGGAGGGGAAGCGCTCCTCGTCCGGGCGCTCGAAGGTGAGCCCCTGCAGTTTGAACAGGTCCAGCCGCTCGCCGCCGGTGGGCAGGCGCTCGGGGTAGGTCATGGCGTAGAGGATGGGCAGGCGCATGTCGGGCGTGCCCAGCTGGGCGATCAGCGCGCCGTCGGCAAATTCCACGCCGGAATGGATCACGCTTTGCGGATGCACGATCACGTCGATCTGCTCGGGCGCGACGTTAAACAGCCACTTCGCCTCGATCATCTCCAGCGCCTTGTTGAACAGCGTCGCCGAGTCGATGGTGATCTTCTGGCCCATCACCCAGTTGGGGTGCTTGAGCGCCTGCGCGCGCGTGGCGGCGCGGATGGCGTCCTTTTCCCAGGTGCGGAAGGGCCCGCCGGAGCAGGTGAGCGCAATATGGCTGACAGGGTTGCCAGCCGCGCCCTCAAGGCACTGGAAGATGGCGCTGTGCTCGCTGTCCACCGGCAGCCGGTAGTTTTCGCCTTCGCGGGCAGCGGCCTCCATCACCAGATGGCCGCCCGCCACCAGCGCCTCCTTGTTGGCCAGCAGCACGCGCTTGTGGTGCCTGAGCGCCGTCAGCACGCTCGAAAGGCCCACCATGCCCACAACGCTCACCAGCACGTCGTCGCAGTCGCACTGCGCGGCAAGGGTGAGCGCCTCGGGGCCGAACACCCACTCGCAGAAGTGCAGATCCTCAGGGATCTCGTCCATGGGGATGGGCTTCACCAGACCCGCCAGCTTCGGGCGGAAGGTGCGCACCTGCTCAAACAGCTTGTCGCGGCTGGCATAGGCCGTGAGCGCGACCACTTCAAAACGGTCCTGGTGCAGCTGCGCGACCTGACAGGCCTGCGTGCCGATGCTTCCTGTAGAACCAAGGATGGCCAGACGGCGCTTGTTCATATGCATTCTCCTTTTCGTCAAACGTGCCGGGGCGCGGCTGAAAAGCGCTCTCCCCGGCACAGCTTGTGTAATTGATCCGCAGCTTTACAGCAGGAAAGTGCGGAAGCAGTATATGATGATGGCAGTGAAAACAATGCTGTCCAGCCGGTCGAGCATGCCGCCGTGGCCGGGGAACAGGTGGCCGAAGTCCTTGATTTTGCAGTGACGCTTGATCATGCTGGCAAACAGGTCGCCCATCTGCGCCGCCGCGCCGCCCACCAGGCCCACCACCAGTTCAGCCCACATGGGCGGGAAGGCAACGGCCGGTACAAAGGCATGGAAGAGACGGCCCACGGCCACTGCGCCCAGCACGCTGCCAAGCAGGCCGCCGATGGCGCCGGAGATGGTTTTGTTGGGGCTGATGAGGGGGCAAAGCTTCGGCCCGCCCACATTGCTGCCCACCACATAGGCAAAGGTGTCGCCCAGAATGGGCACGGCAAACATCATCAAAAGCAGGTACAGCTGCAGGCTGCGGGGCTCGGTATCCAGCACGCCGATGGCGCACATGCCCGGCAGCACCAGCGTGATCAGCGGCGTTGCACTGATCAGCGCATCCAGCAGTTCCGGCTTTTCGCGGCGCATCACGCAAAACAGAATGGCGATGGAAAATACCATCATCACCGGCGCGACCGACACCGCCGAATGCATCAGCATCAGCGGCACGCTCACCGCCAGCGCAGCGTAGCTGGGCCACATGACCGGGCGGTAACCGCCGGCCCTGAAAGCGCCAAACTCCTCATACACCGCAAGGCACAGCGCCGCGACGATCGCCAGCGCCGTCACCCACTTGCCCAGCGCCAGAATGACGATCAGCCCGGCCGCCAGCACCGTGCCGGTGACGACGCGCTGCATTCTGGACTGCTTCTTTTTGTTGGTTTCTTCGCTCATGAGAGGGGTCTCCTTTTATTCCTCGCGTTTGCCAAAGCGGCGCTTGCGGCCCTGGAACTCCGCGATACACTGGTGGTACTGGCGCAGGTCAAAATCGGGCCAGAGCACCGTGGGGAACACAAACTCGGCATAGGAGCACTGCCACAGCATAAAGTTGGACAGCCGCATTTCGCCGCTGGTGCGGATCATCAGGTCCACATCGGGCATACCGGCGGTGTAGAGCCTGTCGGCAAAAAGCTCCTCAGTAAACGCTTCGGGGGAAAGCGCGCCTGCCTTCACATCCTGTGCAAGCAGCTGCGCAGCGCGCACCAGCTCGGCGCGGCCGCCGTAGTTGATGGCGATGTTGAGCTTGAGGCCGGTGTTTTTGCCCGTGCGCTCCTCCGCCTGAATAAGCGCCTCGCGCTGTTTTTCAGGCAGGGCGGACTTGTCGCCCAGAATGGTGATGCGCACGTTTTTTTCATCCAGCTCGTCGATCTCGGAATGAAAAAAGTCGAGAATGAGCTGCATGAGGGCCTCCACCTCAGCCTGGGAACGGTTCCAGTTTTCGGTGGAGAAGGCGTACAGCGACAGCGCCTGAATGCCGATGTCGCTGGAGTTGCGGATGATCTCACGCAGGGCCTCAGTGCCGGCGCGGTGGCCCATGGCCACCTTCAGCTTGTTCTGCTTGGCCCAGCGGCCGTTGCCGTCCATGATGATGCCCACATGCTTGGGCAGACGCTGCAGATCAATGGGCGCATACAGGGTGGGGGTGCTCATTTGGCGCTCCTTTCGCGATCGCGCGGATCGCCCGTCAAAAAACGTGAAACGATGAGCTTGCGCCCATCGTCCTTGACCTCCACCACGCGCGTGGAGGCATAGCCGGACCGTTCGCCCTCGTCCGAGCGCAGGGCGTCCTCCGGAGAGGGGTTTTTGCGCTGCGGGGCTGCGGTGGCGACCACCTCTACGTCCATAATGCCGTAGGAGGCAAGAATCGCGATCGCCGCCGTGGCAGGCAGGCCCAAAAGGTGTTCAAAGGTAGCTTGCATCTGTTTATATGTTTCTCCCTCGGGAGGTATCGGAGGGCCCGCAGGCCCTCCGATTGCATTCGTATCTCCCGGCTCCGCCGGGAGGGCGGGGAGTTTCCGCGCAGGCGCGGAAACATTTCTTAAGCTTTCGGCGGAAAAAATCGCGAAGCGAGTTTTTTCGACGTAACCTTACACAGCCATGATTTCCTTTTCCTTCTCAGCGCACAGAGCGTCGATGCCCTTGATGGACTCGTCGGTCTTGTCCTGCATCTTCTTTTCGGCCTTGGTGCGGTCGTCCTCGGTGATCTTGGAGTCCTTCTCCAGCTTCTTGAACTGCTCCATGGCGTCGCGGCGGATGGAACGGATGGCGACCTTGGCTTCCTCAGCGCTCTTGCGAACCAGCTTGGTCAGCTCCTTGCGGCGCTCCTCGTTCAGTTCCGGGATCACCAGGCGGATCAGCTTGCCGTCGTTGGTGGGGTTCAGGCCCAGATCGCTCTTCAAAATGGCCTTTTCCACCAGCGGAATGGACTTCTGATCCCAGAGGTTGATGACCAGCATGCGGGGTTCGGGCGCGGTGATGTTGCCCATCTGGGTCAGGGGAGTCTGCACGCCGTAGTAGTCCACGGTGATGCGCTCCAGCAGCTGGGGATTGGCGCGGCCGGCACGGATGGAACGAAGCTCATCCTGATAGACGCTGGTGGTCTTCTTCATTTTGTCGGTGGCGGTTTCAATAACCTGTCGGTACATAATCGTATCCTCCCTTACGGAATAAAAATCAAAATTGCGGTTGCAACAATTTTACCGCATTTCCACAGAAAAAACAAGATGCGAACACAGATCCGTCAGAACATGCTGAGCTGCTCGCCCAGTTCTTTTTGCGGAAATTCATTCAGGTAAGCAAACACGTCCTCGGGCGTATGCAGAATGCCGTGTTCCCGGCACTCTTCATCAAAGATGCGCCACAGCCTGTCGGCATTGGGACTGGGGCATTCGTAGCTGAGTCCAAACTGTCGGATGTATTTCTGCTTCACTCCGGGAAAGTGCCTGTCCAGCGCCTGATAGAAATACTCCCGGTCGCCCTCGCGGAGGGTCACGCCCATGCCAAAGCACATGATGCCCTTCACGCCCGCATCCATACAATAGGAAAGAATGCCCCTGAGGTTTTCTTCGGTGTCATTGATAAACGGCAGAATGGGACACAGCCACACGACCGTAGGAATGCCCTCCTGCTGAAAGCGTTTCAGCACCTCGTACCGTCTGCGCGTGGTGCAAACATTGGGCTCAATGATGCTGCACAGCGCCTCGTCATAGGTGGTCAGCGTCATCTGCACCACACACCTGGCCTTGCGGTGGATGCTTTTGAAAATGTCCATGTCCCGCAAGATCCGGTCCGACTTGGTCTGAATGGCCAGCCCGAAGCCGTAACGGTCGATCAGCCGGATGCACTCGCGCGTGAGGCCCAGCTCTTCCTCGCAGTGCATGTAGGGGTCGCACATCGCGCCGGTGGAGATCATGCAGCGCTTCCGCTTGCGCCTGAGCGCATCCTCCAGAAGAACAGGCGCGTTGCGCTTGACCTCAATGTCCTCAAAATCATGGTCGATGTGATAGCATGCGCTGCGGCTGTCGCAGTAGATGCAGCCGTGCGTGCAGCCCCGGTACAGGTTCATGCCGTTGTGCGCCGACAGAATGCCCTTTGCGCTGACAAAATGCATATCATCACCTCCCGAAAAAAGTATACCATAAAACCCCGCCCCCTGAAACAGGAGCGAGGTTGAGAAAAAACGATCACCCAAGCGAGCCGACGCACCCGTATGTGCGTCGGCGGTCAAAGAACGCAGTCACAAACATCGTCAGCCCATCCCGCGAAGCGGAAAAGGGTGCAGGGCGTCAGCCCTGCTCAATTGCCGCATTCGATGCTGATCTCGTTGAACTTGCCCAGAATGTCGTCCAGCTTCAGGGCCTGCTTTTCTGCGCCTGCGTGATCCATCACGATCCTGCCTTCGTGCATCATCAACAGGCGGTCGCCGTATTCCAGCGCGTAGCGCAGGTTGTGGGTGACCATCAGGGTGGTCAGCTTCTTTTCGGCCACGATGCGGCCCGTCAGCTGCATGATGATCTCGGCCGTCTTGGGGTCCAGCGCTGCGGTGTGTTCGTCCAGAATGAGGAATTCAATGGGCGTCAGCGTGCTCATGAGCAGCGCCACCGCCTGACGCTGACCGCCGGACAGCGACCCCACCGGCACGTTCATCTTGTCCTCCAGCCCCAGGCCCAGCTCGGCAAGCATTTCGCGGTACGTATCCGCACGGCGGCGGTCGACGCCGCGGGTGATGTTGTAGGGGCGGTTTTTGTTGTCAGCCATGGCCATATTTTCAAGCAGCGTCATGTTTCCGCAGGTGCCCATGGCGGGGTTCTGATAGACCCGGCCGATGGTGCGGTAGCGTTTGTGCTCCTTCATGCGGGTGATGTCCTGCCCGTTTACGATGATCTGCCCTTCATCCAGCGGGATGGAGCCGCAGATGAGGTTGAGCATGCTGGTTTTGCCGCTGCCGTTGGAGCCCACCACACTGATGAACTGCCCGTCGGGAACCGTCAGGTCGAAGTGCCGAAACAGCATGTGCTCGTTGACCGTGCCGGGGGAATAGACCTTCGAAACGTTTTTGAGCTCAAGCATCGAACTTCACCTTCTTTTTCTTCATGCCGCTGAGCACCAGAATGATCAGGAACAATACCGCCGTGATCAGCTTCAGATCCTGCGGCATCAGGCCCAGCGACAGCGCGATGGCCACGCAGGCCTTGTAGATGATGCTGCCCACGATGGCAGCCGTGGAGGAGTTGACCTTCTGCCGGTTTTTGAAGATGTTCACGCCGATGATGACCGCCGCAAGGCCAAACACCATCGAGCCTGTGCCCATCGAAATTTCAAACACGCGGTTCTTCTGCGCCATTACTGCGCCAGACAACGCCACCAGCATGTTAGCGATCACCAGACCTTCGATCTTGACCAGCCCGTCGTCGCACGCGAGCGTGGTGACCACCGCCCGGTTGTCGCCCACCGCGCGCAGCAGAAAGCCCGCCTTGGTGTTCATGAACAGATCCAACAGCACCTTCACCGCCAGCACGATCACAAACACCACGATCACCTTGCTCCAGGGCCGCAGCGCCGCCGGAAACCCGTCCACAAAGGGGTTGTCAAACAGCGTGTCCATGTTGAAAAACGGCAGGTTCGCGCGGCCCGCGATGCGCAGGTTGATGGAGTACAAACCCGTCATCACAATAATGCCGCTCAGCAGATCGCGCACCTTGAACTTCACATGAATGATGCCCGTCACCAGCCCGGCCACGCCGCCTGCCAGCGCCGCGATCACCAGCGTCAGCAGCGGATTCATGCCCTTTACCGTCAAAACCGCGCTCACCGCCGCACCCAGCGGAAACGACGAATCCACCGTCAGGTCCGGAAAATCCAGCACCCGGTACGTGATCAGCACGCCCAGCGCCAGAATCGCATAAATCAGACCCTCTTCCAGAATACCGATCAGAACGTTCATAGTGTCCTCCTTGCAGGAGGCTCCGCCTCCTGCACCTCCGCTTAAGGGCTGCCGCCCTTAAGAATCCCATCATTGGGCGCGTATTACGCGCCCAAAGGTGGGTTTCCAAAGGGATGTATCCCTTTGGCGGGGTGCAGGGGCAGCGCCCCTGCTTACTTCGTTACGTCGATGCCGCGCGCGAGGTCGGCTTCGGGGATGGCGATGCCCAGCTGAGCGGCGACGGCGGGGTTGTAGCACATGTCGCCGCCTTCGCTGGCGTAGAAGGGAATGTCGCCGGCGAAAGCGCCTGCGAGCACTTCAGCAGCCATTTTGCCGGTCTGCCTGCCAAGGGCGATGTATTCCACGCCTTCGGAGGCGATGCAGCCGTTTTTCACCTGCTCGATCTCGCTGCCGAAAACGGGCTTGCCGGCGGCGTTGGCCTTGTCGATGATGAGGGCGAGGTAGCTTACGACGGTGTTGTCGGTAAGGTTGGTGAGGCAGTGGACCTTGGGGATGAGGCTGTCGGCGGCGAGGGGGATGTCCGCGCCGGTGGAGATGCCGGTGGCCACGATCTCGAAGCCGTACTGGGGCGCGAGGGACTCGTAGAGCTTGAGCTGGCTTTCGGAGTTGGTTTCGCTGGTGGTATAGAGAATGCCGATGGTCTTGGCGTCCGGCATAAAGGAGCGGATGAGCTTGAGCTGCGCCTCCACAGGCAGCAGGTCGCAGGAGCCGGTGACGTTGAGCTTGCTCTTGCCTTCTGCGTTTGCAAGCATGGCAGCCACGGGATCGCTGACGGCGGTGTAGATGACGGGCTTGCCGTTATCCATGCAGGCGTTGACGGCGGCCTGTGCGATGGGGGTGGCGATGGCGCACACCATGTCGCACTCCTGCGCCAGCTGGTAGGCGATCTGCTGAGTCAGGCCCATGTCAGCCTGTGCGTTGTGCACGACGAACTTCACATTGTCGCCCTCCACGTAGCCTGCCTCGGCAAGGCCTGCAATGAAGCCCTCGCGGCAGTTGTCAAGGCTGGGATGCTCGGCAAACTGGGCGATGCCGATGGTGAGCGTTTTGGCGGATGCGCAGCCAAAGGAGAAAACCATAACCAGAGCCAGTACCAGAGCAAGAACTTTCGCGAACTTCTTCATGTTTCGTCCATCCTTTCTTTTTTGAGCCGGTAGTGTGCGTTGGTTTGAAAGCTGAGCTTCTCCCTTCAAAACAAAAACGCCTCAGGCAGAAAAAACTTTCTGCTTGAGGCGATCATTTCGCGGTGCCACTCAATTTCCCCGTCAAAGACGGGCTTTCTTTCGCGTACCAACATACGCGCCGCCTGGATAACGGGTGCGGGATCCCGTCGGCAGCTAATGGCAGAACCTGCTTTCGCCGCCGCCCTCGGAAGTCCATTCACCGCCGCCATGCGTGCCGTGGTTCCACTGTTCACGGCTCCCTGTAACGCACCCTGCATGCGGGTACTCCTCTTCCTCAACGGTTTGAGTGATGGCGGTATGATACAGCGCATGCACCTTTTTGTCAATGCTTTTTCCCTATGTTTTTTGGTTGTTTTTCTGTACGTCAGGTTTTCATTGTCAGCCAAAGCTTCAAATGGTATAATGAAAATTGGCAATTTCCGAGGAAAGGAACGAAAAAAACAATGAAAAAACTTTCCGGACGTTTGTGGCTGTCCCTGATCCTGATCGGATTGATGGGCCAGTTTGCGTGGACCATTGAAAACATGTATTTCAATGTGTTCCTGTACAATACCATCAGCACTGACCCCAACCATATCGCTGCCATGGTGTCGGCAAGCGCCATCGCCGCCACCCTGACCACGCTGTTCATGGGCGTGGTGAGCGACCGCGTGGGCAGGCGCAAGGCCTTCATCTGCACGGGCTACCTGCTGTGGGGCGTGAGCACGGCGGCGTTCGGCTTTATCACGGTGGAAAACGCGGCAAAGCTGCTGCCCGGCGCAAGCGCAGTCAGCGCCGCCGCCATGATGGTGATCGTCATGGACTGCGTGATGACCTTCTTTGGCTCCACCGCAAACGACGCGGCGTTTAATGCCTATGTGACCGACGTCATCCCCGACGAAAAGCGCGGCAAGGTGGAAAGCGTGCTGGCCATTCTGCCGCTGATGTCGATGCTGGTGATCTTCGGTTTGTTTGACGGCATGACGCAGGCGGGCAACTGGCAGGGCTTTTTCCTCATTTTCGGCGGTCTGGTGACGCTTGCGGGCCTTGTGTCCATCTTCCTGCTGCCCAAAGAAGAGGCCCATCCGCGCAAAGAGCCGTTTATGGCGCAGCTGGTGCACGGCTTCCGTCCGTCGGTCATCCGCAGCCACAAGCCGCTGTACCTGTCGCTTGCGTGCATGTGCGTGTTTTCCATCGCGGTGCAGGTGTTCTTCCCCTACCTGATCATCTACATGCAGCACTTCCTCAAGCTTGACAACTATGCCATCGTGCTGGGCGCAGTGCTGCTGGTGGCCAGCGGCGTATCGCTCATCTTTGGGCCTGCTATCGACAAGCAGGGCAAGCTGGCCTTTGCCGTGCCGGCGGCCGTGGTGATGCTTGCGGGCCTCATCGGCATGTACTTTGCACGCGGCATGGGCTGGGTCATCCCCTGCGGCATGGTGATGATGAGCGGCTACATGCTGCTCACCGCCGCTTTGGGCGCCCAGATGCGCCAGCTCACCCCGGAAGGTCAGGCCGGTCATTTTCAGGGCATCCGCATGATCTTTACGGTGATGCTTCCCATGATCGTTGGCCCATTCATCGGCGCGGCGCTCATCCGTCACGGCGGCGAAACCTACATCGACCTGGGTCAGGTAAAAACCGTACCCACGCCCGCCATTTTCCTGGGCGCGGCGGCAGTGCTGGTGCTGCTTGCCATTCCCATGGCGCTTTTGTCCCGCGCGCTCAAGCAGCCTGAAAAAGACGAAACCATCCCGCAGGAGCCCCTCATGACCCCCTGGGGCGAGGAGCTCAACCCCGACTGTCCGCTGCCGGAATATCCCCGTCCGCAGCTGCAGCGCGACAGCTACCTAAACCTCAACGGCCCGTGGGAATATGCCATCACCCAAAGCGATGAGCTGCCCTCCGCCTTTGACGGTGCCATCATCGTGCCCTTCTCGCCCGAAAGCGAACTCAGCGGCGTGCGCCGCACCCTGCACAAGGACGAGACCCTTTGGTACCGCCGTCACCTGCGCCTGCCCGCAGGCTTTGTAAGCCCCGAAGGCCGTGTGATCCTGCACTTTGGCGCAGTCGATCAGGAGGCCGTGGTATGGGTCAACGGCCACGAGGCTGTGCGTCACATGGGCGGCTACACTGCCTTCAGCGCCGACGTGACCGATCATCTGCGCCCCGACGGCGACAACGAGATCATCGTGCGCGTACACGACGACACCGACGCAAGCTGGCACAGCCGCGGCAAGCAGAAGACTGAGCGCGGCGGCATATGGTACACGCCGCAGAGCGGCATCTGGCAGACGGTGTGGATGGAGTGCATTCCGCAGTTCGGCGTGCAGGCGCTGTCCGTCACGCCGGACTTTGACCGCGGCGAAGTGACCTTCCTTGTGGAAAGCGACGGAGATCTTCAGGGCCAGCTGTATGTGGACGGAAGGCTTCTGCTGTTCACCCCGGATAAGCCCCTCACCGTCGAGCTGCCCGGCTTCCGTGCGTGGAGCCCGGAGGAGCCCTATCTGTACGACTTTACCATCACCCTGGGTACCGACCGTGTAAAGGGCTACTTTGCCATGCGCAAGTCGGAGGTCTGCTTTGACAAAAAGGGCGTCAAGCGCCTGTTCTTAAACGGCAAGCCGTATTTCCACAACGGTCTGCTCGATCAGGGCTACTGGCCCGACGGCCTGTACACCCCGCCCGCTGACGAGGCCATGATCTTTGACATTCAGACCGCCAAGGATCTGGGCTACAACATGCTGCGCAAGCACATCAAAATTGAGCCCATGCGCTGGTACTATCACTGCGACCGCCTCGGCATGCTGGTGTGGCAGGACATGGTGTCCGGCGGCGGCGAGTACCGCTTCTGGACCATTTCCTCCCCGCTGGTGACTGATATCCACCACCGCGACAGCGACTATCTGCGCTTTGCCCGCACCTCGCCCGAAGGCCGTCAGGAATACATGAACGAGCTGGAAGAGACCGTGCTCCAGCTGCGCGACGTGCCCTCCGTGGTGCTGTGGGTGCCCTTCAACGAAGGCTGGGGCCAGTTCGACGCCAAAAAGGCCTGCGAACGCATCCTCGAACTGGACCCCACCCGTCCCATCGACCACGCCAGCGGCTGGCACGACCAGAAGATCGGCGAAATCAAGAGCCTGCACGTGTACTTCCGCCCCTACAAATTCAAAAAGGACCGTCTGAGCCGCGCCGTGGTGCTCAGTGAATTCGGCGGCTACAACCTGCGGCTGGAGGGCCACTGCTTCAACGCCATCGATTTTGGCTACAAAAAGCTGCCTGACCGCGAAGCCCTGTGGCAGGCCTATCAGGGCCTGTTTGAACGCGAGATCCTGCCGGCCATTCCGCAGGGCCTGTGCGCCACCGTATACACCCAGCTGACCGACGTGGAGGACGAATTAAACGGTATCCTCACCTACGACCGCCGCGAGCTGAAGCTGCCCCGCGAGGCGCTGTGTGCGCTGAACCGCCAGGTCAACACAAAGGAGTAACTTTATGAAAAAATGGCTTTCCTTTCTTCTGGCGTCGCTGCTGCTGTTTTCCTCTGCCTGCGCGCTGGAGATCACCGACGAGGATTTTGACTACTGGTATGAAACCATGACCTACCTTGTGGACAATATCGGTACGCGCGAATGCGGCACGCCCGGCGAAAAGGTGGCGCTGGAGTACATGCGCCAGTGCTTTGAGGAACTGGGCTACACGGCCGCGGACGGCACGCTGCTTGAAAGCAGCTGTCAGTCGCCGTGGAGCCAGGACGAGAGCATATCGCTCATCGCCGTCAAGCCCGCCCTGAACCCCGATGCGAACATCATCACCGTCTGCGCCCACTACGACAGCGCCGCCCCGGAGGATATTCCAGCCCCCGGCGCGCGCGACAACGCCAGCGGCGCAGCAGCCATGATGCTGATGTGCCGCCTGATGAGCCAGTACGAAGCCTTTGAAAACACCGAGCTTCGCTTCATCGCCTTCAGTGCCGAAGAAAGCGGCCATCAGGGCTCCATCGCCTACTGCGAAAGCCTGACCGAAGGCGAAAAGCAGCGCAGCCTTGCCGCCTTCAACATCGACATTCTCGTGGCCGACGTCTGGGAGGATGACCGCGCCTTCTCGCTGGATACCATGGGCCTGCGCACGCCTGACGGCTATGTGACCGGCAGCCTTGATGCGCCCGCCTTCAACCGCGCCGCGCTTGCGATGCTGGCCGGCATGGATGAAACCGGCATGTATCCCGCCGACGAGGAAGAAGTCACCTGGTGCGGCCCGCGCCACAAGGGCCAGAGCGACCACGAGTCCTACCACCTGGCGGGCATCGATTCGGTAAACGTTTGCTTCCGCGGCACCACCGAATCCGGCGGCCGCTGGCCGGAGTTCATGCACACCCCGTCGGACACCATGGGCGACTTTGACCTGGACCGCAGCCGCTGGGCGCTGGACGCGCTCTACACCGCGCTGGACGGGCTGGCCAGCGACTGCGCCTATGGTGATGCTTTCATACCGTGACACGAAGAGGTTTTATGATGAAAAAATGCATGATCTGCCTGATGGCAACCATGCTGTTGTTTTCCTCTGCCTGCGCGCTGGAGATCAGCGGAGATGACTTTGATTTCTGGTATGAGGAAATGCGCGTGCTGGTGGAGGATATTGGTGAGCGCACGGTAGGCGAAGAAGGCGAAATGCTCGCGCTGGACTATCTGAAACAGCGGTTTGAAAGCATGGGATTCAACGAGGCGGACGGTACCCTTGCCCAATACCGCTGCACCACCGACTGGAGCGATGAGGAAAGCATTTCGCTGGTCGCCGTCAAACCGGCGCTGAACCCCGGTGCAAACATCCTGACCGTCTGCGCTCACTACGACAGCCACGGTCCCGGCGCGCGCGACAATGCCAGCGGCGTTGCAGCGATGCTCGCCATGGCCAAAATCTTTGCCGCCATGGAACCCTATGCCGATACCGAACTGCGTTTCATCGCCTTTTCTGCCGAGGAAAGCGGCCATCAGGGCTCGCTCGGCTACTGTGCAGGCCTTACGGCTGACGAAAGGGCACGCAGCCTTGCTGCGTTCAACATCGACATTCTGGTGATGGGCATTGAGGAAGAAGACCGTGCGCTGTCCATGGATACGCTGGGCATGCGCACTGCTGATGGATATACGGATGGCAGCGAAGCCTCTCCTGCCCGCAACCGGGCTGCGCTGGCTCTGCTTGCCGCCATGGAAGAAACCGGTTATTTTGCGCCCGAAGATGAGGACGTGCTGTGGTGCACTCCGCGCCATCTGGGAGAAAGCGACCACGAATCCTTTCACTGGATCGGCGTGGACGCCGTCAACTACTGTTTCCGCGGCACAACGGCATCCGGCGGCACATGGCCCGCGCTGATGCACAGCCCGGATGACATTATGGGCGACTTCGATCTCAACCGCAGCTGGGAAGCGCTGGACGCACTCTACACCGCGCTGGACGGGCTGGCGAATGACCCCGCGTACGGCGATTGACACAACAAAAACCCTGTGAGTTTTTCTCACAGGGTTTTGTGTTTCAGCCAGTCCAGCGCCTGCACCCAGCTGTCATGCGGACACAGCAGACTGCCAGCTGCATATTCCATATAAACCAGGCAGGCTTTTTCCAGCGACTGGTCCAGCGCCTGCAGCACCTGTTCAAGATACGGCGGCTCGCCGGGCTGATCCCATGCGATCTTGTCGGCCAGAAACAGCGCCATGTCATAAGGCGAGGCATGCGCCTTCAGCGTGGTGTGACAGGCCACCGCAGACAGCACGTCCTCATCCGCCACACCGAAGGCCTGCTGCGCCGCCACAGCGGACAGCCGCTGATGCAGCAGGAAGGGGTACCTTTCCTCCGCCTCGCACAGGGGCAGACCGTTTTGCTGCGCCCAGCTGAGCATATCCGCCGCTTTGATCACGGCGCTCACGTCGTGCAGAAGGCCCGCCATGCGGCACTTGGATGCATCCAGTCCATATGTCCCTGCAATGCGTTGGCATTCCTGCGCCACCGCCCGCACATGCGCCAGCGTTTTGGGGCGGCCGTTGTGCTCAAGCATGGCTTCAGGCGTGGGTTCATCCGGATGGGCGATATAGGCAAATTCGTTGAAGATCATGCGCTTGTCCTCAGTACACTGCGGCGTTGTCGCGCAGGTATTCAAAAATCTTCTGCGCCACCGGCGCGGCCACGCTGCCGCCCGTGCCGCCGGCTTCCACCAGCACGCTCACAGCGTAGGGGTAACGGTCGTCGTCGATGTAGCCGGTGAACCATGCGTGCGTTACATCCAGCCCGTTGGCCGATCCCTCGGCGCTGCCGGTTTTGCCGGCGATGGTCAGGCCGTCCACCTTCGCGCGGGTACCTGTGCCGCTTTTGACCACGGTTTTCATGTAGCCGTCGATGATCTTTGCCGTCTCCGGGCTGCAGGCGGTGCGGTAGGCCTTCTGGCTGTAGCGCAGGCGTACCACGCCGGCGGGGCTCTGTACGCGCGAAAGCAGGCGGGGCTCCATCATCACGCCGTCGTTGGCGATAGCGGCGGAGATCATGCACAGGTGCAAGGGCGTCGCCGCCACCTTGCTCTGGCCCGCGCCGCTCCATGCAATTTCAAAGTTGTTGCGGTCCTTGGTGGGATAGCTGCTGTTTTCCACCACCAGGTCGCGGAAGAGGAAGTTGTCGTTAAAGCCGAAGTTTTCCGCCGTCTTGCGAAGCGCGCTGTCGCCCATGAGCAGCGCCGCCTGCGCAAAGCAGTTGTTGCAGCTCAGGCGGAAAGCCTTTTCCAGCGTGATCTCGCCGTGCTGGTCGTTGCCGTAGTCGGTGATCACCTGATCCATCACCTGCGTAGCGCCTGTGCAGTTGAACACGTGCGTCTGCGCATCGGCCATGTTTTCGAGCATGGCCACGGCGGTGATGATCTTGAAGGTGGATCCCGGGGGCAGCGTGCTTTGCACCGCACGGTTCCAGAAGGGATGCTGGGTGGAATTTTTGATGGTGGCGGTAATGTTCTGCGGGTCGTACACCGGCAGGCTGACCAGCGCCAGCACCTCGCCGGTTTTGTAATTCATCACCGCAACAGCGCCGCACTTGCCTTTTGTGTTGGAGGTGTTGCGGAAAATCTGCACGATCTCGGTGTGCAGTTTGCTGTCGGCAGTGATGGCGATGCTGTCGCCCTTGCGCGTTTCGCCCTTGAGAAAGGCGTTCACGCGTTCGGTCAGGCTGGTTTCAAAGCCCAGCAGATAATTGGCCTGGAACGACTCCACGCCGTTGGCGATGTTGCCCTCGTCGTCGCCCAGCAGATGCACAAGGCTGGAGCGGCTGAGGATATTGCTCTGGTACACGCGCTGACCGTTTTCATCGGTGGTGGCCACGGTGACGCCGTTGCGGTCGATGATGTCGCCGGGGCTCACGCTGCGTTTGGCGCTGCGGTAGCGGGTGTTGCGCGTGCTCGACACCCAGCGGTTGCCGTAGGCGGATACCGAGTACACGCCGTACGCGCCCGCCACAAACAGCAGTCCGATCACCAGCAGGGTCAGCACGCGAAAGCGCAGTTTCAGCTGTTTCATACTGTTTTCACCTGTCCGCCTCGGGCAGGAGCATTTCCTCCTGCAGCGAGCGGCTGATCTCATAGTCGTAGGTCAGGTCGTCCTGATTGACGCTTGCCACGCCCTGAATAAGGCCGATGAGGCCCATGCAGCTCACCAGCGACGTGCCGCCGTAGCTCACAAAGGGCATCGTGACACCCGTCAGGGGGATCATCTTCAGCACGCCGCCGATGATGATGAAGGTCTGCACGCCCAGCATCACCGTTGCGCCCATGGCCATGATGGCATGGAAGCTGTGTCGCGAGGACTGCGCGATGAACGTGCCGCGCAGAATGAGGATGACGTACATCGCCAGCACCAGAATACCGAAGATGACGCCGAACTGCTCGCAGATGACGGCGAAGATGCAGTCGGTGAAATACACCGGAATCACCCTCGGCGCGCCAAGGCCAAGCCCTACGCCAAACAGCCCGCCGGAGGCGATGGCCATCAGCGTCTGGGCGATCTGGTAGCCGCTGGTCTCATAGTAGATCCACGGATTCCGCCAGATGGCCACGCGCTTTTTGACGTGGGCAAACATTTTGTAGCCCACCACCGCCGCCCCGCAGCCGCCGATCACGCCAAGGCCTGTCAACGGCAGGTTGCCGGTGGAGGCATAGAACAAAAGCAGCGTGGTGATGTAGTAGATCAGCGCCGTGCCAAGGTCCTTCTGAAGCATGAGCACCAGCAGGCTGAAGCCCGCAAAAAGGAACCACGGCCAGAACTGATGGCGGCTCATGTACCAGCCGAGGATCAGCAGCAGCGCGATTTTCACCACTTCGCTGGGCTGCAGGCTGGTACCGCCGATCACGATCCAGTTGGTGGCGCCGTTTTGCTCGGTGCCGATGGCCAGCGGCAGCACCATCAGCGCGGCCGCGCCCATCATGACCACCTTCATCAGGAATTTCCACCGGCGGATGTAACGCACGATCATGATGCACACCAGCATCGCAATGATGCCGATGCCATAGTACATGGCCTGCTGCATGCCGCGCGAGGTGCCTGCGCCCCGGTCGGTGGAATACAAAACCAGCACGCCCAGCGCGCACAGGAAGTTGGCGATGGCCAGCAGCAGCTTGTCCGCCGGAAAGAAGCGCGGCAGCCACAGCGTGGCGATGTAGATCATCATCGGCACGGCGGCGGCCAGCGCAAAGCCCTGCCACTGGATCTCACCCTGCAGGGCAATGAGCAGAAAGGCGCTGAAGTAAAACAGCATCATGGCCGATACCAGCGCGCGCGCCGGGTCGCGGCGGCGTTCGCGGTCGGCCCTTGCACGGGCGCGGCGGGCGGCCTGCATTTCAGCCCTTCGGCTTCGTTTGCTCATCGCGCGCCACCTCCCAGATAGCGGTCCCACACGCGGCGCTTGGCGCGCTCGGCCTCGTCATGGCCCACATAGGCGCTGCGCGGCGGCTCGGCCGCATCGGGGACTTCGTCCCCATTCATCACTTCGTCCCCATTCATTCCTTCGTCCTCATTTTCTTCGTCCCATGCATACTCTTCATCTGCCCAGCCCGCATCCATTTCAGGCGGATAGAACTGCGGCGCAGGCTCGGCCAGCGGCTGCTCGTACACGGGCAGCTCGGGCTTCTTTTCGCCTGCCGGGCGCATGAAAGCGCGATCGTCCACAAGGCCCTGCGCGCGGGCCTCTTCGTAGGTATATACGTCGGTTTCATCTTCCGGCGCAGGTTCTTCGTACAGCTCCGGCTGCGGGGACTGCTGCTGCGCCATGGCCTGCTGGTAGCCCTGCTGATACGCCTGCTGCTGCGCATATTGCTGCATCATCCATTGCTGCTGCATCCACTGCTGATAGGCGGCCATCTGCTGGGCGTCGGGCTGCGGAGGCTGCTGCTGTGCGGGCTCATCCTCCACGCCGCTGCGGCGCTGCGCCGTGCCCTCGGCCTCAAAGCCTGCAAACATGCGCAGCCGAAGCTCGGCCTCGCCCACATACAGGCGCGAGCCATGGCCCATATACAGCGGATCGCGGCGGCTTTCAAAATCCGCGCCGTCCACATTGACCGCGTTTTTGCCAAAGGGCTCCACCATCAGCCCGCGGCCCTCGTCGTAGCGAAACCACAGGTGGCGCTTTTCAACGCCCGCAGCCTGCACGCACAGGTCGTTGGTGCGCGCTGCGCCCAGCGTGCCCTCGCAGGGCACGGGCAGAACTGCGCCGCGCTCAAGGCCCTTGCCGCCCTGCAGCACCACCATTTCGCCCACAAAGCCGGCGTCCGGCAGCAGCTTCAGACGCTTTTTCGCCTGTCGGCGGTCGCGGCGGTACCATCGCCAGCTGCGCCATGCGATGAGCGCCATCAAAAACAAAAACCAGTATCGCGCGCCCTGCGCGACAAGCTCATAGATCTCGTCCGGCATGGTCGTATCGGCTCCTGAAAATCATTTCAAAAAAGCAAAACAGCCGGAGGTCGGAGTGACCTCCGGCATGTTTGTCGGCGTCGGGTGTTATTCTTCCTCCTGCGCGCGGGCTTCTTCCATGTATTTTTCCAGCTTGCGCTTCACTCGCTGCAGGGCATTGTCGATGGATTTCACGTGGCGGCCCAGCTTATCAGCGATCTCCTGATAGCTTTTGCCGTCCAGATAGGCGTTGAGCACATCCTGCTCAAGGGAACTGAGCACCTTGTCCACCCGGTCGCGGATGGACACCAGGTTTTCGCGCCCAATGATGAGCTCCTCGGGGTTCTGCGCGCGCCCCTCGACGATGACGTCCATCAGGGTGCGGTCGCTCTCCTCATCGTAGATGGGCTTGTTGAGCGACACATAGGAGTTTAGCGGCACGTGCTTCTGGCGGGTGGCCGTCTTGATGGCGGTGATGATCTGACGGGTAATGCACAGCTCCGCAAACGCGCGGAAGCTGGAAAGCCTTTCCGCCTGATAATCGCGCACAGCCTTGAAAAGGCCGATCATGCCTTCCTGCACGATGTCCTCATGGTCTGCGCCGATGAGGAAATAGCTGCGCGCCTTGGACCTCACAAAGTTTTTGTATTTGCCCAGCAGATATTCCACAGCCACGCTGTCGCCCTGCTGCGCAAGCCCCACGACCTGCTCGTCGGGAACGTCGGCAAAACGGCTGCTGAGCACAGTTTCCCACGAGCTGTCCATTTCTTCCAGCTCGTCTTCCTGTTCTTCTTCCTCTTCCTCCTCAAACCGTTCCTGTTCCAGTTCGTCAGGCTCGGTCATGAGGATCTCTTCCTCGTGTTCGGTCATGGGTTTTCACCTGCCTTATTTCTGACGTCTCAGCTTGTCCAGCAGCGCATACTGTTCCTCAGACAGTGCTGAACTCAGCGCCGTTCGCTGCTGGGCGGACGGGGTCTGGTGCCTGCCGCGCCCGGCGGAGCGTTCCTGCTCCAGCTCGCGCCACAGTTCGCGCGCGCTCATGCGGGTGGCGCCGCGCCCCAGAATGATGGTCTGCTCCACCGAGTCGCTGGTGGCCACGCGGGCCTCCCGGTACTTGGGCAGCTGCTGGCACATGCGCTCAATGTAGTGGTCGGCGGTCTCGCCGTGACGGGTATACACCACCGTCATCGCCTCGGCGCGGCTTTCAATGCTGCGCGTGCTGCGGTCGGCCTTGTAGCCGTCAAACACCACGCAGACCTCCTGGTCGGTATAGCCTGCGTAGTCCTGCAAAAGGTGGATGAGCCGGTCGCGGCACTCGTCCAGCGGCCACTGTTCACGGTTGGCCCGGGGCCATGCGCCGATCACGTTGTAGCCATCCACATACAGAAGGGGTTTCATTTTTTAACGGCTGCGCAGCACAGCGTACATCAATACGCCCGCCGCCACGCTCGCGTTGAGGCTGTCCAGCTTGCCCTTGATGGGCAGGGACACGGTCTTGTCGCACACATCCAGAATGCGGCGGCTGACGCCCTCGCCCTCAGCGCCGATGACCAGCGCCACGCCGCCGGAGAAATCGGTCGTGGCGTAGTCTTCGCCGTCCATGTCGGCGGCATAGGCCCAGATGTTCTGCGCCTTGAGCACTTCAAGGGTGTTGGCAAGGTTGGTCACGCGGGCCACGGGCAGGTATTCCACAGCGCCGGCGCTGGCCTTGACGGCAGCGGGGGTAAGGCCCACGGCGCGGCGCTCCTGCACGATGACGCCGTGCGCGCCCGCGCATTCGGCAGTACGGATGATGGCGCCCAGGTTGTGGGGATCGGTGATGCCGTCCAGAAGCACGATGAAGGGCGCTTCGCCGCGCTCCTCGGCCAGCTCGAGCATGGCTTCCACGGTGCTGTACTGATAGGCGCTGGCGAAGGCCAGCATGCCCTGATGGTTGTGGGTGATGGCGTCCAGGCGGGTGCGGTCGACCTCCTGCACGGGGATGCGGCGCTCTTTGGCCATCTGCACGATCTCGCGGGCGGAGCCGGACAGCTCGCCGCGGGCCACCAGCAGCTTTTCGATGTCGCGGCCGCTCTTGAGGGCCTCGCGGATGGGGTTGCGGCCGCTGAGCAGGTTCTCGGCGGGCACCACGTCGCCGTCGTCGTCCATCACGGGCGCGGCGTACTGCGCGGGCTGCTCGGGCATATCGAACTTGCGCTCAAAACGGCGCTCGGGCTTGTCCTCAAAACGACGTTCCGGACGAACAGGCTTCTTCTCGAAGGAACGCTCGCCGCGGGGCTGGAAGCGGCTGCTTTCGTAGGAGGGCTTGTCCTTCTTTTCAAAGCGACTTTCCTCGCTGCGCTGGTTGCGGGGCATATGCTCGCCGTAGCCGTTCTTGCCGTTGAGGTAGCGCTTCTTGTCGTTGCCTTCGCCAAAGCGGCGGTTATCATCGCGGCGGCCATAGCCGGGGCGGCGGTCATCGCTGCGCTTTTCGCCGTAGCTGCGGCCCTTGGAGTAGCCGCTGCCTTCATCTTCAAAACCGCCGCGGCTGAAAGCGGCGTCGCGCTTTTCCTGGCGGGTCTTCTTTTCAAAATCCTTATAAAAAGCCATAGTATTTTCTCCTTACTTCGTATTCAAGCCTTCATTTGCAAGAAAAGTGTTTCGGTTTTCGCGGATCTGCGCGGCCTTGCCGCAGCTCTTGGCTCCTTCGGGGCACGCGCCGCGCAAACAGCCCGGGCCGGCGTCCGAGAACATGGCCGGCGCCACGCGGCAGCACTGCTCAAACATATCCGTCGCCATCTGACGGATCTCCCACTGGGCGCGGCTGCACATGCGCAGTGCAAAGAAATGGCGCAGCTCGCGGGCGTTCATGGTCATCAGGATGCGCGTTTCGCAGGCGTTGGGCAGCACAAAGCGCGCGTCTTCGTTGCTCTTTTCACCGGCAGCGCCCAGCTTTTGCTGCCAGCCCTCGTACCAGCTTTGCATCTGGGCCATCTGGGCTTCGTACTCGGCCACGGCTTCCGGGCCCAGGTCGCGGATGGCCGGGGGGATGATGTAGCCAAAGCCGTCGGCATAGCTGACGTAGCGCTGGCTCTGGACGCTGAAGGACGCGATGCGGTGGCGGGTGAGCTGGGCCAGCAGCACGCGGCTGACGCCTTCGATGAGGAAGGTGAACGACACATGCTCCAAAACGCTCTCATGCCCCATGGACATGATCTTTTCCACAAAGGCCTTCTGGTCTTTTTCCTCAATCAGTTTCAGCAGCCTGTCAACGTCGCCGCCGGCATAGCAAAGGCGCGCGCCAAGCGCGGTGAGCGCCTCGGGGTCCACAGTGTGTCGTACCAGCGCCACGCGCTGTACTCTTTCGGGCATGCGCCTTACCTCCTTATGGCTGGCACAGGCTGAACAGGTCCAGAATGCGCTGCGTCTGCCCGGTGAGGTACAGATAGCCCAGCAGCGCCTCCAGCCCGGTCGCCCGGCTGTATGCGTAGGGATCCTGATTTTTGGGTGTGTTGTGACGCGAGTGCGCGTTCTGCCCACGGCGGAAGATATCGCCCTCCGCCTCGGTCAGGTGCGGCTCGATCTTTGCAGCGGCCTGGGCCTGCGCGCCTGCATTGACCCGGCTGACCGCCTGTTTGTGCAGCGCGTTTACGTGCGCCTGCGAACAAAGCAGCTGCTGGCGGATGAGCAGGTCCCACACGGTGTCGCCCACAAAGGCCAGCGAAAGCGGATTTTTGAGCTTTGCCTGCTGTGGGGTGAGGGGCTGCGCAAGCAGTGTCAAAGGGAGAACGCCTCGCTTTCATGCACATTGGTGCATTGTCCATGTTAGCACGAAAACGCTTACTTTTCAAGTCTTTGGCGGCAGTTCGCATAGTTTTCCATTCCGTCGGCGACGGCCTGTGCGATGCGGTTTTGATATGCCGCGTCCATCAGCAGCTTTTCCTCGCGCGCATTGCTCAAAAAACCGCACTCCACCAGCGCCGAGGGCAGCTTTCCGCGCAGCACATAGTAGTCCCCCGCCATGGCCCGGCGCTGTTTTTGTGGATCCAGCCCGTCGATGAGCGCCTGCTGAAGCACTCCCGCAAGCAGGCGGCCTGCGTCGCCGCCCTTCTGGTAAAACACCTGCGGGCCGCTCTCCGCCCGGTCGCGGTATTCGTTGAGGTGGATGCTCAAAAACACGTCCGCTCCGGCTTCATCAGCAATGTCCAGCCGCCTTTGCAGATCGGCCCGCTTGCGCGCTTTGGTGGCGGTGTCGCCGTCGGAAAGGCACACATCCTCGCGGCGGGTGAGTACCACCCGCGCGCCGCGCGCCTCAAGCGCCTGTTCCACCGTCAGGGCGATTTCAAGCGTCAGTTCCTTTTCCCACCGCCCGCTGTCGCGTGCGCGCGCGCCGCCGTCATATCCGCCATGGCCCGGGTCGACTGCGATGGTCATCCCGCTCAGCGCGCCGCCCTGTGCATCTGCCGGTTCAACCGCCGTGCGCTCCATGACGAGGCATACCGCCAGCGCGCACAACACGATCAGTGTACAGATACGCAGGTTCTCCAGCTTTTTTGTTACAATTTGGTAAACGAAAGATTTCATCACAGCCCTCCCGAACTTTTTGACGACTTGTTTTGTTTAAAACGGAATAAAAAGCAATACAGAATAAACATCATCCATCATTTCTTCCAAACCTGTACAGGCTGGAAAACCTGCTGCCAGAAAGGATTGGGACGCCTGTGGAATATTCCACATCCCCCCCTGTGGACAGTTCGCAAACGTGCATTCTTTCCACAGCGATGTGGAAGACTTTTTCATGTGGATTTCCACACTTTCCACATGGTTTTCCACAGAAAAAGTGCCCGTTTTGATTGGGAAAAGCGTCGTATTGTGGAAAACTTTCTGTGGGCAGATACCATGTGAATAAGTTTTCCACATACGGAGCAAATGTGGAAAACGAGACTTTTTATGTGGAAAACTTGTGGGAAGATTATGAATTTTCCTCTCCCACATGTGGAGGAAATGTAACATTTTCGCAGGCATGGTTTATGTGGATATTGTATTAGAAAATCAGGTGCGCTTTATTTCCGTTTGTTCTATCTCATCGTATGCTTGAACGGCAGGACAAAACCCGTCCACCGTCGAAATGATTCAGGTAGAATGTTTTTCACAACGGAGGCAGCCCCATGACCGAATTTCTGGCCCCCCTCAACTACGACCGCGCGCGTGACGTGCTGCGCCGGCTGAGCCTGTACCGCAACTATTCGCCCGAAGGCGCGCGGCAGGCACGCGAGGTGCTCAGGCAGCACTATCCGCGCATTTTCGAGCGGCTGGAATCCAAAACGTTTGACAACGGCGCATTGCTTTTGGAAATGCCGGGTGCAAACATCGCAGGGCCTTTGGTGTTCGTTTCTCATCTGGACGCGCCGGAGGGCACGCCCATCGCCGCCTGCCCGCACGAGCTGCCCATGAGCGTGCCGCTTTCACGCGCGCATCTGGTCTCTCTTCTGGAGGCGCTGGAAGCGCTGCTGGGCGAGGGCTACCATCCCGGCGGCGACCTGATGCTGGCCATTTCGATGGACGGTCTTTCCGGCGGCGCAGGCGCAAAGAGCATTGCCGACCACCTCAAGGCGCGCAGCATCTCCCCCTGCTTTGTGCTGGACTACGGCGGATACGTCACCATGGACGCCTTCCGCACGTATCTGCCCAAAAACGCGCCGCTGGCGCTGGTGGGCGTGACGGAAAAGGGCGAGATGCACGGCGTGCTCAGGGCGGATGAAGCCGTATGCGCGCGCCGCGGCTGCGGACACAAGAGTCCTGTCAACGAGCTTTTGCGCGCAGCAGCGCGCATGACGCGCCGCCCCTGCCATGCAAAGCTGTGTCCCTCCAGCGAGATGATGCTCAAAGAGCTTGCCAAAAAAGCGCCGTTTTTGCAGCGCCAGCTCACCGGCCATCCGCGGCTGACGTTCCCTCTTTTGCGGCTTTTGTGGCGCAGGCGCGCCATCATGAGCCAGTTTTTCTGGTCCAGGCGCACGGTGTACGCCATGAACGCCGCCGGTACGCCGGAAAACCCCGCTGCTGCGGGTGAACTGAAGTTCATCCAGACACTGATCCCCGGGCAGAAGGTGAGCGAATACCGCCACCACCTGCGCCAGCTTGCGGGCAACGACGACCTGCATCTCACCTTCCACGTGGAAAACGACGCAAGCGCGTGCAGTGATCCCTCCGGCGAAGCGTGGGACGCGCTTTCCACCGCCATCGAAATCCAGTTTGACCGCGTGGTCATCGTGCCCAGCCTCAGCCCCTATGTGACTGACGGCCGCTTCTATGCGCCGCTGGGCCGCCGCGTATACCGCTTCTCTCCCTTCATGGTCACCGGCGAAGAGGCGCTCAAGAGCATGTGCACCGTGACCGACGGCACCCTGCAGACGGCCGTGCAGTTCTTCCGCTCGATGCTGTCGGTGTAACAACCCAAGGAGGCTCCCGTATCTTGCTTTCCATTTTGTACCTTGCATTTTTTCTGGCAGGCGGCGTAATCATCGCGCGCCTGCTTTTGCCGCGCCTGCGCCCGGTGGTGCGCGCCTACATCGGTTTGTCTCTGGGCGTGCTGCTGCTGATGTGGCTGCCCATGCTGTGGGCCTATGCGGTGCGCTTCAGCATGCCCGGCCACGCGCTGGCGGCAGGCACGCTGCTGCTTTTGTGCCTGCTTTCGTATTTCCTGCGTGACCGGCGCGAAGCGCTGCCCTTTGACGAGCGTGAGCGCCGCATGCTGGGGCTGACGCTGTTGATGGTGGTTCCGCTGGCGATTCTCGGCGGATACCTCGAATACACGCACTCCATCCGGCTGGCGGCTGACGGCAGCTACCATGTGGGCCAGAGCACCTACGGCGACCTGTCGCTGCATCTGGCGGTGACCACCAGCATCGTCGGCGCGCGCTTCCCGCTTCACAACAGCCTGATGCTGGGCGCGACCATGGCCTATCCGTATCTGTCGGATTCCATCGCGTCCTCGATGCTGCTGTTGGGCCTGCCGCTGAACACGTCTATGGCGCTGACCGGTACGCTGATGATGACCCTCACCTTCACCGGCTATGCCGTGCTGTGCCTGCAGCTGTGCCGCCGCCGGGGCGCTGCGGTGCTTGCATATTTCCTGCTGTTTTTAAACGGCGGTCTGGGTTTTCTGTATACCATCGACGCGACGGTGGAGGGTTACTCCGTCACCTCCATGTGGGACAACCTGCGCACCGTGATGCAGGGCTACTACCAGACCCCCACCAACCAGCCCGATCCGCACAACCTGCGTTGGGTGAACATCATCTGCGACATGCTGGTGCCGCAGCGCGGCATCCTTGGCGGATGGACGATGCTCATGCCGTGCCTGAACCTGCTTTTGCCGCCGCTTTGCCGGGGCCGCAGGCACAGTCTGCGCGCACTGGTGCTGTTGGGATTGTTTGCAGGCGGCATGCCGCTGATCCACACGCACAGCTATCTGGCGCTGGTGCTGCTGTCGGCAGGCAGCTGTGCGTACTGCGTGTTCACCTCCCATGAAAAATGGCCTGCTTTCCGCCCGTGGCTGATCTACGGCGTCATCGCCGCCGCGCTCAGCCTGCCGCAGCTGATCGCCTTTACCTTTGTGCAGGACACCGGCAGCGACCATTTCCTGCGCTTGCAGTTCAACTGGTGCAACAACCGTGGAAACAACGGCCTGGTGGATACCTACCTGTGGTTCTACATCAAGAACATCGGTCTGCCCTATCTGCTCATCCTGCTGGCGCTGTGCCGCCGCAAGCCCAAAGGCGAGCCCATGCCCGCCGACCTGCATCAGCACCGCCTCATCGCCTGCGGCGCGTTTGTGATCTACCTGGTGGCGGAGTTCATCCTGTTCCAGCCCAACGAGTACGACAACAACAAGCTGCTCTATGTGTGGTTTCTGCTGTGCCTGCCCATGGCGGCGGATTATGCGGCGGAGCTTTTCAGCCGCCTGAAGGATCTGCCCGGGCGGCGGCTGATAGCGGCGATGTTTGTGTTTACATGCTTTGCCTCCGCAGGGCTGACGGTGGCGCGCGAATGCGTGAGCGACTACCATGCCTACAATCCGCAGGACATTGCCACCGCTGAATACATTCAGCAAAATACCCCGCCCCACAGCGTATTCCTCACCGGCAATCAGCATTTGAACCCCGTCAGTTCCCTCGCCGGGCGCACCATTCTGTGCTCCAGCGACCTGTATCTGTACTACCATGGCTTCAGCACCGGCGAAAGGCGCGCCGAGATCGCCGCTTTCTACGAGGATCCCATGGCAAACCTTGACCTTTTGCGCAAATATCAGGTACAATACATCTATGTCAGCGCCTATGAGCGCGCCGACAGCCAGTACGACCTGAACGAACAGGCGCTGGAAGGCATGTTCCCGCTGGTGTTCGAATCCGCCGGAGGGTACAACCGCATTTTTGAAGTACCCGGAGGATACCGCCAATGACAAGGTTTCTGCGCTACGCGCTGGAGCATGGCCGCAAGATCCGCGCCGTGTTTCTGCTGGAAGGACAAATGGTGCAAAAGACGGTGGAGGTCGTTGCCTATGACGACGCTGCCGTTACCCTGCGCATCGGCAAAAAAACGCCCGTCACCCTGCCCATGGCCGATCTGCTTGGCTGCGACTATGCCCGGGGCGATCACGGGGAAGACTGAGAGGAGCATTTTTCATGATTCAGAAGATCAGAAATTACCTTGAAACACATCAGAAGCAGTACGAGTTGTTGCGCTACCTCATCGCAGGCGGCCTGACAACCGTTTTGAGCATGGTGGTCAGCTATGGCATGTGCTTTTTGCTGGCCGACCGTCAGCCCCTGGAGGGCAGCGTGATCCTGTGGGTGATTGACTCCATCAACCGCGCCACGGGCATGCAGGTGTCCATCGCCAACACCGTCAGCTGGGTCATCGCCGTGCTGTTTGCCTTCTGGATCAACCGCGTGATGGTGTTTCAGGTGAAGGGCGGCACCAAGGCCTCCGTCCTGACCGAGCTTGCGCAGTTCGCCGGCGGCCGCATCGTGAGCTTCCTGGTGTTTGAGCAGGGTTTGATGCTGCTGCTCAAGCTCATCGGCGTGAGCAATATCGTCAACCGCATCTTCGTGCTGGTGTTTGTAATGGTGTTCAACTACGTCATCAGCAAGTTCTGGATCTTCAAGGAAAAATAAGCAAACCAAGCCCATAGCACAACGCCCCGTGAAGCATGCGCATCCCAAGCAGCTTTGCGGGGCGTATGCTTTGCGCGCAAGACAGCAGGTTCTGCATCCATATGCTCAATCCCCCGAACGCACACAGGGCGCTGAGCAGCGCATACGGCGGGGATGAAAAGGCCTGCAGCACCGCATGTGCGCCTCCGCCGATCTCCAGAACCGCCCAGACGATACTCAGCAGCGCGCCGTTTTTCGCCGTCCAAACTGGAAGCAGGCGTTCAAGCACCGCACGCAGCACGCCCGCCGCCACGGAAAACAGCATCATTGCGCCGCATACGCCAAGCATGCTTTGCGCCGCGATGCCGATGGCTGACGGCAGGGACACGCGCTGGTCAGTACAGGGCTGTGCTCTCACCGGCTGCTGCCGTATGAGGCATTTCCATATAAGCGCCGTCAGCGCTGCACCCGTCCAGTGCAGCACCAGCATTCTCCGTGCTGCGTCTGCATTCCCGGTCCATCCGGCCAGCGTGCCGGTGAAAAACATAGGGCTCATGACCCCTGTGAGGGCATACAGCCATTCCTGCGCTTGAGCCAGCGTGCCCACCCTCTGCGCCGCAGCGGGTGATCCTGCCGCAAACGCAAACAAAGCCGTACATAGCATGCTTCTTTTTGCGGAATGTTCGTCTTTTTCATTGGCCGGAAGCAGCCTGCTGAGCACCGACATGGGAAACAGCGCCGGCAGCACCCCGCCTACGAACACATGCAAAGCCGTCTGCGCCGCCTGCATGGCCTGTGTGGAAAACGCAAGCAGTACCGCAACGCACGCCCCCGCCAGCCATACCGGCATGTGATCCGCCCCCTTTTTGAAGGTAAAAATTGCCCTTTTGCGCAATCGTATGCACAAACATACATGAGAATGTGCCTCCGAAGATGGAACCTTTTCACAAAAAGCGACAAAATGTTTGCTTTTTTGCTGCTCGCATCTTTTCATACGACATATTTTGCGGTATACTAGGAGTGATTCTCACAATGACTTTCCCACGCGAGCAGCAAAAGGAGAATGACTGTGACGGACTTTGTTAGCAACTGGAACAACGACCTTCTGACGGTTCCCTTCGGCCCCCTCGGTATCATCGCCATGCCCGGCTGCGAAGAAGCCGGCCAGAGGATCAACGATTACCTGATGAAATGGTATGAGCAGCAGGCTGCTCTGGAAGACAACACCCCTCTGTACACGCAGATGGGCGCCAACCGCAAGGACTTCCTCATCGAGGCCCATTGCCCGCGTTTTGGCACGGGTGAAGGCAAAGCCATCATCAAGGATTCCGTGCGCGGCTACGACATCTATATCCTGTGCGATCCCGGCGCGTACAACGTGACCTACAAGATGTACGGCATGCAGGTGCCCATGTCTCCTGACGACCATTATCAGGATCTCAAGCGCATCATTGCTGCCATCGGCGGCAAGGCCAAGCGCGTCAACGTCATCATGCCCTACATGTACGAAGGCCGTCAGCACCGCCGCTCCAGCCGTGAAAGCCTGGACTGCGCCATGATGCTGCAGGAGCTGGAAGGCATGGGCGTGCAGAACATCATCACCTTCGACGCCCACGACCCCCGCGTGCAGAACGCCATCCCCCGCGGCAGCTTCGAAAGCGTCATGCCCAGCTACCAGATCCTCAAGGCCCTGTTCCGCGAGCAGAAGGACCTGTGCATCGACCGCAACCACATGATGATCGTCAGCCCCGACGAAGGCGCGCTGGACCGCAACATCTTCTACTCCTCCGTGCTGGGTCTGGACATGGGCTTCTTCTACAAGCGCCGCGACTACACCCGCGTGGTCAACGGCCGCAACCCCATCATCGCCCACGAATACCTGGGCGACAGCGTTGAAGGCAAGGATATCCTCGTTTCCGACGACATCCTCTCCTCCGGCGACTCCATTCTAGACCTCGCCCGCCAGCTGAAGAAGCGCAAGGCCAACCGCATCTTCGCCGCCGCCACCTTCGGCCTGTTCACCAACGGCCTGGATGCTTTCCATCAGGCGTACGAAGAGGGCCTCATCCACCGCATCATCTCCACCAACCTCACCTACCGCACGCCCGAACTGCAGGCCGCTCCCTGGTTCATCGAGGCTGACATGTCCAAGTACACCGCGTACATCATTGCCACCCTCAACCACGAGCGCAGCCTCAGCAAGCTGCTCACTCCCTACGACCGCATCAAGAAGCTGATCGGCCGTTATCAGGAGCAGCAGGCGCAGGACGGTTTCCGTCTCGTGTAAAAGCATATCAAAGCCGCAGAAGCGTTATGCTCCTGCGGCTTTTCTTTTTACTTTTCCCAGTATTCCTCGCGTACGATCTTACCCATGCCGTGCTGCAGCGTGCGGTCGCAGGCGCAGTAGCGCAGCGTGGCGCCGCCCCTGACATAAATGGGCATGGTTTGCAGATCCACCGCGCGCTCGATCCACATGCCGCCGGATTCAATGCGCTCGTGTGTGAAATAGTCGTGCCACACACCGGCGGGCAGATAGACCCGGCGCATGCGTGCCTTGCTCAGCGGCTTGAGCACCGGCGCAATGAGCAGGCTGTCGCCAAAAAGATACTCGTCGTCGATATAGCGCACATTCAGATCCTGCGGATATTCCAGCACCAGCGCGCGCATCATCGGAAGGCCCGTGCGGGTGCACTTTTCCGCCTCGGCGTAGATATAGGGCATGAGGGAATAGCGCAGCTTGTCATAAAAACGGAAGATGTCGCAGGCCTCCTGCGAGAAGGTCCACGGTTCGCGATGGGTGTGGTCACCCACGCCATGGCAGCGGGAATGCGAGCTGAACAGGCCCATCTGTGCCCAGCGCACATACAGTTCGTCCGTCGGCAGGCCGATAAAGCCGCCGATGTCGTGCGAGAAGAACGGTATGCCGCTCATACCCGCCGACAGTGCGCCGCGCAGTGTGCCCGCCAGCGCCTCAAAGGTGCACTGGCTGTCGCCGCCCCAGTGCAGCGGCCAGCGCTGGGAACCAGCTGTTCCGCTGCGCGCCCATACGATGTTTTCGCCGCTGGCGCGCTGCGTTGCCTGAAAGACCACGGCATTGTACAGCAGGGAATACACATTGTGGAAATGCTTTCCGTCTATGCTGTGATAATGCGCCTGCCGGGGGATGCCTTCGCCAAAGTCCGTCTTGATGGCGCCTGCGCCCATGCGGATGAGCTGCTCGATCTTGTCACCATACCACTTTCGCGCCTGCGGGTTGGAAAAGTCCACAATCACGTCTTGGGTCCAGCTGCCCTGGCAGCAGTCCGGCAGCTGATAGGGATCACCCTGTTCATTTTTGGCCAGATAACCATTGGCCACAGCCTCTTCATAATGGGTGTTGCCTTCGTTTGGCGGAATAAAATTGTACTGCCACAGGCTTACCCTGAATCCGTCTTCACGCAGCCTTGCCATGTGCTCCTCAGGGTCGGGGAATCGGTCGGGCGAGAACTTCAAATCGCAGTCCCAGTCCTTTCGGAACCACGCCGTGTCCAGATGCAGCACGTCGCAGGGAATGTCGTTTTCACGCACTTTGGCTGCAATGTCATCCACCACATCCCACGAGGTGTAGCTGTTGCGGCTCATCCACAGGCCAAAGCTCCAAAGCGGCGGCAGTTTGGCAAAACCGGTCAGCGTGCAGTAGCGGTGCAGAATGTCTTTGGGCGCAGGGCCGGCCATGACGAAGTAATCCATACGATTGTCTTCCACGCAGAAATACAGCGCGCTCATCTCGCTTGTAGCCACGTCCCACTGCGTGGGCGCGCCGCTGTTGAGGAATAGCCCGTACCCTTTGGTGGACAGATAAAAGGGTATGTTCATATATGTGCGGCGGCTGGTGGTGCCCACGGCGTCCTTGTTGTCAAAATCGACTGTGCGGCCGTTTCGCACAATGCTGTCAAAGCGTTCGCCCAGGCCATAGATCACCTCATCGTGATCCAGTTCAAGGGCTTCGAACACCGCCTTTTCTCCGCCGCAGTCCGAAATGGCCATGTCAAAAATATCCGCCGTGACAAACTCGTTTTTGCACTGGGCAAAAAACTCGCATCCGTCCGGGAACGCGGCGGTGATGCGGCTGGTTTCCTTTTCAACGGAGATCACCATTTCTGCCGTGCGGATGCGGATGAACGCATCTTCCTCCATCACGTCAAAAGCCACGTCCTGCGGCTTGCCGATGAGCATGCGCCCCTCCTCGGGCAGGCCTGCAAACGGATCGGCAGGATGCTTTTCGTCCGACGCTTTCACGCGGAAAATGGCCGGGCTCCACAGCTCGATGTGCAGCCACAGCCTGTCGACGGTAGGTTCGGTGGGCGTGAACTGATACATGCATGTTTCATGCGTATAGGCAAGGCGGCTTTTTTTCGCCGTTACGGCAGCGCAAAGCAGCAGTCCATCGGCGATTTTCTGCCAGCTTTCGATTTGGCCGGGGCGGTTGTTGACGGCTGCATGGCGGTCAAACCCACTGTTCATGCCCGGCGCAGCCGCTTCGCTGCAGTTTTGAAACTGCGGATATGCATGCGGACCGACATCCGATAGATGATGCATGGTACAGACCTCCTGATGAAAAGAATGTATGAAAAATAGTACGGTTCTCACGCCGAAAAGTCAAGGCATGCATTCAAAAAGCCCGTCCATTCAGGACGGGCTTTGCAATGATTTTTTAGATCTTGCCCTTCAGCAGGGTAGCGCGGGCAGAAATCGGCAGGCCGAACAGGTTGATGAAGCCGGCAGAGTCCTTCTGATCATAAACATGATCCTCGTTGAAGGTGGCGATCTCCTCGCTGTAGAGGGAGTAGGGAGAGGTGACGCCGGCGTTGATGATGTTGCCCTTGTAGAGCTTGAGCTTCACATCGCCGGTGACGGTCTTCTGGGTCTCGCTGACGAAGGCAGCCAGAGCCTCGCGCAGGGGGGTGAACCACTGGCCGAAGTAAACCAGCTCGGCATAGCGGTTGGCGACCAGCTCCTTGTAATGCTGGGTATCGCGGTCGAGGCAGATGGTTTCCAGCACCTGATGCGCACGGTAGAGGATGGTGCCGCCGGGAGTTTCATACACGCCGCGGCTCTTCATGCCGACCAGACGGTTTTCCACCAGGTCGCACAGGCCAACGCCGTTTTCGCCGCCAATCTTGTTCAGGTACTCCAGCATCTCAACAGGCTTGAGTTCCTTGCCGTCCACCATGGTGGGCACGCCCTT
>JAFULL010000065.1 GCA_017473345.1 Clostridia bacterium | reverse complement strand
TGGTATAGCTAGGCGTGACAGGCTTGGCCTGCACGGTCAGACTGGCACTCACCGTCGCGGAAGTATTGTCGGTCGTCGAGATCGTGATAGTCTCGTTGCAGTTCCCGACTGCAAGACCAGTCTTGGGCGTTACAGTAAACGTAGCCGTGCCGTTGGGCGCAAGGCTGGTGCTGCTCAGCGCACTGATCGTGTAGCTGCTCGACGTCGGCTGATTCAGCGTGATCGTCTGGTTGCCGGTGTTAGTGACCGTCACCGTCTTTGCTGCAGGCGCAGCGTAACCTTCAGTGACCGTACCGAAGTCCAGCGCAGCGGGTGCAGCGGTGATGGTATAGCTAGGCGTGACAGGCTTTTCCGTTACAGCAAAGTTTAGTTTTATAGCCAAGCCTGCCGAAGAAACGTCACCAAATGCCGAAACACCAATACTTTCGTTGTACGTGCCAACAGAAAGTCCTGTTTTGGGGGAAATCGCAAACGTTGCCGTTTCATTGGGCGCAAGCGTGGTGGCACTCAGCACACCGATCGTATAATTGTTTGCCACAGGCTGTTCCAGCCTCACCGTCTGATTGCCATTGTTAGTAATGGTTACGGTTTGGGCAGCAGGTGCAGCATAACCTTCTGTTTGACTGCCAAAATCAAGGTTTTGCGGTGCAGCTGAGATCGAAGTATTCGGCGTAATCTTTTCCTTGAAATGTGCCGTAAGCGTTGTATTTGCAGCCGGCATCGTGAAAGAAGTACTGGCACTGGCCACACTTGTGAAGCTTCCACCATTACTGCTGGCCCAGCCTGCAAATTCATAGCCGCTGTTGGGAGTCGCGACAAGCGACACAGCTGTATTTGCGGCATATTTGCCAGATGCGTTGGTATTGACCGTACCACCTGTCGCCGCCTGAACCGTCAGCTGATACTGCTTGGTGCCAGTGGCAGTGAAGCTCTTTACATCGCTTTTCACTATTTCCTGTTTGCCGTCAACGGTGCGCAGAGAATAGAAACGATAGTAATAGGTTTCGCCCGGCTCCAGTTCTGTATTAAATCCTTAATTGCCAGTACCCTTTGCCGTATAGAAAACTTTGGTATAACGATAAGTCGAGGTATCGGAATATCCATTAGGAGAAGTTGCAAACGATGATGCTGGGTCGGATACATGCAATGCGTTGCCCGGAGTGTCAGGCTCGGCATTCTCAACATCTGCTTTTGTCTTGGACAGAAAGCAGCCCGCGCCATCCAACTTAGTTCCAAGAGTATATTTTACGGTTCCTTCCAGATATACATCGTGGTCGGTATCGGTAACATTGTTGGTAGAAGCAGATGTGTCGTTTGCAGAAACATCGGACCAAGCAGTCTTAAATGCACTTGAGCCAGCTGCTCCCGAATATCTAAAAAAGCTATATGCGGCATCGTTAGTTTTTACATTGTTGTCATACGGATATGCCGTAGCTGTTGCTTGAAAATTTCCATTTGCCGTATTCGAATCCCAACGATTTTGGCAAATGGTTGAAACAGTTGTTCCTGTTTGGGATACCACAATCGCCCAATGCGTAAAGTTGTTATATCGAACAATATCACCTTTTTGGGGAACTGTAACTTCATAGAAGTAGCCACTTCCAGAATATACCGTAGGGATAGAAGTGCTACTCCCAAGGCCAGTTACGCCTATTCCATAAAGTCCCTGATAATATTTATGGATATACGACGCACAATTATATCCTCTTCCGCCATTAACCCAGTCACCACCATATCCTGCTACGCCTACCTGCTTAAAATAATCAAAATTATATACTGCAGCAATCCCATCCAAATATGCAACTGCTACTTCACCTTCTCCCCCATAGAAAGTATAGCTTTCAGCAGCATACACTTCAAAGGGAGTTATCAATAGCAAAGCTATAAAAGACACAATCAACCAGTTTCGCATTTTTTTGTTCATCGTCTTTCCCCTTCTTCCCGGAAAACTCATTTTCGTTGATCTGTATGAATTCCCGTTTTCAGGAAAACCATATCACAACCTATGGTTTTTGTCAATAACACCTTTAAGGGTTTTTATCTTATTCCCTAAAGTTGTTAAACTACTGACAGGAGGTGAGGCAGCCATGCTTGTAAGATTAAAGGAGCTTCGCAAGGAGTACGGCGTAAGCCAGCAACGCTTAGCCGATGCCGTTTATGTTACGCAGACTTCCATCAACAAATATGAAAATCACAACATAGAGCCGGAGATCGCTATTCTCATTCGCATTGCCGATTTTTTCAACACCTCCGTGGACTATTTGATTGGCCATACTGACGTAAGACGTCGCATTGAACCGACAGAGGTTTTTCAGTTGAATGCCGACGAAGCTGCCATGGTCACGCGGTATCGCTGCCTGCACGAGGACGAAAAGCAATGTATCAACCTGACCATTGAAACGTTTATGCGAAAAAACTGATTTTTAAATACAGCAAAAGCCCGGAACCATCGTTCCGGGCTTTTGGAATATCATCACCCATTCCGCTCCTCATTGCGCATTTTCAAAAGCGCCGCGACGACCTGCCTGACCACCTCGCTGGCGCCGGTGGAAAACAGCGAATGCAGCATCTTTACCACATCGCGCTTCACCTTTGCATCCAGCCCTCGAATGGCTTCCAGCATGCGGCCGGCGCTTTCCAGCCAGTCGGTGGCAAGATCCGTCACCAGCTCGGCCTGTGCAGCGTCCACCACATTGTAAAGCGTGTCCACAAGCAGGCGGCGTTTTTCGATATCCATGCCGGCCAGCCACGCATGCATGGCCTCGTCGGTGATCCTGCCGGTCATGTCGACTCCAGCCAGGGTGACAAACGCCCCGTTCTCCACCTGCCAGGTCATGGCGTCGTGCTGCAGGATGCCCACGGTTCTGGCCTCCACGACGGTGTAGACCGGGTGATAGTTGAGCAGCATGCCAACGACGCTGCTTTCGGGAAGATAACTTTCAATGCGTTCGCTGACGCCTGCATACCCGGGGCTGCCAAGGGTATCCTCGTCCACGCCGGGCGCGTCATAGACATAGATGCGGCGGATGCGCTTGGCGGTTGCTTCATCTGCTGTCGCGCCTGCAAATACCGACAGATTGCCGCCCTTGCTGTGGCCGCACAGCAGCAACTCATCCTGCGTGCGCAGGGCAGCGCGGCGCACATATTCCGCTGCCTCATGCTGGGAGGGTACCGTCATGTAGCACATGTTGAAGTCTTCCTTCCAGCCCACGACCGTCAGGTCAGTACCGCGGAAAGCCACGCAGCTCAGCCCACCCGGCAGCCGGTATGTACATGCGCAAAACTGCATTTCACGCTCGGTATCGATCTGGTTGACGTAATCGCACAGCCGCCAGTGACGATAGCGCTGCAGGCCTGCGCAGCATTCAAACAGCCGCCAGCGTTTTTTCTGAAAGCGGTCAAAGCCCTCCGGATCGATGTTCGCTTCCAGAAAACCCCACGCTTCTTCCACGGTGCAGCTGCCGCCGCCATCCAGATATCCCTCCATGGGCAAATATACCAGCTGCGAAAGCACCAGCGCATCCAGCGCGTCAAAGGGGTGATCGTCCAGCGACCACTCCCCCGCCGCCAGCGCGTGATCCTGTATGTTGGGCATCAGTAAACCGCCTTTCGTCACAAAAAGCCTCTGTTTTTCACAGAGGCTTTTTCTTGTTACTTTTCAGGATACTGGGCACGGCTGCCGCCGATGAAGGGCAGACGTGAATAGGCCATCACCACATGGGCCTGGCCCACTTTGGTTTCGCCCTCGCCCATGCGCAGCGGCACCGCCACGGGGCGCAGATGCATGCCAACCAGCGTGTCGCCCACGTCAATAGCAGCGTCAGCCTGAATGCTCACAGCCACGGCGGGCTGCGCAAAGCGCTTGTAAGCAGCTGCGCCCACGCTGCCGCCGGCCTTGGGCACAGGCATCACGTTCACCTGCGTCAGACGCAGACGGTCCAGCACGTCCTGCTCCATCACCAGCGCGCGGTTTAAGTGCTCACAGCACTGGAAAACAGGGTGCAGGTCAAGCTCTTTGCAGGTATCGATCATGGTCATGGCCAGTGCGTCGCCAAGCTCCGGCACGCTGTTGTGGCCGATATGGCCGCCGGCCACCTCGCTGGTGGAGCAGCCCATCACCACCACCGCGCCTGCGCGCAGATGGCCCGCCTCCTTGAGATAGCGTATGCACTGCGCAAGCTGGTCGGTGATGGCCTTATATTCTTCGTACATGTTTTTTCTCCTTACTTTTCGGCATGCACGAACGCATACGCGCCGATGCCGACTGCGATGGACAGGTTGAGCGAGTCGATCCTGTCGTTGTGGGGAATGCGCACAGCCTGTCCCATTTCAGCAAACTCTGCAGGCAGTCCGCTGCCCTCGTTGCCAAAAACCAGCGCATAGGGGCGCTGCAGGCTGGCCACAGCCTCCTCCAGCATGACCGAACCGTCCAGCATGAACGGGTAGAGCGCATGCGTGGGATGCTCCATGCGGTAGAGGCTGAAGTCCTCGTAATACTTCACGCGCAGGCTGAACACCGCGCCCATGGTGGCGCGCACCACCTTGGGATCAAACACGTCCGCCGCCGGACGGATGATGGCGATGTCCTCCACGCCAAGGCCCAAAAGCGTGCGCTGGATGGTGCCCAGATTGCCCTCGTCCATGGGGTGGTGCAGCACCACATGCGGCGCGTCCTTTTTCAGTTCACTCTGCCACTTTTCAAACACCACGGCGGCAAAGCAGTTCTGCTTGCCGCTGATGCGGCTGAGCGCCTTGTCGGCGATCTCCTCGCGCACATGGTGTTCACGGCAGATCTCGCGCAGTTTTTCAACGCCCTCGCCCTGTGCCTTTTCGCTCAAAAGCAGGCGCATGGCGCGTTCAGGGGCGTTTTGCATCAGCTGCAGCGACGGAAACACACCCGGGGCGTAGCTGTAGTTCAGGTCCGAGCTGTATGGTTTCAGCGGCGGCATATCAAGTACCTCACTTGCCCTTCTGGGCCTCGTATTCTTCCTTAAGCTGGCTGTACACCACGTTATCGGTCACAGTACCGTCCGGCAGCTCAAGTGCATGGCGGATGGTGCCTTCGCACGTGAAGCCCAGCTTCTTGATAACGCGGCGGCTCTTCTGGTTGAAGGGAAAATGCCCCACCGAAACCACCGGGCAGCCCAGTTCTTCAAAAGCATATTGCAGCACCGCACGGCAGGCCTCGGTGGCGAAGCCCTGTCCCCAGTACTTTTCGCCCAGCACATAGCCCAGATCGCGGCAGTTTTCCACACGGCGCGACCCGTCCCTGTGCAGCCCGATGGAGCCGATCACATGCCCGGTGCTCTTGTCCACGATCGCCCACACGTCGCCTGCCTCAATGAACATCTGCACCACGCGGCGGCTGTCGTCCAGCGACTTGTGCGGCGCCCAGCCTGCCATGGGGCCCACGGTTTCGCTTTGCGCATAGGCATACACATCCACCGCGTCGCTGGGGTCAAAGGTACGCAGCACAAGCCGTTCGGTGCGCAGCACCGGCAGCGTGGGCGCAGCAGGCTTTTTGTGTCTGAAGAAGCTCACTGTTTATCATCTCCGTCGTTGGACTGATCATTCATGTTTTCTTCAATTTCATCAAAGGGCGATTCATCCATGCCCATCTCATGGAAATGGCTGCGTGCATCGCGCACAAGGCCCTCCATGCCGCCGGGGCGGCTGACCGCGCAGTAGAACGCCGCGCAGGATGCATTCATGTAGGTGGACACCGCCAGCGACAAAAACTGTGCAACAACCAGCGAGATCACAGGATTCATGTCCAGCAGGAACATCTGCACCAGCGAGATCAGCAGGTTCCAGCCGATGAAGCTAAGCTGCAGCATGAAATAGCTCATCTTCATGTGCTGCATGCTGTCCTTGCTTTTGCGGATGGCCTGCCGCGCCGTCAGGGAGGGATCCTCCGCCAGATAGAACGCGGCCATGCTGTAGCGCAGCGCGGCGATGATGCCCGGAATGATGAATAAAAGCGACCACAGGAAGATCTTCACCGCCATGATCACATACAGCCACAGCGAACGGAAAAACAGATTCAGCCTTGCGGTAAGGCCGCTGACAAAGCCGATGTCCTCGCCATCGATACGGCGGATGAAGTAGTGGCTGAGGCTGACGTTGAGCACGGGCGTAACGATCAGCGCCAGCAGGTTGCCGCCCAGCAGCAGCGCCCAGGTGCTCTGCGGCACGCTGGTGACGGCGGCATAGAGGCGGCGGTACAGGTCCAGCACCTCGTGATAGTGCGCACTTTCAGGCGTAAGCCCTTCGGGCATGGCGCCAAGCGTCATGCTCAGGCTGCTCATCAGAGGGTTGATGTCCTGCATGGTCACGCTCTGGGCCACCTGAGCAACCGTCAGAAAAATACCGCTGAAAAAGGTGACCAGCAAAGCGGTCTGCCAGTTGCCCTTCAGCGCCTGGCGCGCCTTGTGTTTGAAAAAGAAAGAACCCAGCATCATTGTATTCTGTCCCCCGGTGATTATTCGAACAGCGCGTCCACAAATTCGCGGGCGTTGAAGCTCTGCAGGTCTTCGATGCCCTCGCCCACGCCCACATACATGACCGGCACGCCCAGCTCCTGCACAATGGGGAAGGCGATGCCGCCCTTGGCGGTACCGTCCAGCTTGGTGAGCACAATGCCGTTGATGCCGGCAGCCTCGCGGAAGGCCTTGGCCTGCGCCAGACCGTTCTGGCCGGTGGTGGCGTCCACCACCAGCATGCAGCGCACGGCGGCCTCGGGATACTCGCGGTCGATGACGCGGCGCATCTTTTCCATTTCGTCCATCAGGTTCTTCTTGTTGTGCAGACGTCCGGCAGTATCCACGATGAGCAGGTCGGCCTTGCGGCTCTTGGCAGCCTGCACGCCGTCAAACACCACGCCCGCGGGATCAGCGCCTTCCTTGTGGCGCACGATGGGGCAGCGGGCGCGCTCGCTCCACACCTGCAGCTGATCAGCCGCAGCGGCACGGAAGGTGTCGGCCGCGCACAGGATGATGGTGCGGCCCAGACCCTGGAAACGCAGGGCCAGCTTGCCGATGGTGGTGGTCTTGCCCACGCCGTTGACGCCCACCATCAGGATGATCATGGGCCAGCGCAGGGGCTCCTTGGGCGCGTCGAGCATTTTGACCAGAATGTCCTTGAGCACATTCTTGGCTTCCACAGAAGACTTGATCTTGTTGGCTTCCACATGCGCGCGCAGCTGCTCGATGGCTTCGCCCGCACACTTTGCGCCCATGTCGCTGAGGATCAGCGCGTCCATCAGGTCGTCATAAAAATCCTCGTCCACAGGACGGTCAGGCGCAACAGCGGCGTCCATGGCCACAGCCATATGCTCGCGACTTTTGAACAGGCCTTCGCGCAGGCGGCTGAAAAGGCTCTTCTTTTCACTCATTTGGGGTGCCTCCCTTTATTCGTAATCGGTCAGGTTGACGCTGACCATGCTGCTCACGCCGCGTTCCTCCATGGCTACGCCAAAAAGCGTATCGCAGCGTTCCATGGTGCCCTTGCGGTGGGTCACGACGATGAACTGCGTGTCGCGGCTGAATTCCTTGAGATAGTCGGCAAAATAGCTGATATTTGCATCGTCAAGCGCAGCCTCGATCTCGTCGAGGATACAGAACGGCGTGGGCTTGAGCTTGAGCATGGCAAACAGGATGGCGATAGCGGTCAGCGCGCGCTCGCCGCCGGAGAAGAGGCTCAAAAGCTGGCGCTTCTTTCCCGGAGGCTGCACGATGATCTCAATGCCGCAGTTGAGCGGGTCATTGGGATCAGAAAGGCTGATCTCGCCGTAGCCGCCGCCAAACAGGCGCGTGAAGGTTTCGGCAAAATAGCCCTGCAACTCCGTAAACTGGCCCACGAACACGGTTTTCATCTGGTCCAGCAGCTGGGCGATCAGCGACTGCAGGTCGCCCTTGGCCTGTTCCAGGTCGTTCTTCTGGGCACTGAGCTGGGTAAAGCGCTCGTATTTCTCAGCGTACTCTTCGATCGCACCCACGTTTACGTTGCCCATGGCGCGAATATGGTCGCGGATGCGCTGGGCGTCGCGGTCGGCCTCGCCTTCGTCAAAGGCGCTGGTGAGGGTGTCGCCGTGGGCGGGTTCTTCTCCTGCATTGCGCTGGTCGTACTCGTCGCGCGCTTCCACAGCGCCGGCATAGCTGAGCTCGTAGGTGTTCCACAGACGGTCATTCAAGGTGCTCAGGTCGTTGCGGATGCGGCCCAGCGCCATCTCCTGACGGTGCATGCGCTCGGTCTCGTGGGCGCTGAGCTTTTGCGCAGCGTCGATATCACCCTGGATCTCGCGCAGCTCCGCCTGCTTCTGGTCGCGCCTGTGCTCGGTATCATCCACATGTGCGCGTGCTTCCTCCACATGGCGTTCGCATGCGCTGATCATCTGGCCGGCGGTCTGCTGGGCGCTTTCGGCCTCTGCTACGTCCTCCAGCGCCTGCGCACGCTTCACGCGCAGGTTTTCCAGTTCCTCACGGCAGGTTTCGCTGTCGCCCTGCAGGCGGTCGCGGTCGCGCTGCAGACGGTCGACGTCGTGCTCGGCGTTCTGCAAAGTGAGCATGGCGTCGGTGAGCAGCTCCTGCGCATTTTCGCGTTCGCGGCGGGCGCGGTTGAGCCTGTCGGACAGCTCCTCGGTCTTTGCCGCCAGTTCCTCGCTGGATACATCCTCCATACTGGACTGCCGCTCAATGCGCGCAAGCTCCTGCGCGATCTCCTCCAGACTTTCATCCAGCTGTTCAACAGCTGCGCGCAGGGCTTCCAGACGCTGCTGATGCGCGTCCATATCGGCCTGTGCGCTCTTTAAGCGTTCGGTGTCGCGCACCACGGCGATCTCCTGCTGGTGCAGTTCGTACTGGGCGCTTTCGCGGCGTTCCTTTTCGCCGGCGCGGCGCTGTTCCATTTCGGCGATCTCGTTTTGCGCATTCTGGGCGCGAAGGTTGATCTCAGCCAGTTCGTCGGCCAGCTCCTTCATTTCGCGCTCGCGACCCAGCAGGTTCTGCGCCTTTTGCTGAATGCTGCCGCCGGTCATGGAGCCGCCGGAGTGCATCACGTCGCCCTCCAGCGTAACAAGCCTGAAGGCATGGCCGCCGGCGCGCATGATCTGAATGCCGCAGTCCAGGTTTTTGGCCACAACGGTACGGCCCAGCAGATTTTCCACTACGTCCTTGTAAATGGGATCGTAGCTGCAAAGCTCGCTGGCCACGCCCACGCAGCCCTCCATTTTGAGCACTTCGCGCTCACGGGCGTTGAGGGTGCGGCCCTTGATGGTGTTCAGCGGCAGGAACGTCGCGCGGCCCAGACGGTTTTTGCGCAGGTAATCGATCAGGATCTTGGCGTCCTGCTCGGTCTGGGTAACGATGTTCTGCATGGCAGCGCCCAGCGCCATATCCATGGCCGTTTCATACTCGCGCGGCACATGCACCAGCATGGCGACCACGTCGTGCACGCCCTTGAGCTGGCTGCGCTTGGCATAGGTCAGCGCATTTTTGACGGAATACTGGTAGCCCTCGTAGCCGTCCTGCAGCTCCTTGAGGGTACGCAGACGGGTATCCATCGCGCGGGCGGACTGCAGATCCTCCTGCATCTGCTTCTGACGGGCCAGAATGTCCTGCAGAAGCTGCTTTGTGCTCTGCTCGAACGCCTCCGCGCCGTCCTTCAGCTCATCCAGACGGCCCTGCTCGTTTTGCAGATTGCTCTGCGCCAGTTCCAGCGCCGCAGCCAGCTCGGCCTCGCGGGCTTCCTCGGCGCTGATCTGCTGGCCGATCTCCTCGCGGCGGGCAGTCATCTGCTGCTGCATGGCGCTGTGACGCGCATGAGAGGTTCGCACGGTCTGCATGCGGTTCATGCGCTCCATGATATAGGTCTTGTGCGCAGAGAGCTCCTCTTCGAGCTTCTCGGCGTTTTCAGTGGCCTGCGCATGGGCTGCGCGACGGTTTTCCAGCGACTGGCGGGCCTGTTCCAGCAGGTTTTTGGCCTCGCTCAAGCCGCCGTCGGACTGGGTCATCGTGGCCTCGATCAGCCGCAGGCGCGCCTGCAGGCTTTCGGCCTCGCTGTCGAGGCGCTGCACGGTCTCGCCGCCGTTCTGAATGCGGTTGCGGATCTCGCTGAGGGCCTCGCGTGCAGCATGCAGCGCATCGCTCTGGCGCAGCAGCGCATCGTGCGCCTGACTCAGTGCCTGCTGAATGGCCTCCTGCTGCGCTTCGCCCTCGGCGCGGCGGGCAGTGGCTTCCTCCAGTGCTGTGTTGGCTTCACGCACGGCGTCGCTCACCTGCAAAAGGGCCTGCTCGGCAGCTGTTTCCTTTTCATGCAGGCGGTCATAACGCAGCAAAAACAGCCGCACGTCCAGCTCGCGCAGAGTATCGCTCAGCGCCTGATATTCCTTGGCCACATCCGCCTGTTTTTTCAGCGGCGTCAGGTTCTTTTCCAGTTCGTCCAGCACGTCAAGCACGCGCACAAGGTTTTCATCCGCCTTCTTCAGGCGGCCTTCGGCCTCCTCCTTGCGGGCGCGGAAACGGCTGATGCCCGCCGCTTCTTCAAAAATGACGCGGCGGTCTTCGCTGCGCTGGCTGAGAATAGCGTCGATGCGGCCCTGGCCGATCATGGAATAGCCTTCCTTGCCAACGCCGGTATCGCGGAACAGGTCGACGATGTCGCGCAGACGGCAGCCTGCGCCGTTCATGAGATATTCGCTGTCACCGCTGCGGTACACGCGGCGGGTGATACTCACCTCGTCGAAGGCCACATTCAGCTGATGGTCGGTATTGTCAAACACCAGCGTGACCTCGCAGTAGTTGAGCGCCTTGCGCTTTTCGGTGCCGTTGAAGATGACGTCCGTCATGCTGTTGCCGCGCAGGCTCTTGGCGCTCTGCTCGCCCAGCACCCAGCGCACAGCGTCGCCGATGTTGCTCTTGCCGCTGCCGTTGGGGCCCACAATGCCCGTCACGTTCTGCGGAAAGATGATCTCCGTGCGCTTGGCGAACGATTTAAAACCGTATATTTCCAGTTTGGATAAACGCATTCAGTAACTCCTTTTACGGGGGCCTCCGGCGGCCAGGGGCAGTGCCCCTGGACCCCACACTGCATCCGTTTCACGGACGCAGGAAATATGTCAAACTCACTGCTGATTGGTAAACTGTTTGAGAGCCAGCTTGGCAGCGGCCTGTTCGGCGGCCTTTTTGCTGTTGCCCACGCCGGTAGCGACGGGCTTGCCCAGAACGCTCACCTGTGCGGTGAAGATGCGGTTGTGGTCGGGGCCTTCCTGCGCAATGATCTGATAGCTGGGCAGATCCAGTCCGTGAGCCTGCGTGTATTCCTGCAGGGCGCTCTTGTCGTCGTGACCGCGCCAGGCGATCAGCCGTTCGTCCTCGGCAAACATGTGCAGGATCAGCCTGTGCGCCGCGCGGATGCCGCCGTCCACATATACAGCTGCAAACACGGCCTCCATGGCGTCGGCGAGGATGCTGGCCTTTTCACGGCCGCCGGTCTGCTCTTCGCCGTGGCCCATGATGAGAAATGCGCCCAGATCCAGCGAGCGGGCCAGTGCGCTCAGCGTGCGTTCGCACACCAGCGCTGCGCGGCGGGCTGTGAGCTCGCCTTCGTGAAGATTGGGATATTTGCGGTAAAGCATGTCGCTGACGCAAAACTCCAGCACCGCGTCGCCCAGAAATTCCAGGCGCTGGTTGTCCGGCAGCTTTGTGGAGGGATGCGTCAGCGCCAGGCGCAGGTGGGCCTCATCCTGAAAGGTGTAGCCCAGTGCCTTTTGCAGTTTTTGCATGCATTTTCTCCTTATACAATAATACGGCTTACGCCCCCAGCGGAAAAATCCACTGAGGGCGTGTAAGCCACAAGCATCGCTACATCCAAGCGAGCCGATGCACCCCGCTGCGCGGAGCACATGTACCGGTACATTTGCTCACCGCAGGTGTGTGCATCGGCGGTCTTAGCTGGAGCCCCAAGCTCTCCCACACCCGCGCGCACAGCGCGCGGAAGCGGGTCCAGGACGTCAGCCCTGGTGGGCGTCGATGTACTTGACGACGTCGCCGACGGTCTTGAGGTTGAGGATCACTTCGTCCTCCACTTCGATGCCGAACTCGGTTTCGAGCTCGAGGATCATGACCATCACGTTGGCGCTGTCAGCGCGCAGGTCTTCCACCAGACGGCTGTTCTCGGTGATGGTGGAAGCATCCACCTGCAGCTGTTCGGCGATCATGCCGCGTACCTTTTCAAAAGTCATGGGGTTCATCCTCCTTTTGTATGAAAGCGTATGAAAATGTTCAGGCAGCTGTGCTGCGTGAAACCGTTTTTATTCGGCGGCAGGCTCATCCTTGGGCAGCAGGGCTTCGATCTTGCCGACCACATTGCCCTCCACCATCTGAACCGCCTGACGAATGGCGCACGCCATGGCGTGGCCCTTGCAGGAGCCGTGCGCCTTGATGACGTTGCCGCGCACGCCCAGAAGGGGCGCGCCGCCGACTTCATTGTAGTCCATGGCCTTCTTCACGCGGCGGAACGCAGGCTTGGCAAGCAAACCGCCGATCTTGGAGCGGAAGTCGCCGTAGATCTCCTTTTTGATGATGCCCATCAAAGTGCCGGCGACGCCCTCCATAAACTTGAGGATGACGTTGCCCACAAAGCCGTCGCAGACGATGACGTCCGCCACATCATTGGTGATTTCACGGGCTTCCACATTGCCCACAAAGTTCAGGCGCTTGTCGGCGCCGAGCAGCTCGTAGGCTTCCTTGGTCAGCGCACAGCCCTTTTCGGCCTCGGCGCCGTTGTTGACCAGACCGATGCGGGGGGTCTTCACGCCGCGCATGCTTTCCATGTAGGCGCTGCCCATCATGGCGAACTGGTGCAGATACTCAGGACGGCAGTCGACGTTTGCGCCGCAGTCGATGAGCAGGAAGAAATCCTTGCCGTTGGGCAAAAGCGGAGCCAGCGCCGGGCGGTCGATGCCCTTGAGGCGGCCCAGACGGAACATGCCGCCGGACAGCACCGCGCCGGTGGAGCCGGCGGAAACGAACGCATCCACCTTGCCGTCGCGCAGTTTCAGCATGCCGTCAACGATAGCGCTCTGCTTTTTCCTGCGCACGGCCATAACAGGCGCTTCGTTGTTGGTGATGATTTCAGGGCAGTCAGTCAGGGTGATGCGCTTGCGCAGCTCAGCCGCGTTGGCAAACACGGTATCGACCGTCTTTTGTACCTCTTCGATGGGGCCGGCCAGCTCGATCTCGAGCTGGGGATACAGGCCCAGCGCTTCCAGCGCACCCTCAACGGGGGCCATGGGGGCGTTGTCGCCGCCCATGGCGTCCAGATAAATCTTCATTGGTGACCGCCTCTTTCGTTAGTCGATCTTGATGCAGTACACGCCGCCGGCCTTCTTGCCGGTGGTGCCGATAACCATGAGGTTGCCGTACACGGCGGGAGAAGCGTCGATCTGAAGCTCGGCGCCCTCTGCGTCGGTGGTCAGCTGCAGGGTGTCGCGGATCGCGCCGGTCTTGGCGTTCATCAGGTGGATCTTGCCATTCTGCTCAGCCTGCAGCAGCCAGGCCTCGCCGGCCTCGTTGTACACGGCCACGGGGCTGGAGATAGTGTGGCCTTCCAGCATGGTTTCCCACTTGAGCTTGCCGGTCTTCTTTTCCAGCGCGATCACGCGGGAGGGATCCTCGCCGTCGGACACGGTGAAGAACACCAGGTCGGCGATGCAGCCCTGGCCCACCACAGGGCTGGCATACACGCCGGCTTCGGGCTTCTTGCTGTAGCCAACGTCGGCCAGTTCGTAGGTCCATTCCACTTCGCCGGTCAGGGCGTCCACACGGCGGATGGCACAGGCGGCATTCTTGCCGGTGCGCAGCAGCACGGCGTTGCCGGTGTAGAGGGCTACGCTGCCATCCTCTTCCACATCCAGCGCGGGAGTGGCGTCGATGTTGTCCTCGGTGTCGATGGCCCACACGGGGGTGAGGGTGTTGACGTCAACGCACTGCACGATGCCGTTCTGGTCGCCGTAGTACACATAATTGTTGTACATGGCGACGCTGGCGTCAATGTTGGTGTTGGTCTTCTTCTGCTCGCCGGCCAGGGTCTTGTAGCCCTGAATGGCGGTGGACAGCTTGACCTCGCTGCTCTGGTAATTGTAGGTATCCTTGACGGGGCCGAACTCAGCGGTGTAGAGCACGCCGTTCTGGCCGCCCACGATCATGGTGCCGGTGTTGCTGTCAAACAGGGCAGAACCGGTAAAGCCGCTGTAGTTGCTGTTCTTGTCCTTGCCGTCGCCGGCGATGAGCATTTCCTTCTTGTTGGAAACAAGGTTAAGGATATGATAGCCGTTCTTGACAACCTTGTTGGCCAGCTTGGCATTGAACTGACCCACACCCAGGATGGGCGTACCGTTGGTGGCAACGCTCAGGCCGCCGCGGCTGGGCGCGCCGATCTCGATGGCGTCGCGGGTGGCTTCGCCGGTGAGCAGGTTATAGAAGTACACCTTGCCGTCCTGACCGGCGACGATGGTCTCCTTCAGGGCGGTCACTTCCTTGGCCGCATCATACAGGCCCATGCGCTGACGCAGCTCGGTAGGCCACTTCACAATCACGGGCTGGCCGGGGGCGGCCACGCCGTAAACGGTGCTTTCGCTGGTCTTCATGCCGCCGATGGGCTGGCTCCAGACGACGCTCAGCTTTTCGTTTTCCACCTCAACGGTGCTGTAGGCCGCATTCTGGCGCAGCGGGCCGCTGCGGAAGGTGAGCACGCCAGCCTGACGCCAGCCGGCATAATCGCTGCCGCCCACGGTGGTGGTGAAGGCGTTGAGCATGTTGATGGCGCGGGTGCGGTTGTAGGCCGTCAGGGTCTTGGCGCCGCTGTAAATGGTGGCGTCCAGCTTCAGCGCGGCAGGTGCGGCCGCATCAGCAGCAGCAGCGCTCAGCTGAGGCAGCGGGCTGGTGGTGGGCACCGGCGTAGGCGTGGGAACCGGCGTGGGAGTGGGGGTAGGCGTGGGGATGGGAGTCGGCGTGGGGG
>JAFULL010000064.1 GCA_017473345.1 Clostridia bacterium | reverse complement strand
GGGCACACGCTTCCCTCCGTCATCCCCCCTTCCCGCGCTGGGGCAGAGCCCCAGACCCCAGTATGGCGTCTTTCCCTTTGCAGTGGGTAGAGGGAGTTGCTTTGCTATATATGCCACCACTCAAGCGAGCCGGGAGGCCTGTCGCCGACCGGCGGTCTTAGCAGCAGCCCCAAACACATAAAAAAACCTGCGGCCCATAAAATGGGCCGCAGTGTGGGGTCCAGGGGCTCAGCCCCTGGTGGGGTGCAGGGGTGAAGCCCCTGGTTACTTGATGATGATGCGGCCGGCGGGGGCAGCGTACTCAGCGCCGATCACGCCGTTCAGCACGGTCTGGGTGTAGCTGATCAGAGCATCCTCCAGAGCCACTTCGGTGTTGTAGCCGGTCTGGGTGTAGGGATACTTGAAAGCATAGTAGGTGTCGCCGCCGGCGGCAGTGAAGTCGTTGGTGGCGATGGTGTACACAGCGTCAGCAGCCCAGGGTTCGCCGCCAACGGTGGCGATGGTCACGCGGGCGCCGGGCTTGGCGGGAGCGTAGTAGGTGGAGTCGGGGTACTGCTCGCCGTTCTCATAGGCCACGGTGGTGTCGAGGGTGAACTCGATGCCGGCAACCTGCGGGAAAGCGCCCACGGCGTCAGGAGTGCAGAAGGTAGCGGCTTCGAGGGCTTCCAGCAGCTCAGCGCCGGTCACCTGAACGGTGGCCACCTGGTTGCCGAAGGGGAACACGGTCTTCATCATGAGCATGTTCACGTCGCCGGCTTCGATGGAGGCACGGATGCCGCCGCCGTTGGTGAGAGCAGCGTCGACCTTGTCGTCGCCCACGGCCTGCTTGGCGGCCCACAGGATGGCATCAGCGGCGAAGTCGCCCAGGTTGGTCTCGGTGCTGCGCACGATGGCCTTGGTGCCTTCCAGCAGCACTTCGGTCTTGGCGAAGGGGGTGGACCACATGGCGTTGATTTCGTCGTTGAGGGTGTTGACGAGCTTGGCAACTTCGATGTCTTCGGTCAGGCCGCCGGCCAGAGCCAGCTCAGCCTCGGCGTTCTCCTTAACGGTGTACAGGCCGGCGTTCATGCCGTAGCTCACGCCCTCTTCAGCCTCGGTCTTTTCGATGACCACATAGCCGATGGAGCCGCTGTGGCTGCCGGTGGAGGTCAGCAGGGTTTCGCCGACCATTTCGCCGCCGTCGATGGTGGAGTGGCTGTGGCCGTCGATGAACAGGTCGATGCCGGTCACATTGTTCAGCACGTCGATGGAGCGGTTGGTGGTGCTTTCTTCGTCGATGCCCAGATGGCCCACAGCCACGATCACGTCGCAGCCGGCAGCGGTCAGTTCTTCCACCTGCTTGGCAGCGTCGGCGTAGAGCGCCTCAGCCTGGGAGAAGGTGATACCCTTGACCTTGTCGGGGTGAGCCTTGGTCATGGTTTCGGGAGTGGCCAGACCGAACACGCCGACCTTGCCGACAGCAGTTTCGAAAACCTTGTTGCCGTCGAACACCGTGGTGCCGTCGGCAGTGCGGATGAGGTTGGCGCAGACCACGGCGAACTCGGCGCCTTCGAGGTTCTGCAGCAGGTTGTCAAAGCCCCAGTCGAACTCGTGGTTGCCAACGGTGCTCAGGTCGTAGCCAACAGCGTTCATCATGGCCACAGCGTTCTTGCCGTAGGTGGAGTTGACGATGGGGGTGCCCTGAGAGAAGTCGCCGGCGTCGACGAGCAGCACGTCAGCGCCCTGGGCTTCCAGGTTCTTCTTCATCTGGGCGATGCGGGCATAGCCAAAGGCGTCTTCGGTGGCCATGGCGTTGCCGTGGATATCGTTGGTGTGCAGGATGATCAGCTTGCCGGCGAGCGCGTCGCTGGCAGCGGGGGCGGAAGCAACGATGGCAGCAGCCAGATCGGCTTCAGCAGCAGCGACCTTGGCTTCGGCTTCGGCCTTGGCGGCTTCCAGCTCGGCAATCTTGGCTTCGGCTTCGGCCTTGGCTTCCTCAGCGGCAGCCACGGCGGCGGTCAGCTCAGCGACCTGAGCCTCAGAAGCGGTCTTGGCCTCGGCGGCAGCGGCTTCGCTGTCGGCCAGCTTGGCGTCCACGTCAGCCTTGGCGGCAGCAGCGGTCTCCAGCTCGGCAGCCTTGGCTTCCAGATCGGTCTGAGCGGTAGCCAGCTCAGCGGTCTTGGCTTCCAGGTCGGCATTGGCGGTGTCTACCTGACCCTGCAGGTCGGTCAGGGCGGTGTTCATTTCGTCCAGAACGGCAGCCAGCTGCTCATTGGCGCTGATGGCGGCGTTCTTGCCGTTGTTGGCGACCAGCGCAAGGATCAGAGCGATGACCAGCGCGATGGCCAGAATCACAACTGGCAGTTTCTTGGTGGCGTTTCTCTTATCAGCCATGGGAAAAACCTCCTTCAGTAAATGGGAACAATCGGGTTTGGAAGATATTATAACATAGCTTTGCAGAAAATGGAATGCCGTTTGCCAAAAAGGCCCTCTTCATTTTCTGCGCAGTTCAAAGCGACGTGAGCGGGTCATGGGCACGGGTTCGTGGCAGTACATCTGCCGGGGCAGACCCACCTGCTGCGGCGACAGGCCCACATATTCCGATGTTACGCCCTCCATCGCCAGCTCCTCATCCGTGATGGTGATCACAGCGTACAGCGCATCGCGGTAGGGCGCAGTGCAGCCGATATGCGGATAGTCCTGCGAGATCTGCTGACTGAAGCGCGTGGTGCGCCAGGTTTCGCCCATCCACAGGTTGGAGGCGCTGTTGATGCTGATGAACGGCACGCCGCAGCGCATGGTCACGCCATCGGCATGGTTGTGCCCGTTGAACGCGGCGATCACGCGCCTGCCGTTTTCATTGCCGCGGCGCACGATATCCCACACACGGCTGCGGTTTTGCACGCACAGCTGATCGTCCCCCAGCGCCGCATGCGACAGCAGCACGCAGGGCTCTTCGGAGGCGAAAATGGTCTTTTCCAGCCATTCAAGCTGTTCGTCGGGGATAAAGTGCAGCTGCTGCCACGGGACATGGCGGTAGTTGCAGTAGGCAAAGTCCTCGTCGCCGTCTTCCGTGCGGATGAACTGACTGTCCAGCGCGATAAAGCGCACGCCGCCCTCGGTGAACGTATAATGAGGCGCAGGCATGTTCCAGTAACGACAGGCGGTGGACTTGTCGCAGGCGTCCATGTCGTGGTTGCCCAGCACGCCGTACACCTTCAGGCCGCTGTCCTTGAGCATCTGCCGGATGGCAGATTTTTCCCCGTCACGCTCGCACAGAAACCATGCCTCTCCCCGGCGTTCAAAGTCCTGCGGCGCATGGCGGCGCACATAATCGGCCTCAGGGTACATCACATCGCCCAGGTGGATGATGTACTCGGCCCCCTTTTCTTTAGCGGCTGCAAGGATCTGTTCCATGCGCCTGACGCTGTCGTGCATAATATCCACATGCAGGTCGGCAAAAACCAGAAATTTTGTTTTCATGCTGGTGCGCTCCTTTGATGAGTCTGTTTGCATTGTAACACACCTGCTGCCGAGCGGGCTATCTTTTCGTTGTTTTTTCTTGACCAAAGCACGCCTTTCGTTCTATAATAAGCGTTACGACAGCTTTATGGCTGGTTGCTCCGGAGGTGTCGGAGGGCCCCCAGGCCCTCTGACTGAATTCGTATCGTCCGGCTTTGCCGGACGGGCGGGCAGTTTGCGCCCGTGGGCGCAAACATTTCTTAAGCAATCGGCGGAAAAGATCTCCGAAGGAGAGCTTTTTCGACGCTCTATAGAAAGGAAGGCGCTGTTTTATTATGGAAACTGCCGTAACCAAAAGCAACTTTATCTGGGACGCCGTGGAAGAAGATTTACGGAGCGGGCGCTATCAAAGCGTTCATACGCGCTTTCCGCCTGAACCCAACGGATATATGCACATCGGCCACTGCAAGGCGCTGATCATGGACTTCCTCACCGCCGAAAAGTATGGCGGTCAGTGCAACCTGCGCTTTGACGACACCAACCCCGCCAAGGAAGACACCGAGTATGTCGAGGCCATCAAGCATGACATCAACTGGCTGGGCTTCCACTGGACCGGCGGACTGTACTATGCCAGCGACTACTACGACAAGTGCTACGAGATCGCCGAGGACTGGATCCAGCGCGGCCTGGCCTATGTGGACGAGCTGAGCAAGGAAGAGATGCGCGAGTACCGCGGTACCCTCACCAAACCCGGCGAGAACAGCCCCTGGCGCGACCGTCCTGTCGAGGAAAGCCTGGACCTGTTCCGCCGCATGCGTGCTGGCGAATTTGAAGAGGGCAAGTACACCCTGCGCGCCAAGATCGACATGGCCAGCCCCAACATCGTCATGCGCGACCCTGCCATGTACCGCATCCTGTACAAGGAGCACTGGCGCACCGGCAAAAAGTGGTGCATCTACCCCATGTACGACTTTGCCCACCCCATCGGCGACGCGCTGGAAGGCATCAGCCACAGCCTGTGCTCGCTGGAGTATGAAATTCACCGTCCCCTGTACGACTGGGTGGTGGAAAAGAGCGCGCACATGCTGCCCGCCCGTCCCCGCCAGATCGAGTTTGCCCGTCTGAACATGACCCAGACCGTGATGAGCAAGCGTAAGCTGCGCGCGCTGGTCGAGGGCGGTTATGTGCGCGGCTGGGACGATCCCCGCATGCCCACCCTCAGCGCCCTGCGCCGCCGCGGCTACACCGCCGCTGCCATCCGCGACTTTGTCAGCCGCATTGGTCTGAGCAAGGCCGACTCCACCGTCGACACCGCCCTGCTGGAAGCCTGCGTGCGCGACGACCTGGGCAGGGTATCTGCCCGCGCGATGGCCGTGCTCAAGCCCATCAAGGTGGTGCTGACCAACTGGCCCGAGGGCGAAACCAAGACCCTCGTCATGGAAAACCATCCCGACAACCCCGAGATGGGCACCCACGAGGTCACCTTTGGCCGCGAGCTCTACATCGACGCCGACGACTTCATGGAGGTTCCCGCCAAGAAGTTCCAGCGCATGTACCCCGGCTTTGAGGTCCGCCTCAAGGGCGCATACATCGTCAAGTGTGAAGGCTGCGCCAAGGACGACGAAGGCAACATCACCGAGGTGTACTGCACCGTCGACTTCGACTCCGCCTCCGGCACCCCCGGCGCCGATCGCAAGATCAAGGGCAAGGTGCTGCACTGGGTAAGTGCCATCGACGCCGTGCCCTTCGAAGCCCGTCTGTACGAGCCGCTGTTGGCTGACAACGGCGAGGAAGCCGCCGAAGAAGCCGAGCCCGTTGTGGAAGAGATTGTCGACGTTGAAGAGACTGAAGAGGCTGAGGACGCGCTGACCCGCAAGGATTACGACTTCCTCAAGCAGCTCAATCCCAACAGCCTGACCATTCTCAACGGCTTTGTGGAGCCCTGCGTGCTGGACAGTGCCGCCGGCACCACCTACCAGTTCCTGCGCACCGGCTATTTCTGCAAGGACCCCGATTCCACCGCCGAAAAGCCCGTGTTCAACCGCACGGTAGGCCTGCGCGACACCTTCGCCAAGCAGGTAAAAGCGTAATTTGTTGAAAGCCGGACTGGCTTGCCAGTCCGGCTCAGACTTTTATAGACCCGGGTGGTGTCGGAGGGCCGCAGCCCTCCGCCTCTGGTTCCGAAACCAGCGACATGTGCGGGGGTTTCGGAAGCCTTGCGTAGCAAGGCTTTGCATACGCCGATCGCCGCCCGGCGAGCCCCAGGCGAGG
>JAFULL010000063.1 GCA_017473345.1 Clostridia bacterium | reverse complement strand
TCACTGCACCTTCGGTGCGGCCGTGAAAACCTGCAAGGAAACCTTGCTGCGCAAGGCTTCCGACCTCACCGCACATGTCGCTGAGGTCGGATTGACAGTCAGAGGGCTGCGGCCCTCCGACACCTCCCAATGGGTTTATCGACAGTCTGCCACCCGTTTTGAAAGCGGGTGGTTTTTTTGCGCCCCAAAACGGAACGGTTGCCGGAAAAAAAGAGCCTGCCAGATACAATAAGGATACCAAAGAAAGGAGGAATGGCAATGGATGATGCCTTGCTTACCAATCCCGGCCTGCTGGCACTGGCACGGGAAACAGCCAACTGCATTGACTACCGTCCCGTGCAGGGCGCGGTGTGCCGCCTGTTCCTGCATGAGAACCTTCCGTCTTCGTACGAGGACAGGGGCGACGCCCTCTACATGGAAGTGCTCAGTTGTACCGATGCGTACGAAACGCTGTTTGAACGCATGCTGCTGGACGGCCCGGCGGCTCTGATCGACACCATGGCGCAGAAGGGCTTGCTGGAGCAGGACCTGAACGTCAGCAAGCAGGTGCTCGACCGTGTAAACCATCTCAACCGTCTGCTGACGGGCCGTGAGCCGATGGAGATGACAAACGAGGCCCCGCTGACCGACCAGCTGCGGGTGCACCTGGGCGCTGCGCTGAGCGAATGCCGCCTGGGCGCAAAGCTGGCCGCGAGCATGAAGCCGCGTAAGGAGCATTTTCCTGCGCTGCTGGAATCGCAGGACATGCACCTGCGCACCGACCACACCAGCGTAACGGTGTGCCTGCACATGGCGCTGGTTTCGGTTCTGGGCCTTGGCGTGGCCGATGGCGTGCCGGTGAGCTGGGTCATTCCCTGCACCTGCATGGCGTACAGCTGCATGCAGGCGATGCGGCTGGCTGAAAGCGAAGGCGCCGAGGACGAGGCTGAGATGCGTATCGACCGGGCCGGCGCGGTGTGCGCCCTGATGCTTGCCTACGAGGATGACGTGCCCGGTTACGAGCGCCTGCCGCTGATCCAGCGCCTGTTTGACGCAGCGGTCGCCGCCATGGAGCAGATCGACAACATGCTGCACGATGACGAAGAGCAGCTCAACCTGCAGCGCAATAAGCGCTTCACGGAGCGCCTCATCCGGCATCTTCAGGAAGACCGCTGCCTGTATCCCATGTCGTACAGCGATGCGCTGCACATGAACAGCGATGAAACACAGTGTTCAAAAGGAGGAATGGACCATGAATAACTTCCCTGGCAAGAAGCGCAACATCGTTTGTTTTTCAGAAGAGTTTCACCGTATGCTTGCAGAAGGCGAACTGCCCTTCGACTGCGATGAGGAACTCTTGCTGAAGCCCATCGAGCCGGCTGAGGCTGAAAAGCCCGAACCCCACGACGAACCTGAACAGTCTTAAAGGAGGTACCCCTTATGAAGAACATCCGCATGATCCGCAACCACAACGACGACACCGACCCCTTTGACAACATCCCCGCATTTCTCAAGCGCCACGACATCGGCGCTCCTGCTGATGAAGAGCAGCCCGACGACTGCCCCATGGACGACGATGACGAAGCGTTCGACCTGCAGCTGGACGATGGCGAAGACATCGACAACGGCGAGGACTTCTCTCTGGCCGGCGACGATGATGACGATTCATTCGGCGAATTTGACGCATCTGAAATTTTCGGCCACAACGACGAGTTCAGCTATATCCCGACGTACAAGCTCCAGACCGCCGATGATTACCACCAGCGCGTCAGCCTGCTGATGCGCCGCAATATGTACCATCAGGCCATTGAAGTATGCAATGCGGGTCTCAAGCTGTTCGAGCTCGATATGCCCCTGATCGCCTGCCGCAGCTACTCCAACACCTGCATTTGCGATTTTGAAGCGGCTGAAGCCGACATTGAGCGAATGCTGGCCGTTCCCTTTGAAAAGTGGGACTGGCACTGCTTCGTGGCCTGTCTGGAATGCTGGATGCGCAAGCCCGTCGTGCCCGAAGGCCAGTGCCGCCGCATGCTGGACGACTTCAAGCGCTGTTTCCCCGAGCTGGAAATGCCCTATCTTCAGGAGCATGAGCTCGAGCAGAAGCTGGGCAACAAGACCAGGGCATACGACGTTTTGAACGACGCCGTAGCCCATCAGGGCCGCTGCACCATGTGCGCCTGCGAGCTGGCTGAAAAGCAGCTGGAAGACACCGACTACACCGCGGCGATGCTCACCTGCCGTCGCGGCATTCGCGGCTCGTTCCAGCTGGAGCCCAGCGAGAGCATGCCCAAGCTGAACGCCGTGCACTTCTGCGCCCTGTGCGGCCAGATGTACGAGCACTTCGATGCCGGCCACACCGTGCCTTCCAAGGCGATCAAGCAGCTTATCCGCATGGGCTGCAAGCTGCTTAAATACTTTGATTATCACAACGACGATACCCGCGCCGTGCACCGCTGCATCCTTCAGCTCAAGCTGCTCAAGGCTGAATGCCTTGCGCGCGAGTGCCTGCCTGTATACGGCGGCGCTGCAAAGGAGGCGAACCATGCCTGACGTGCGCAATACCGCCGCCGCCCCGGCGCAGGAGCCCCCTCCTGCGCCGGGGCGCACGCTGCGCTGGTTTGAGCAGCCCATCGAAGGTCTGCCTGCCCAGGCGTATCAGCAGCTGCGCGAATACAGGGAAAGCGACCACGCCAGAGAGTCGCCTGAGAAGCGCAAATGGGCGCGCTACGCCGAGCAGTTTCACAACATGCGCTTTGCCGTGCCGGCCTATTTTCGCCGCGAGGTGGACCCCGGCCGGCTGTGCCGCTACCTGATGCGCTTTTGCCGTCAGCATGACCTGCCCGAGCCGCTCGCCCTGCAGCTGACGCCCACGCTGGTCAATTACATCAGCACCGGCCGCATGCGCCCGGTCATCCTTGTGGGCGAGCCCGGCTGCGGCAAGACCACCGCCGCGCGCATGCTGCTCAAAGAGGCGCTGGGCATTCCCATCGAGGTGGTCAAAGCGCCCGCCGTGGCAGGCGCGCGCGGCCTGACCGGCAGCTGCGCCACCTTCCACGCAGCCGACGTGGGCCCGCTGGCCAGGGCGCAGCTGCGCCACAACACGCTGGTGGTGGGCTACATCGTCGACGAGATCGACAAGGTGACCGAAACCATGCACCGCGCCCCCATCGACGAGGAACTGCTTTCCATCACAGATGAATCGGTGTTTGACATCGAGGACAATTTTCTGGAATTTCAGCTGGTCAGTCTGCCGCACTGCCCCTTCATTTTCACAGGCAACGATCTGGAAAAGATCAACCCCATTCTGGCCGACCGCTGCACGGTCATCCATTTTCCCACACCGACCGAGCAGCGCATTTGTTCCATCACCCTCAAATATGCCGCAGATCTGCTGAAACAGCCCGCCTACCGCATGGTGCAAATCGACGCTGAAGAGCTGCTTGCCAGCATCCGCCGCCTGATCAGCCAGCGCATCACGTCGCTGCGCAAGTATCAGGAGCTGGTGGAAAAGGTGGTCAGCCGCGCGTTTGTCGAATGCGCCACGAACGCACAGAGTGCCCCGCAGCCCGTGACGCAGGACATGTACCTGCAGGCCGAGGCGGAGATCACCGGCAGCCAGTGCCGCAAGGTGGGGTTTATGGTACGGTGAAGCCAAAAAAATGTCCCCCTCGGTGGGGGACATTTTTTTGGCTGCGTCTACCAGCGCACGGGAAGGGGCGTGGGCGTGGGCTGGGGCTGCGCGCTGGGCACAGCCACCGTGGGAAGCGGCTGGTCATACGTCGCGCCCAGTATGTCCAGCTCGGATTCGAGAAGGCTGAACGCGCTTGACTGATGCATCAGATCGCGACAGGTCATTGCCGGGCCGTCGGGCAGGTCGTCGGGCATGTGCGCTTCGTCGGCCAGCGAGCAGCACACCATGCGGTACAGGCTGGCGGAATAGCTCCTGTCGGCCTGCGCTACTGCCTCCAGCAGGGAAAGATACTCCTGCGCAAGGGGCGTTTCGTTGCGCAGCATCGACAGAAGGGTGCGCGAGCGGCCCAGATAGAGCGAACCGCTGGACTTGCCGCAGATCATCAGCGCGTAATAGTTGTCCATGTCCAGCTCGCGGCGGCTCCACGGCGACACGTGCCCCTCCCTGTACAGCAGGTTCGCAAAGTACAACCCGCGCTGCTCGATGGACTCGGCCTTCACGGTCTGGCACACCTTCTGCACCGTTTCAAAGGCGGACTGAAGCATGGGACCGCTGCCCTGCCGCGCTGCGCGCACCATCTCCAAAACGGCGTCGCACTGCTCATGGTGAATGGCAAGAGCCTGCTGCGCATAGCTCAGCGTAAGCTGCACCTGATCCTCGTGGTAGCAGCGCACCAGCACGTGAGGGCGCAGCACGCGGCGATAAAACTGCAGGCTGACGGGCACAAACGCGATCATCAGCACCAGCGTGCACAGCAGCCATGCCGGCAGACGCCGGGTGACAGGGTTTTTCATAACACAAACCTCCTTCATCAGCTGACGTATGTCTTGTGGAAACGCTTCATTTTCAGCATCCACTGCGCGGCGGTCTGCTGGTAATTCTTCAGGCTTTGCACCTCCAGATGCGTGCCCATGCCGATGACCATCACCTGAAAGCGGCCCTTTTCGGTGCAGAACGCCTTTGGCAGCTTCACGCGGCCCAGCAGGCTGAAACGCACTTTACCGCGCTGGCACTGGGCATCGGGCACCAGATGATGCGAACCTTCGCGAATGCGGTCGATCACGGCGGGCCGGCCCAGCTTCAGCACATATTTGCCATCGTGCTGGTACAGCAGCCATTCGGCGGGCCTGTGGGTGAGGTGACGCCAGCGGGCAGGAAGGAAGATGCAGCCGCAGCGCACGGTGCGTTCCTCACAGCCCAGCAGGTTTTTGAACTTGACCATAACCATCCATCCTTTCTTTTGATGCGGATGATTCTTTATAAAAGACTGCCTGTCATTTTTCGCCGGAGGGTTCCGTTTTTGGAAAAAGGCAACAAAAAAGACCCGGCGAAAAGCCGGGTAAAAACATTGTCAGTGCGTCAGCAGCAGCATGGCCACAAACAACAGTGCGATCACCCACGAGCTGCCCTTGATCTTTTTGCGTTCACCGCAGAAGACGCTGATGACGATGTAGGAGATCAGGCCCAAGGCGATGCCGTAGGAAATGTTGTAGGTAAATGGCATGATGGCCAGTGTGAGGAAGGCGGGCACGGCGATGCGGTAGTCGTTCCAATCGACGTTTTTGATGGAGCCAAGCATCAGCAATCCCACATAGATGAGCGCGGCGGCGGTGGCGCAGCTGGGTACCAGCTGGGCGATGGGGCTCAAAAACATGGCGATGAAGAAGAACGCGCCGCAGAAAACCGAGGTAAGGCCCGTGCGGCCGCCGGCGGCCACGCCTGCGTTGACCTCGCTGAAGGTGGTGACGGTGGAGGTGCCGCAGATGGCGCCCACGGTGGTGGCGATGGCGTCGGACAGCATGCCCTCGTTCATGTTGATGGGGTCGCCGTTTTCATCCAGCAGACCGGCGCGCTCGCAGGCGGCGTAGAGCGTGCCCAGGGTGTCGAACATGTCCACCATGCAGAAGGCCAGCGCCGTGGTGGCAAACATCAGCACCAGGTTGGCGCTGCCGTGCGCGGCCGCGTAGGCGGAAAAGTCAAACCCGCGGGCAAACACCGCAAACAGCGACTCGCTGCCAAACTCGCGGAAGGCCTGAAGGGGGCTGATGAAGCTGATGGAAAGGCCCGCGTAGAAGCCGTCCACCGTAAGGCCCAGCAGATAGTACGCAGCCATGCCCCCGATGATGCCGATGAGCACCGCGCCGCGCACGTTTTTGTGCGCCATGATCACGATGGCCAGCAGCGTGCCCAGCGTGATCAGCATGGGCATGATGTCGCCCCAGCTTTGGGTGAGCAGGTTGAAGGAGGCCAGGTTGACGCAGGTGGAGGAATCAGGCACCACGATGCCGGCATTCTGAAAGCCCAGCAGCGCGATGAACAAGCCGATGCCCGCCGGAATGGCCACACGCACGGCGTGGGGCAGGGCGTCGAAGATCTTTTTGCGAAGGCCGGTGGCTGTCAGCACAACGAACAGAAGGCCCTCCATCAGCACCATGACCAGCGCATTTTCATACGACAGGCCAAAGCCGATGCATACCGTGTAAACGAAAAACGCGTTCAGGCCCATGCCGCTGGCCTGCGCAAGGGGCAGGTTGGCCATCAGGCCCGCAAGCACCGTGCCGATGATGGCCGAAATGGCCGTGGCAATGTAGACGGCCCCGTAGGAAACGCCCAACGGGTTGCTGCCGTCGCCAAAGGGGTTGGCAAACATGTTGGCGTTCACCATCAGGATGTACACCATGGAAAAGAAGGTGGTCATGCCGGCGATCAGTTCCGTGCGCACCGTGGTGCCGCGCTCTTTCAGCCTAAAAAAGTGTTCCATACACAATCTCCTCTTGTGCAATTGGTAGTTGTATTATACCGGCAGAAAGGGTTTCTGGCAATGGCGAATCTTCTTTCGACTTTCGCTGCGTTCAATGGTATCATGAAAGCACATCGCCGGCGTGCGCCGGAGGCATAAAACGGCATGCGCCGGAGGCACAAAACGGCGTGCGCCGGAGGCACACAACAAACGAATGAGGTTCTTTCCATGAATGATCATCGCGACCGGATCCACTCGCCCTGCGCCAACCTGCCCATGGTGCGCAGCTGGCTGGAGCTGACCGGCTGCGAGCGCATCTTTGAGGTGGACAAAGCGCTCCCGCCGCATTGACGATTTTTGTCAACTTCAGTATAATTGAAGAAAATCCAACAATTGGAGGATCTCCATGAATAAGCGTTTGCAAAAGATACTGGCACTGGTACTGATGGCATGTATGCTGGCAGGCCTGCTGCCTGCGGCTGCGGCTGAATCTGCACAGGAGCTGGTGGACGCGCCGGTCGTTACCACGTCCAAAACCCATATCACGGGCCGCTTCCTCAAGGAAAACGGCGCGGTGTATGTGGCTGAGGCAACGCTGTTGCAGCTGGCCCCGGACATCAGCGTGAGCTGCAGCGACCGCAGCCATGAAGTGCGCATCAGCCGTCCGGTGCCGGATGATGACGGGTCCGGCCGGGACACGGCGGAATTTTTCATTGACAAAGACGACGTGCACTATGCCGAAGACGGCATGTTCTTCCCGTTTTCCACCGTGATGGAGCAGATGAAGCTCAACCCCGTGGTGATGGAAGAGCAGGGCTGTCTGCTGATCCTGGAAGCGGGCGACGTGGAGGACCTGGGGCCGCTGATGGAGCGCATTTTTGACGAGCCTGCCTACTGCATGCGCTACTGGAAGGACAGCAAAAATTTCCGCAGTGACGTGGAGCTGGCAGAGCTGATCAGCGCCATCAGGAATCACACCCTGTTTGAGTTTGGCTCCGGCCAGACGACGCGCAAGGGCTACCGCGACGCATTTGCAAAGCTGATCAAGCTGCAGGACGTAAAAGAAGTGAACTTCGCCACCGGCGCCAATGAAACGCTGGGCGTGCTGAACAAGGTGTTTTCCGTCGCGGAGGACGTGAGCACCTATGCGCTTCAAACCCTGAAAAAGGACGTGCTGGGCGACTTGAAGGGCACCATCGACGCCGTCAGCGGCGCGCTGGACACCTTTGTCAGCGTCAACGAGAACTTTGGCGTGGAGGAGCAGATCCAGCTGTTTGCCTATGCGCATGCCATGCGCGATTCGGAGGACAGCATCATCCGCGGCCTGCGGGAGATCCGCACGGAGACGCGCGGTATCAGCATCGATATGGACACGGCGCTGAGCGAAGCGCTGGAAACCTACAACGAGGGAACGCCTTTGTGGCAGCAGTCGGTCGAGCGGTTGAGCGAAAAGGTCGTCGGCAACGTGGAAGGCATGATCGTCGATCTGCTGCCCCACAGCTATCTGTTTGAGATTGGCAACGACCTGACCGACCTTTTCTTTAACACCAGCACTCAGCTGGATGCCACCACGAACGCATCGCGCTTTCTGGACGTGCAGACCTGCTGCGAGCAGGTGTTTGACGAGATCTGGCCCTATTATGAGGATTCGGCGCGCGAGGGCCGCACCCGCTACCTGCGCATCCTGCGCGACGTGACCAACCTGTACCTGCTTGCGGGCGTGCGCGCGCAGGAGGCAATGGCCGAGGTGGACGACATGGAGGCCGCCGCCAACTACTGCCTCAAAAAGCTGAGGGCTGCGCAAAAGCAGATGGCAAAGTTCACCGACGCCGACATCCAGTGCTACGAAAACGGCGCCATCGCCGCGGACTGGCTGATGTCGCTCAACTCGCCCCAGGCCGATACGGGCAATGAGGTGCGCTACTCTACCGACGGGCCGCTGTTCATCACCATCCGATGGAACGACCCGGTCAACGGTCAGCCTATGGACATGGCGGCCAACATGACCGGCATGACCGACGACGGCGCGGAGATCTACCGCGCGCCCACCGAGGGCGAGTACACCAGCAGCTCCGGCCCGGTGGCAGGCCACTACATCTACGATGACGAGATTGTGCTGGAGATCTACCGCCACGACGCTGTGATGGATGTGGAGGTCATGTACGGCGACGTGATGCCCTTTGGCGCGCCCAGCTATTCCGACGCCAATGTGGAGATCTTCTTCGCCGATGCGCAGGAAAACGTCTTCGCGGTCATTGCCGCCAACTCCGACACGACCGTCTACACCGGTTCTCCGTTCCTGGTCGATACGGATCCGTTCTACCTGAGGGGCGGCGCGGGCGTGTGGTACTACGGCTTCCGGCTGGATCACGGCGTGCTGAGGAGCTTTTCCGGCGAGCCTGCCGTGCTGAAAGAGGCGGAGTGGGACGAGTACGATGACGAAGCCAACGGCGGCGATGAGTGGTACGACTGGTACGAATTCGACGACGAGGCCAGCGGCAGCGACGATGAATGGTACGACTGGTATGAACCCGACGACGAGCCCGGCTGGGACGAAGCCGACGATCCTTTCGACTGGTTCTTCCCTGAGGATGATCCCTGGGCGGATGAACCCGACGATCAGCCTGAGTGGGATGATTCCGGCGACGAGCCCGGCTGGGTGATCATCGACGGCGATGAAGGCTCGAATGAGCCTGATAATCAGCCCGAAGGGGACGAGTCCGACGACGAACCCGGCTGGGTGATCATCGACGGCGATGCAGACTCGGATGAACCCGACGATCAGCCTGAGTGGGATGACTCCGACGATGAAACCGACTGGGAGCCTGATTACAATCCCAGCTGGGACGAGCCCGCCGCCGTGCCCACCGACAGAACGCTCGTGGACATGGCCAACGGCGGCTGGCTGCAGGAGCACTATACGCCCGACGGCCAGCTGCAGACCGAACAGCGCTACAACGCGGCCGGTTATATGCTCTACGACCGCTGGTACGACAACGGCGAGTGCACCGGCTACACCATCTGGGACTACGACGTAAACGGCAACCTCACCCTCATCCGCTATGCCAACGCCATGGAGTCCGGGCAGGCGAAGCTGCTGTTTGAAAACATCTATTCCGGCGGTCAGCTGATGAAGGTGGAGCTGTACAACATTCTGGGCACTCTGCTGGGCGAAGGCCCCACGGCTGCCGACGCGGCCGACGCCGTCGGTATGCGCATGCTGGTGGAACGGGCCATGCCGCAGTGAGGCGGTAAAAAAACTGGACTGTACCCGAAAGAGCAGACAAAGAAAGAAAAAACCCTGAAGTAGAATAAAACCAGTTTAAACGGCCTTGCTTCTGAATTCAACAGGAGTGAGGCCGTTTTTGAGCGAAATACGCTCAAAATTGTAGAAATCAACGTACTCCGTAACGAGCTGCTCCACTTCGGCACGTGAGGAGAAGTGAGCGCGGTACAGACATTCTGTTTTCAAGATGCCAAAAAAGTTTTCCATTGCAGCGTTGTCGTATGGACAGCCAGGACTGGATATAGACGGGGAAACATGGTACTCTTTGGTCAGGTCAAAGTATGCTTGGGATGTGTATTGCGACCCCTGGTCACTGTGGAGGGCGAGTCCACCAGTGACCTTTTCTCGTTGTAAAGCCTCACGAATGGTGTCTGTGACCAGAGAAGAGGACATATCCGAGCCAATTTTCCATGCCAAAACGACTTTGCCGCACAAGTCGAGTACTGCACACATGTAAAGCATGCGACCAGGAATAGGAATGTAAGTGATATCCGTCACCCAGAAACGATTGGGCTGTATCTGCTCAAAGCAGCGCTTCAGCAGATTGGGATACTTGTGAACAGCCTGTTTGTAGCGCGTGTACGGCCTGCGACGGCGAACAACAGACAGCACGCTCAGCTTGCGCATCACGCGAAGAATCGCCTTAACATTCACCAACCTGCCAGTTTGGCGCTGGATCCAGCGCCGGACGCGACGTATGCCGTAGGTTTGTTTGCACAGCCGTTGACATTCTACAATCAGGTCAACCAGCCACTGATCCTTTGCTGGCTTTCCCTGGCGTTTTCGCCATGCATAATAGCCACTGCGGGATACTTCAAACATCTGGCACATGGATTTCACGCTGTATTGACTACGAAACCGTTCGATTACACGATACTTCAGCTTCACCTCCTTCCAGCTTCGCACAGAAAATTTCGCAGCAATTCCACCTGCATGCGCAGCTGCACTACCTCGTTATTGCGCTTCGTTTCTTCGCTTGCAGGTTCCTTTCGTGGGCGTCCTTTAGGCCGTGGTATATATCCTGCTGCTATTCGCCGTTCTTTTCGGTTTTGCCGTGCCATGAGCTGCTTTACCTGATACTTGGTCAGTCCGTAGCTTTCTGCTATTTCTCGGTTCATTTCTCCGTTTGCTTTCCTCTGCCGGATGATTTATCCTTCTACTTTTGTGTACTTCCTTGCCATGCAAATGACCTCCTGTCGTAGCTTCTATTCTACAACAGGAGGTCTCTTTTTTCACTTGTCCGTTATCTCGGATACAGTCCATTTGTTATTCTTTTCTTTTTATACCTTGCCGTACATGCTGCGCAGCACCCTTGCAATGCACGCGCCCAGTTCCACCAGGCTGCTTTGCGTGGTCTGGTAGCCGTAGTGACCGGCATAGGTGGTTTCGATGGTCATGGCCAGATCCACGCCGGGCTGGTGGCTGAAATGATACACAAAGCTGCCGGGATTGGGCCAGTAGTGATCGAAAACGAAGTTGTGCCAGAAGGGGAAGGCCTCGGCGTGGGCGCGGGTTTCACCTTCGAGCATATGGCTGAAGATTTCGCGCAGGGGAGAGTCGTTTTCCTCGGTGCGCAGGATGTAGCAGTGGTCGTGTTCGTGACCGCGGTGCCAGGGAGCGTGCAGGTCCAGCGCCCAGCGAATGTCCTCGCGCTTTGCCAGCTCCATGATGGCGGCGGTGGACAGCCATACGGGAGTTTCAATGTAGTCGCGGTTGTGGTCGTGCGGGGCGCGGCTCTTGCCCTGGTCGCCGGCCACCACGCCGTCATAGTCAACAAAGGGGATGGCGATGATCTGGAAGCCCTTGGGCGGCTGCTTGGCGAATTCGCGCAGGATGCCTTCCATCAGGTAGGTGCCGGTCGATTCGCAGCAGTGATGGCGTGAGGTGGTCAGAAGCACCGGCCCCTCATTGCCGATGCGCACCATCGGCACGGGATTGCCCTTTTCCGACAGGCACAGGGTTTCGACGTTAAGGCCGATCTGCCTGGCAAAGTCAAGAAAGCGCTCGGGCTGATAGTTCAGGTCGTGGCAGAAGTACACGCGGTCTTCGTCGGGGCCGAAGGTGTAGGTAAACCAGGTGCCGGCGGTGTTGACGCAGTTGGTGTGCCAGCCGCCCAGCCAGTTCCAGCTGCGGTTGTCGTGGCTGACGGCGGGACCCCAGTAGCTTAGATAGCAGTGATCGTCAAAATCAAAGCGGATGGTGCGCCCCTGGGCACCCTCCACACAGAACGACCAGTAGAACCAGTCCTCCGGCGTAGTGCGCAGATCTGGCGCAAGGTGCACGGTATCGCCTTCCATGGACAGTACGCGAATGTTTCCACCGGGATAGGCAGCTGTGATGTTCATGATGATCCTCCTGTTCAGACGTGTATAAATAAGGAAGCTATTGACCATTGAATAGCACAATCGCCGGGCGATGTCAATAAAGGTGGCAAAAAACGCAGAACACACATGCGACAGGCAAAAAAAGCAGGTGGTGATGTCCGCTTATCGCTAATGCTTCCGGAAAACGCAGTTGAAAACCACGGTTTTTGAATGCTAAGGTTAATGTATCAAAAAACGAAACAGGGAGGTTGAAGCATGGCGCAGGTACAGCGGGTCGTGAACCGGCCGGGAAAAATCAGGCGCTATCTGCGGGGCATGGCGGCGGACTGGCAACTGTATGCGCTGATCCTTCTGCCGGTGATTTGGGTGTTCCTGATGAGTTATGTGCCCATGAACGGCATCCTGATGTCGTTTCAGGATTATAAAATCAAAAAGGGCATCTGGAACAGCCCGTGGGTTGGTTTGAAGCACTACATCAAGTTTGTCAATTACCCCGGCTTCTGGCAGATTTTGGGCAACACCGCCCGCATCTCCTTTTATGATCTGCTCACGTTCCCGCTGGCAGTCATTCTGGCGCTGCTCATCAACGAGCTGAATTCCAGCAAGCTCAGAAAGACCGTGCAGATGGTCACCTACATGCCGCACTTCATTTCCACAGTGGTCGTGTGCAGCATGATTACGCTGTTTACCCACCGCACCAACGGTTTGTTCAACAACATCATCGCCCTGTTTGGCGGCGAGCGGCAGGCTTTTCTGGAAAACGCGGCGGCGTTCCCGTCCATTTATGTATGGTCGGGCGTGTGGCAGTCGCTGGGGTGGAACTCAATCATCTACCTGTCGGCGCTCGCAGGCGTTTCGCCGGAGCTGGTGGAGGCTGCGCAGATCGACGGTGCAAGCCGCTTTCAGATCGTGCGCCACGTCAACATTCCCTGCATCATGCCCACGTTCATCATTACCCTCATCCTGCGCTGCGGCAGCATTCTCAACGTTGGCTATGAAAAGATCCTGCTTTTGCAGAATTCGCTCAATCTGGATACATCGCAGGTCATTTCCACCTATGTGTATGAGCTTGGCCTGCTGGGCGGTCAGTACAGCTACTCCACCGCAGTCGATATGTTCAACACCGTTATCAACGTGCTGTGCCTGCTGGGCGTCAACTACATTGCCGGCCGCGTGTCGGAAGTGAGCCTTTGGTAAAGGGGGGAGACAGCTATATGGCAGCCATTCGCAAAAGCCGCAGCGACCGCTTGTTTGATACGGTCAATGTGGTCATCATGATTCTGGTTCTGTTCATCATGGCGTACCCCATCTACTTTGTCATCATCGCCTCTGTCAGCGATCCCTACCAGGTGACCAGCGGCAATGTGTACCTTGCACCCAAGGGTTTCACGCTGGAAGCCTATCAGAATGTTTTCAAAGAAAGCCGCATTCTGCAGGGATATGCGAACTCCATCCTTTATACCTTTGCAGGCACCTGCTGGAACCTGGTGCTCACCATTCCGCTGGCGTACGTGCTCAGCCGCAGAAAGCTGCGCGGGCGCTGGCTGCTGACGCTGTATTTTCTCATTCCCATGTATTTCAAGGGCGGTTTGGTGCCCACCTATCTGCAGGTGAAAAACCTCGGTTTGCTCAACCAGCCGTACACGCTCATCATTCTGGGCGGTTTGAACATTTACAACATGATCGTGGCGCGCGTGTATTTTCAGACCTCCATCCCGGATGATCTGTACGAGGCGGCGCACATCGACGGCGCAAGCCAGTTCCGCACGTTCTTTTCCATCATGCTGCCGCTGGCAAAGCCCATTCTGGCAGTCATCACGCTCTACTACGCCGTGTGGCGCTGGAACGATTACTTCAACGCCCTCATCTACACCTCCAAGCAGGCCTACCAGCCGCTGCAGATGGTGCTGCGCGGCATTCTGCTGATGAATGAGAACATGACCGAGCTCATGGCCAGTGCCGAAAGCGCCGAGGCGCAGGCGGATATGGCGCGCCTGGCCTACATTGCGCAAACCATGAAGTATGCGCTCATCTTCATTGCATCGGCCCCCATGCTGATCATTTATCCCTTTGTCCAAAAGCACTTCGTCAAGGGCATCATGATCGGTTCGCTGAAAGGGTAACCACTGCAGCGGCGCCCATCTGCTGCAGTTTGTATGAGAACCAAAAATGAAAGGAGCATTCCCATGACCAAACGAATTCTTGCCCTGCTGGTCGCACTGCTCATGCTGGCTGCTTCCACCGCACTGGCGGAAGCTCCCCAGATGGATGTTGACATCAGCCTGTACAGCCAGTATCCTCTTGTTACGGACGGTTCCGTCACGCTGACGGTGGCCATTCCCCGCGACGACACCTACGGCATTGACGCCGAGGAAATGTGGTGGTGGAAGTGGTGGGAGCAGGAGACCGGCATCAACTTTGAAGTTGAGCAGATCTCCAAGGCTGCCCTCTCCGAGCGCAAGAATATCATGCTTGCCTCCGGCGACCTGCCCGACATCATCTGGAGCTTTGGCTTCAACACCACCGACCTGCTGCGCTACGGCGACAGCGAAGGCCTGTTCCTCGACCTGAAGGAGTACATCACTCCCGAGATCATGCCTTTCCTGAGCAAGTTTGTGGAAGCCTATCCCGAAACCATGTCCACCATTTCCACACCCAGCGGCGCTGTGTACAGCCTGCCCTACTACCGCGCTGTGTTCGCCGGCTACTCCAGCGACATGTACATCGACACCAACCTGCTGGCGAAGTACAACCTGGAAGTGCCCGCCACCCTGGACGACTTCACCGCCATGCTGCGCACCTTCAAGGCCGGCGATGAAACCCTGGTGCCCCTCAGCGGCGGCAGCAAGGCGTTCAACCCCTTCTACTACATCCTCAATGCCTATGGCTTCCTGGGCCAGAACAGCACCAATGGCGAAAAGATCACCATGCGCGAAGGCAAGCCGGTGATCCCCGCCAACGACCCCGTCTTCAAGGAGGCTCTTGCCACCATGAAGACCTACTATGAAGAAGGCCTCATTTCTCAGGACTACTTCACCCTTGACAGCGTGATCGTCAACGGCATGCTGGCGGAGGGCAAACTGGGCACCTATGGTCAGAAGATCGGCTACACCATGGCCAACTACGACGATTTCTCCCACTGGATCGCCGTCAAGCCCCTGACCAGCGAGTACAATCCCACTCAGCAGTGGCTGGCTGCCGACGCCATCACCATCGGCGGCTGGGTCGTGTCTGCCGACACCGAGCATGCAGAGCTCATCTGCCGTCTGGCCGACTTCTTCTACTCCAATATCGGCACCATGTACTCCAAGTACGGCCCGCCCACCAATTCCACCGACACGCTGGGCATGACCGCCGGCATCGACTTTGATCCCGACGATCCGATCTCCACCACCTACCGTCGTCTGGATGCCCTCAACGGCACCTACGCCAACTCCAACGAGTATGAAGTGAAGGTGCCCTCCGGCACGCTGTGTGTTGGCAATGACGCTTATGATCTGGAAAGCGGCATGTATCTTGCCAACTGGCTGCGCACCGAGCTGTTCGGCTGTGAGATCGACCAGACTGCCGACCTGACCAGCAAGATCTTCAACCCCACTCACCTGGACAACTTCCACCGCATCTCCTGCAACACCAACCTGTTCCCCTTCGAAGTGGCCGGCTATCCCAACATCTGCTTCTTCAGCGAGGAACAGAACGAGCGCATCGTTGAGCTGCGCAGCGTGATTGACCCCTACATCGAGGCCGAGGTTGCCAAGTTCATCACCGGCGCCCGCTCTCTGGATGAGTTCGACGCGTTCCAGAGCGAGCTGGATGGTCTGGGCATCGACGAGCTGGAAGGCATCTATGCCGACTACTACGCCGGTCTGGCCAAGTAAGAGAATTTCCTAGTCCCAAAAACCATACAGATACTGCCTGAAAAGCAGTGTCAGAGCCGGAGCGGAGCATGGGCAATCCGCTCTGGCTCCTTGGCGTTTTTTTGCCCTGAAAGGAGAACGGCTTATGCTGGGCAGCAAAGTCTTCAAAAAATATCTCATCCTGTTTATCAGCGTGGCGCTTTTGGCGTGCACGCTGGCAGGTTTTTTGCTGATGCAGCTGTCCAGCCAAGCCATGGATAAAGCAGCCGAGGCTGAACTGCAAAAGCGCTGGTCCACCGCTGCAAACGATTACTCCGCGCAGATCAAAAAGCTGAGCGAATTGGCGCTGCGCGTAAGCTTTGAGTACGACTGCAACCCGGCTGTGGTGCGTGAAAGCGTAATCAACGAACTGGGGCTGCTGAAGGTGCTGGGCAAGTACGATCAGGCATCACAGTGGAACGAGAGCATCGTGCTTTATTATCCGCAGGACGACGTGCTGTTTACCAGCGGCGCAAAGTACCATTCCTATTACTTTGCGGCCTATCTGCTCAAAGCGCCGGATGCCAGCGCGCTGATGCAGCAGATCGAAAACGCCGAATGGGGCCAGTGGATCACGCCCAACGACACCAGTTCGCTGCTGGTGTTCCCGCTGAAGCTGGTCAACTCCAGCGAGCGAATGTATTGCCTGTATCTGGTCTCGCATGACCAGATCGCCGCACAGGCGGCTTTTGTATCGGCCCTTACCAGTGGGATTGCGCCGGCGGATGAACCGCTGCCGCCCGAGGCCATGCTCATCAGCCGGAGCGACGCATTCACCCTGTGGGTCAGTGAGGACGACAGCTTTGCCAGCTCCCGCCAGTCGCTTATCGGCCTTTCGGTTGTGCTCATCGCTGTGCTGTGCACCGTGTTTGTGGGCGTGGCGGTGGTGCTGGCCTATCAGTGCTACCGTCCCATCCGGCAGCTGACCGACCGGTTTCTTTCCGGTACGGCACTCAGCGGCAACGAGCTGGAAAGCCTGTCCACGACGCTGAACCAGGCCATCAACGACAAGCACTACAGCCAGAACCTGCTGATGGAGCAGATTCACCGCATGGACGAGCAGAAGGACACCTTCCGCCGCCAGCTGCTGCTGCTTTTGTTAAACGGGCAGACCGAATTCATCACCGGCGACATGCTTTCAGAAGTGGGCATTTACCTGCCGGGGCCGTTCTATACGCTGTTTGCCGTTGACCAGTCCGAGCCCGTTCCGTTTCAGGAAATGAAGAAGCTGGTGAAGGAGCTTTCCGACGACAACATGAGCTTTTATGCCGTGGCAACCGACAGCGGCGTGGTGGTACTGTGCAGCATGAACGACCGCACACTGCTGCCCGAAGCGGTGGATATGCTCAACGCCGTGGGTGAGGCCAACGGCCATCCGCTGACGGTGCGCGCCAGCCAGATTTGCACGGCGCTGGACCAGCTGCCGGCGTTGCTCAGCGCCCTGAATGCCGGTGACAACGTGCAGCCGGATGAGCAGGAGACGCCCCGCTGGTATGACGACGGGTCGCTGAATGTGATCTTTGCCGCCATCCGTCAGGGCAGGGCGGAAACGGCGCGCGAGCAGATGCAGCTACTCATCCACAGCATTTCCCAGCGCCATATGCCCGACACCCTGCAGCGCTGCGCCTACATCGACATTTTCAACCGCCTGATCCAGTGTGCGCTGGACGCCCGCCTGCCCGTACCGGGCGAACTGAGCGGACAGCTTTTGGAAACAACGGACGAGGAAGGCGTCATCCGCCTGTTCGAGCAGGTGATCGACAAAATGACGCACACCCAATCGGCTTCGCCGGCCGGTGAAAACAACGCATCCGCCTTTGTGAACTATGTAGACGAGCATGCCTGCGACATCAGTTTTAACATCAACAGCATGACCGACGTGTTCGGTCTGTCGGCCAAGTACATCGCCCGCCAGATTCGCGAACAGGTGGGCATGCCGTACCGCAACTATATCATCCACCTTCGCATCAAGGAGGCCTGCCGCCGGCTGCGCAGCACCGACACCCCCGTGAGCGAAATTCACGAGCGCGTGGGCTATTCCAGCGCCTCGCACTTCGTAAAGGTGTTTCGTACCGTGACCGGCATGACGCCGTCGGCCTACCGGCTGGACGGGTATATGCTCAGTTCGGATGCCATTAGGCTGGATGTGCTGGAAGATATGGATGCCTGAGATCGTTAGGATATGCCTTACAGAAGACATGGCGCGCAGCGAGGTTGAGTGAGTAATGTTACCGTTCTCGTAAAAAGCCCATCCGCCAGCAGAGGTAATGTAAAGGATGGAGTTATCCTACACTTTACATCATGCAAATAACAAAACCGCAAGCCTTGTCTGGCTTGCGGTTTTGTGTATTGCTGTGATAGGATGAAAGCGATATCCAAGCAAAAGGTTCAAGTTGAAGTGGATAAGCAGAGCGTGAAGGCAGCGCAAAAGGCCATCAATGATCTGTTTGCGCCGTTGGCGAAGTGGTTCAAATGAATGATGACCGATTAATGCGGCGGCACATTGATACCACCAGCACTGCCGACCTCTTGGCAGAAGGCATCATCACGCAAGAGCAAGTAGATTATATACGGGAAGACTTCGAGCGTCGCTTTCGGTACGCGATGGAAACCAAGGAAGCACAAAATGGATATCTACAAAGAAGTCACCGACCGCATCATCACCCAAATGGAAAACGATATAATAATTTCGTTTTTTGATAAAGAGGACAATGGATGTCAAAGTGATAAAAAAGTCTTGATATTTCATAGCACACCACGTAATCGTCATTTGCCTTGCCCCTGTATCTTATCCAGATCGACCTTGCGTCTTTATCGCAAGATCAAAGTGTGGTATAATCATAACAGTCCCGATGAATAAAGGAGAAAATCTCATGCCGCCCATTACCGTAATGGTCAAGCCTGTATCCGGTGCCTGCAACATGCAATGTCGTTATTGCTTTTACGCCGATGAAATGCAGCACAGGAACGCTCGCGTATATCCCCGGATGACCGGTGAACTGTTGGATGTCATGGTGCAGCGCGTCGTTCAGGCAGCGGATTCTTTTGTGCATTTTATCTTTCAGGGCGGAGAACCGACGCTGATCGGGCTTCCCTTCTTTGAACAGCTGATGGCGCTTGAGCGCAAATACAATACGCGCGGTCTTCGTTTCTTCCATGCCGTGCAGACCAACGGATATGATCTTTCCGACGAGATGATCGCTTTCTTGGCCAGAGAGCAGTTTCTGGTCGGCGTATCACTGGACGGAACCAACGAGACGCACGATACGCTGCGCCCCGACAGTCAAGGCTTACCTACAGCATCTGTTGTTCGCAAAAACATCGACCGTCTCCGCACGGCGGACGTGGACGTCAATGTGCTGTGCGTCATCAACAGTGAGGTAGCACGGCATCCTGACGCCGTTTTTTCTGCCCTCGCTCCGTATGAGTATCTGCAGTTTATCCCGTGTCTTGACAGCCTTGACGGCAAAAAACGGGATTATTCGCTCAGCAGCGAAGCCTATCTGACTTTTCTCAAAGCTACGTTTGACTGCTACTACAGGGCTTATATGCAAGGCCGTCCTGTCTCGGTGCGCAATTTTGACAACTGGGTCGCCATGCTTATGGGCATGCCCCCGGAAAACTGTGCGATGGTGGGGCGCTGTGGACCGAGCCTTGTTATCGAAAGCGATGGCAGCGTATATCCCTGCGATTTTTACGCGCTCGATCATTGGAAGCTTGGCAGTATCACGGAGAACTCTTGGTGGCAGCTGCTTGCCAGCGCCAAAGAAAAAGCCTTTCTGGAAGAATCTCTTCCTGTGCCTTCTGTCTGCCGCAGCTGCAAATGGTACAGCATGTGCAGAAACGGCTGCAAACGCGAACGCGATCCCCAAACCGGCATAAACCGCTGGTGCAGCGTACACAGTGCGTTTTTGGAATATGCATATCCCCGCATGCGGGAAATGGCCCGGCAGCTTCAGAGCAAGAGCCTCTAAAGCATCCCGGACTGTTCCCCGGATGACGGGCATGAAAAAAGAGACCCCCTGTTGCAGCACAAGAACTGCGACAGGGGATTTTCGTATGACCGGAAAGGATACAAAGGTGAAATTGGCAGCAGGATATCCAGGCTTGCCGATACCCGCGGCGTCTCCAGTTCACAAATCACCGTTTCATTTTAGCAGACCGGAAACCAAACGCAAAAAAGCGGCGCCTTGCAGCGTCGCTTTTTGCGTTGATGTTTTGGGGATCAGGCCTGCGCCAGCTCTTCATTCACGCATCTGCGCAGTTCATAAACAAACGCATCGTTGCGCGGATAGTCGCTGAAGGTGATCTTCTGGCCGGCCAGCCGGCTGATCAGGCTTTCCACAAACGCACGGCCTTTCAGGCTTTCCAGCATCTGCAGGGCGCGCAGATCGCGCAGCGCCTCGTAAAGAACCTCCAGGCGCAGGGAGGAGATGGGCTTGCCGTCTTCGCCGGGGTAGACCAGGAAGGGATCGCCGGAGGGGAACGCTTCGCCGGAATCGGTTTCGGCAAAGGGATCGAGGTGGCGAATGGAGTACTGGCTGTTGTAGAAGTTGTAGCCCCAGTGCAGGAAACCCTCAATGTGATACAGGTAGAGCTGCACGCCCAGAATGCGGTTGCGGCGCGAGGGCATGGACATGAAGCGGTTGCTCACCAGCTTGCCCTGCGACACGCAGTAGTACACCCACAGTCCCGGCACCTGCGCCTCCAGAAAAGGTTCCACGTGGTTGGTGGAAACCACGGGTTTTTTGACAATGCCGGTCTGGTACATGTCAAAGCTGCTCAGCGCATCGATCAAATGCACATCCTGCAAAAGCGGAAGCACGCTGGCCTGCGCCTTGCGGTAATCCTCCTCATCGCCGTCGTGCGGCTCGTCGGAAATGTGGAACCAGCTGTTCTGCAGCACGCCCTTTTCGCGCAGGAAATCCTTGAGCGCAGGAATGAGCTGGTGCAGGAACGCTGTATACGCCGGATCCAGCGCGTCCGTTTCCCAGCCAAACCGCTTGATCAGCCCTTCCCCGGTGTGCACCATCACCTTGGGCGCATGCCTGGCGCCCCACTGGGTGAACAGGTGACAGATCTCGATGTTTTCAATGCCGTATTTTTGGCAGATGCCCAGCCAGCGTTCCAGCTTGGCAAAGTCAAAGGTATATCCGCCGTTCTTTTCATAAATATCGCACAACTGCACAGTGGTGCGCTCACCGCCCACGGCAGTGTCCAGCGCAGGGGTCACCACGGGCGTCAGCAGCATGTTCACGCCGTGCGCGGCAGCGCAGGCGATAAAGTTTTCGATAACCTGCCAGTGCTGTTCGCCAAAGACCTCCAGGCCGTAGTAATCCGCCAGACAGTCGGCATGGAACCATTCTGTGTGGATCAGCTTCTGTTTGGGCAGCGGCTGAGCGCTCACCTGCAAGGTCAGCGTCTGCGACCACAGGCATTCGCCCTGCGCATTTTTGCAGCGCAGTTCCACCGTGTGCTCGCCTGCCGTTTCCGCATGCAGATCCACCCAAATGCTGCGCCACTGACCGCCCAGCCTGCGCACGCCGTTTTGTTCATCGTAGGGCCAAAGGATATCCGGCAGCATGGCGGGCGAGTGGGTCAGATAATCGTCGTCGTGGTTGGGAGTGCAGGCCACGCGCACAGGCACAAGGCCCACGCTGTACAGCTGCGTGTGCACGCCTTCGGGCGCTTCCGCTTCAAAAAACAGCCGTGCCTCCTGCGGATGGATCAACTCAAAATCACACCAATAGGCGATCTGCACACCAAGGCGGTCGCCCAGAGGCAGCACGCTGCGGTCATACGGCCACGCAGCGGGTTCGCGATCGGGAAGCACCTTTTCCAAAGAACCGGTCAGAACAAAACGCAGACTCATGTTTTTTCTCCTTTGAATATAAACCGGCGGATCAGCGCGCCGGCAGGCTGCTGTTATTATATCCCGCCCCATGCCGCCTGCGCAAGTGTCTGTTCGCCCGGCAGCCTGCTTTGCACATTTATTTTTCGTCCAAAACCGGCCAAAAAGAGAACAAGTTTATTTATTGCTATAAAAAGTTTAATATTTGCATTGTATTATATGGCCAAAAATGTTACAATCCATCTACGTTCCATCAGGATGAATAACAAAGACAGGAGTGATAACGTGTCGATTTTCAAAAGCAAATCGTCCGCATCGGTTATCAACACGCGGCGAGAACCGCTCCTTACGTATTTGTGGAAGCATAAGTACATGTACATGATGCTGATCCCTGCCATCATCTATTATATCACTTTCTGCTACGTGCCCATGCTTGGCGCGAGCATGGCTTTTAAAAAGTTCAACCCCATGGTGGGTATCTGGGGCAGCCAGTGGGTGGGCCTGAAGTGGTTCAACCAGCTGTTCAAGCTCAACAAGTTCTATCAGGTGTTCTGGAACACCATCTCCATCAGCTGCATTCGTTTGCTGTTCGGCTTCCCCTTCCCGATCATCATCGCGCTGCTGCTCAACGAGGTTCGCAGCAACCGCACCAAGCGCGTGATCCAGACGGCCATTTATGTGCCGCACTTCATTTCCTGGGTGGTTCTGGGCGGCCTGCTGACCAACCTGCTCAGCGCGGACAGCGGCATTGTAAACGCTATCATCAAAGCTCTGGGCTTCAAGCCCGTCGGCTTCCTGACCGACAGCAACTTCTTTATCCCCACCATGGTCGTCTCCATGATCTGGAAGACCTTTGGCTGGAACACCATCGTGTATTTGGCTGCGCTCACCTCGGTGGATCCTCAGCTGTATGAAGCTGCCATCGTGGACGGCGCCAACCGCTGGGAGCAGCTTTTGCATATTACGCTGCCCTCCATCGCCTCTACCATCGTGATCATGCTCATCATGCGTATCGGTTCGCTGATGCAGGCAGGCTTTGAGCAGATCTTTGTAATGTACCACCCCGGCGTGTACGGCGTGGCGGATATCATCGACACCTACGTGTACCGCATTGGTCTGCAGGAAGGCAAGTTTGAGCTTGCCAGCGCCGTGGGCCTGTTCAAGTCGGTTATTAACTTTATCCTCATTGTTGGCGCCAACAAGGTTGCCCGCATGTTCGGAGAGGAAGGTGTGTACTGATGAAGAAGACGCAGAACAAGATCCGCCGTTCTCTGGGCAGCAAAATCTTCGACGCCCTCAACCTGCTGTTTCTGGGCCTGCTGGCTTTCTCCACCGTCTACCCCTTCTGGGACAGCCTGGTGGTATCCTTCTCCTCTCTGAAGGGCTATCTTTCCTCCAGCGTGCACCTGTGGCCCAGCGAATGGTCGCTGGAAGGCTACCGCTACATGTTCTCCAACCCCACGCTGTGGACCTCTTACGCCAACAGCATCTTCATTACCCTGGTGGGTACGCTGATCAACATGGTCCTCACCATCATGACCAGCTACGTGCTGAGCAAGACCTATCTGCGCGGCCACCGTCTGCTGACCTTCCTGTGCGTATTCACCATGATGTTCTCCGGCGGCATCATCCCCACCTACATGGTCATCAAGGACGTGGGCCTGCTCAACTCCGTATGGGCCATGATCATCCCCACGGCGATCAGCACCTACAACATGATCATCCTGCGCAACTTCTTCAGCGGCATGCCCAAGGAGCTGGAGGAAAGCGCCACGCTCGACGGCTGCACCGAGATCGGCGTTCTGTTCCGCATCGTGCTGCCGGTATCCATTCCGGCCATCACCACGGTTACGCTGTTCTATGCGGTCGAACACTGGAACGATTTCTTCTCCGCCATCATGTACATCAACAAGCAGAAGAGCTGGCCTCTGCAGCTGTTCCTGCGCTCCATGCTCTACGAAAATGAGGCTGCCTATCAGAGCGGCGGCGAAAGCCTGTATCTGCTGGGTCAGCCCATGAAGATGGCGGCGGTTATGATGGCCATCATCCCCATCATGTGCGCCTACCCCTTCTTCCAGAAGTACTTCACCAAGGGCGTTATGACCGGCGCTGTCAAGGGCTGATGTGACTTCGTCCCGTTTGGGATGGCATACGTCCCCGCAAGTTTCTTTTCTCCCATGGTTGTAGCTGTTGCGGAATCAACGGTTCACACATAAAACCCATTCAAGGAGGTAACCCCATGAAGAAGTTCCTGTCCCTGCTTCTGAGCGTAGCCCTGCTGCTGAGCGTGTGCTCTTCCGCTATGGCTGCCTCTTCCATCCACTGGCTCACCCCCGGCGACACCGCTGCTGAAGTGGTCGAAGATGACGACCGTATCATCGCCGCCATCAACGAGAAGTTCGACATCGATCTCAACGTTGAATACGTTCCCGAAGGCTCCACCGAAAAGGTAAACGTGGCCATGGCTTCCGGCGATTTCCCGGACATCGTGACCGGCGCTTACGGCACCACCGCCACCCAGAGCTGGATCGAGAATGGCATGGTCATCTCTCTGAACCAGTACATGGATAAGTACCCGAACCTGAAGGCCTGGCTGGATACCTACTCCTGGGCTGCCATCGACGGCCAGCACTACGGCCTGCCCTTCATCACCCAGTACAGCGTTGCCAACACCCTCATCGGCATGCGCGGCGACTGGCTGGAAAAGCTGGGCATGGATTACCCCACCAACCTGGACGAGATGAAGGCTGTTCTGACTGCTTTCACCTTTAACGATCCCGACGGCGACGGCCAGCAGAACACCTTCGGTTTCTCCGGCCAGAAGCCCGTTGCCAACTTCGACTGGGTGTTCTATGCCTACGGCCGTCAGTACGGCGACTACGAACTCAACGCCAACGGCGAAATCATCCCCTTCTTCGAGCATGAGAGCTTCATCCCCGCCATGACCTACATCAAGGAGCTGTGGGATGCCGGCGTGATCGATCCTGAATTCGTGCTCAACGACAGCAGCAAGCTGGAAGAGAAGTTCTTCCAGGGCAAGATCGGCGCTATGCCCCATGCTATGTACCGTCACGTTGCCCGTCTGGAGAACAGCACCAAGTCTCTGTTCCCCGAAGCCACCCTCGTTTACGGTCTGCCCCCCGTTGGCCCCGACGGCACGAGCTTTGGTATGAACAAGGCCGGCCGCTCCGGTATGATGACCTGCATCACCGCTGCCTGCAAGGATCCTGAGAAGGCCGTCGCTTTCCTGGACTTCATGGTTTCCGCTGAAGGCAACGATCTGGTTCGTCTTGGCATCGAAGGCATCCACTACACCAAGAACGGCGAAGAAATCACCATGAACGAAGAAGAGCGCTCCAAGGACGCCTTCTCTCCCAGCGGCTGGGCCCACGCTCTGGCCTGGGGTTCCCTGTACTGGCCTCTGGAGAGCGGCTACATGCCCGCCACCGATCCCAGCCGCGACCGCGCTCTGGAATCCATCGAGCTGGCCACCGCTGCTCAGAAACCCTCTCTGGTGAAGCAGAAGACCGCTCTGGAAGTGGAGTACAGCTCCGCTCTGGAAGACATCTACAACCAGTACTTCATCGACATGCTCTACGGCAATGTGAGCATCGAGGAAGGCACCGCCAAGCTGTGCGAAGAATGGCGCTCTCAGGGCGGCGAAGATATGCTGGCTGAGCTGAACGCTGTTTACGCTGCTTCCAAGTAATCAAATCGCCTGACCAAGGCCGCAGACTTCGGTCTGCGGCCTATTCTGCCATTATGAGGAGGACCATCCGCCGTGCCCAACATTGTGTTCATTCTTTCCGACGATCAGGGTGCGTGGGCTATGCACTGCGCCGGCACGCCGGAACTGTATACCCCCAATCTGGACCGTCTCGCCCGTGAAGGCGCGCTGTTTTCGGATTTTTACTGTGCCTCGCCGGTGTGCTCGCCGGCCCGCGCCTCTATTCTGACCGGGCGCATGCCCTCCGCTCACGGCGTGCATGACTGGATCCGTTCCGGCAATCTGGACGCACAAAAGTATGCCGAAGCCGGCAAAGAAAACCCCTACGGCGGTTATGCCGACGAAACCGAGCCCATTGCCTATCTGGACGGCATGCCCGCTTACACCGATATGCTCAAAGACGCAGGCTACACCTGCGCCCTCAGCGGCAAGTGGCATCTGGGTGACAGCATTCGTCCCCAGCACGGTTTTGAAAGCTGGTACACCCTGGGCAAGGGCGGCTGCTTCTACTATCATCCGGACGTGGTGGAAAACGGTGAGATCACCGTGCGTCACGGCGAATACGTGACCGACATCATCACCGACCGCGCCTGCGCCGACATCGACCGCCTCTCCAAGGGCGACAAACCCTTCTACCTCAGCGTTCACTACACCGCGCCGCACGCGCCGTGGGGAGCTGAGCAGCACCCCAAAAAGTGGATCGACTACTATGACCAGTGCACCTTTGATTCCATTCCCGACATTCCGGACGACCCGGACATGGTAACCGGCCCCGTGTACGGCACGCCGCGCCGCCACGAGAACCTGCGCGGCTACTTTGCCGCCATCTCTGCCATGGACGAGGGAATTGGCCGCATTCTGGATTCGCTGGAGCGTAACGGCATTCTGGATGACACGCTGGTGATCTTCACCGCCGACAACGGCATGAGCATGGGCCATCACGGCATTTGGGGCAAGGGCAACGGCACCTTCCCCTGCAACATGTATGACACCGCCGTCAAGGTTCCCTTCCTGCTGCGCTGCCCCGCTCTGGTGCAGAAGCCCGGTACGGTGATCGACGCCATGGTCAGCGCCTGCGACCTGTATCCCACCTTTGCAGAGCTGGTGGGCGGCGAATATCCCGAAGGTCTGAGCGGCGTAAGCTTCCTGCCGGTGCTCAGGGGCGAAGCCGGCCGCGAAGATGTGATCATCGTGGATGAATACGGCCCCGTCCGCATGCTGCGTACCCGCGAATGGAAGTATGTGCACCGCTATCCCTTCGGCCCGCACTGCCTGTTCGACCTGGTCAACGACCCGGGCGAAGAGCACAATGTGGTGGATGATCCCGCCAACGCCCAGCGTGTGGTGGAGATGCGCCGCCGTCTGGAGCAGTTCTTCCTGACCTATGCCGACCCCACCCTGGACGGCAGCCGCGAAGGCGCTACCGGCTCCGGCCAGCTGTGCCGCCCCGGCATCTATGCCATCCGTCCGGATGTATACGCACCTGCACCCACGACCCGCAAGGAGCAGGACGATCCGTAAATAAAGGAGCTGATTTTTGATGGCGCAGCCAAATATTGTTTTTATTTTTATGGACGATATGGGCTGGAGAGATCTGGGCTGCAGCGGCAGCACCTTCTATGAAACGCCCAACATCGACGCACTCAGCCGCGAAGGAATGCGTTTCGACCGCGCCTACGCCGCCTGCCCGGTGTGCTCGCCCTCCCGCGCCAGCCTGATGACCGGCCGTCACCCTGCCCGCGTTGGCGTAACGGACTGGATCGACCACAGCGGCTTCAACCATCCCATGCGCGGCAAACTGATCGACGCGCCCTATCTGAAGCATCTGCCGGAGGAAGGCGTCCCCCTTGCGCAGGCCATGCGCGAAGCCGGCTATGCCACGTGGCATGTGGGCAAGTGGCATCTGGGCCTGAGCGATCATTATCCGGAAAAGTACGGCTTTGATGTGAATATCGGCGGCTGCTCATGGGGCCATCCGCGCGACGGCTACTTCAGCCCCTATCATATTGAAACCCTGCCCGAAGGCCCCGACGGCGAATTCCTGACCGACCGTCTGACCGACGAGGCCATTCGCCTGATCGAAAACGCCGATCCCAGCAAGCCCTTCTACCTCAATTTCTGCCACTATGCGGTGCACACGCCCATCCAGGCCAAACCGCAGGACATTGCCCGCTTTGAAGCCAAGGCGAAAAAGTGGGGGCTGGATCAGGTAGAAGCCCATGCCAGAGGCGAAAAGCATCCCACCGAAATGCACGCCGACAAGTACGTTACCCGCCGTACCATTCAGTCCGATCCCACCTACGCGGCGCTGATCTGGAACCTGGATGAAAACGTGGGCCGTCTGGTGGATGCGCTCAAGAAGAACGGCCGGTGGGAAAACACCCTGCTGATCTTCACCTCCGACAACGGCGGTCTGGCGACTGCCGAAGGCAGCCCCACCTGCAACGCACCCGCCAGCGAGGGGAAGGGATGGCTGTATGAAGGAGGCACGCGCGTGCCCATGTTTGCCGTGTGGCCGGGCGTGATCGAGCCCATGACGCAGACCACAGTGCCCGCCTATACGCCGGACTTCTATCCCACTCTGCTGCAGACGGCCGGACAGCCGCTCAATCCTGAGCAGCACAAGGACGGCGCCAGCCTGATGCCCGTCCTTCGCGGTGAAAAAATGGAGCAGCGCCCGCTGTTCTGGCACTATCCGCACTACGGCAATCAGGGCGGACGTCCCGGCGCGGCAGTGCTGCTGGGCGATTACAAGCTGATCCAGCACTTTGAAGATGACAGCATTGAGCTCTTCAATGTGACCAACGACGTTGGCGAAACGCAGGATCTGAGCGCTCTGCTGCCTGACAAGGCCGCCGAACTGCTGAACATTCTTACCAGCTGGCAACAGGACGCCGGCGCCCGCTTCCCCGAAAAAAACCCGACTTATCAGGGTTAAACCAAAAAGAGCGAAGGCTTCGGCCTTCGCTCTTTGGTTTACCCTTTGATGCGCCTTTGGAATTCGCTGGGTGTTTCGTCGTAATACTTTTTGAAGAAGCGGACAAAGCTTCTCACCTCGGAAAAACCGCAGGCAATGCTGATCTCGTTAACCGTGTTCGAAGTTTCCACAAGCATTTGTCTGGCGATCTTGCAGCGGTATTGACTGAGGTAACCGGACAGCGTGGCGCCGGTAACCTCCTTAAACAGACGATTGAGGTAGATGGGGTTCACATTCACCTTTTCGCCGATCTCCGGAACGGTCAGGCTGTGCATGTAGTTCTTGTGCACAAAGGCGATGGCATCCTCCACGTAGTGGTTGCTCTCGGCGTTGCTGCCCGAAACAAGCGTTTGGCACCATTCCTGCAGCAGCTGCTGTACATCCGCCACGGTCTTTTGCTGCTGCAGCTGGTGCAGAGCAGCGCCGGGCATATCAACCGGCAGCTGCAGCTCGTTTTCCGCAAGCAGGGAACAGACGCGCAGCAGGAAGACCGATGCGCGCCTGTGCGCCTCCCGAACGTCCGTATCGGGCGGGAAATACAGGCTGAGAACTTCACTGCAGGCCGTTTTCAGCGCAGAAGCATCCTGCGAAAGCACCGCATCGCTGATCTGCTGCAGATGTTCGGTGTGCATGTGGTCGGCAGGCCTGGAGCGGGAAAGCACCACCGCCTCCTGAGGCTGCTCGTCCATCAGACGCAAAACAGACAGGCGGTCGCGGGCGGCCACATAAGCGTCGTGCGGATGCGGATTTTCTTCCGTGCAAATGCCAATGGAAAAGGCCACGTCCACCGAAAGGAAGCTCTTGATGGCATCGTGAATGGTTTCGCACAGATGCTCAAGCTTTTCGTTCAGGGCGGCATATTCGGCGGTGTTGATCAGAAACAGAATGCTGCTGCCATCTCCATAGGTGGAATACACATCGCCCATGGCGCTCAGCTGCGTTTGCACGTTGCGCCGCACCAGCAGATAGTTCTGCCCGTCCGGCGCGGAGTCCTCCATCACAGCCTGCACCACGGCAAAATAGGGTTCGCGCAGCGAAATGCCGCAGGCGTCCAGGTTTTTGCGCCGCTGTTCAATGGGCACGCGGGTGCGCAGCAACTCGCCGATGAGCCCTTCCTGCAAAAGCGGTCTGCCCTCACGGGTGGTTTGCCGTGCACGGTTCAGTTCCGTGGTAAGGCTTTCGAAAATACGGTACAGCTGGTCCACCTGGTCGTCGTAGTCCTCCTCCAGGTTCCACTCGCCGCCCATTTCCCACACCAGCGCATCCAGCTTTTCCATGCGCAGGCGGCACAGCAGCAGCGCGGTAACCGTGCACAGCCCCAAAGCAGCTATCCAGATGCACAGGGTTATCCACACATTAGGCAGCGACTGGGCCAGCACGCTGCGCCACGGCAGCCAGTAAGCGGCGCGCACGTCGATTTCCACGCTGGAAAAGCAGGCTTGCGCATCCCCTGCCAATGCAGGATCAGCCGAAGCGGCCAGCAGCAGATCATCGCCCAGCCACACGGCATAGTCGCCCAAAGCGGCGTCGGCATAGCCTTCGGCCATTTTGGCCAACGCACTCAGCGGACGGCTGACGATGATGCAGCCGTTGTTCTGCGTGCTGGCCAGCGGCAGCGAACGCATATAGCTGAGCACCTGCTGCGCCCCGGTGTAGAGATTTTTTTGCTGGGTGCGCACCTGCCAGTGTTCAAACGGTTTTTTCTGAGCAAGCACGGCTTGCAGAAACGCCTGATCAAAAAATGTATCATAGCTGGACAAGCCGTAATCCGAAATCAGAATCCTTTCGGATTTGTGGAACATGAGCTCAATGCACAACTCGCTGCCCGTCACAGTCTGAAGCACGTCGGTATATTCCGAAAAAGTGCTGATGGATGGATTTCTTTGCACGAGCAGGCTGTCGATATTGTTGAGCGAGCTCACATACACGCTTACGCTTTGCATGCCGGTCACCTTCTCCTGCATGCTCAGCGCCAGAAGGTCTGCACTGTCGCTCATGCGTTCGCGCTGAAGATTCACGCGCTGCAGCGTAAGCAGGCCGTACACCGCCATCAGCACCAGCGTAACCATCAGACAAAGCGACGTGCATACCTGCCCAAACTGTTTGTTTGCAATATATTTACGCAGTTTTCTCTGTCGGATCGTCTTCATCCCCTCAAGTTCAAAATGAAGCCTGCCGGCATTTCCCTTACAGCGCTCTCAGCGCATTATAAACGCAGATCAGGAAAATAACCACCAGCAGCCCCTTAAACAGCCGGTCCGTGGTTTGCACGGAAAGCTTTTTATGCAGCCGGCTCGCCACCAGTCCGCCGGACACTCCCGCTGCGACCATGAGGATCAGCGTGAGCAATTCGAAGGAGGGAACTGCACCGCGAACCAGCGAGAAGATTAGGTTGGCAACCTGCGACAGCAGAATGACCAGCAGCGAATTGGCCGCAGCCTGCTTAGTGCCCATAGAGAAACAATAGTGCATGACCGCCAGATTCATGGGGCCTCCGCCAATGCCCAAAAACGACGAGCACACGCCCAGCGCCAAACCGATGGTGGAAGACGCCGCGGGGTTGCGCACCTGTTTGGACGCAATGCGCGCCTTGACGCACACATAGCCAAGCGTGCCCAGCACCATAACGCCCAGCAGCACCGCCTGCACCAGGCCCACCACGCGATCGTTCTGCGCAGACTGCTTGATGGATTCAAACAGCAGTTTTCCGATCACGCCGCCCACAGCTGCGCCCAGTCCCAACGGCACGCTGCGCTGGGGCTCCAGTTCGTTGGATCCACGATTTCTCAAAACCGAAATGACCGACATGCTCAAAACCGTAAGCCCCGACAAAAACGATACCGCCGAAACCGACATAACGCCGGTCAGATCCAGCACCGGTTTGATGACAACGCCTCCGCCAATACCGCAAATGCCACCAACAATGCTTGCCGCCAGGCAAACCGCAAAAATAAACAGCGAAATCATATGGTACCTCCTTTTGTATGCACTTCAAAGTATAGCACAACGAAAGCAAAATTCAAACGGTTCTGTTGCTTGTAATAGCCAGATAGCATGCGTTTACAGGGGTTTTGGTTTCCAAAATGCTGATTTATGAAAAAACATCAAATAACGAAGGCAGCATTCTTTTTTTGTCATATATAAATCAAACAAAAAAACGCCGGCGCTGATCATTACAAAAGTCAGAGGCCCGTGGTCTGCTTGAAGGTGCCGGAGTCCAATTCTCCGGAAGCTCCATACAGGACGGCCGCACACATAGTATATGTCTGAATACACCAAGTTCGCAAATGTCATGAGTGAATTCATCCAAACTCACAAACCTCTGCATAAGACTTCCTATATCTTGGAATTGGAGAACATACATCCATTGCGACTCTTCAAAGCAATAATGGTTATGTTCTGCGATTTGAATCACGATTGTTTCAATGATGTAGAACTCCGCAATTTCCTTCTGAATAAAGAATCAAACCGCTTTAATCATCAGAAGGACTCAGTATACCACACCTATTTACGTAAGCGATTAATTCATTGGCTGGATGTTTGGCTTGGGTGAGAAAGCAGAAATCCTTGAGCCGGAGCCTGTTCGAAAGAAAATGCGCAAACGCTTGGATCAGATGAACAACATGTACAAATAAAGACATGGTAGCCGTTGAAGCGCGGCTACCGTTTTTTATGATATTTTTACTTGGTAGTAGATATTGTCCAATGGACTAAACTTACTAGTGTATCCCAAGCCGCTTCTCCATAATATCAAGTTATCCAGTTATACAAAACGCTTTTCTGTTGCCAAGGCCTGAAAATTTTCTTTCTTACCAAAGGGGTTGTGAGCAGGAAAACAAAACACAAAAAACGTATTTTTTGTGTGCACTGCTAATGAAAGGAGAGGATGCCAAAGGACACTATGATCGACGTTGGGGATGCCTCTCTTTTTCTGGGCAGATGTCCAATATAGAAGGGAGGTGTTCTGGTGAATCTGGCAACTTTTATTGCAGACTTGGCGTGTGAATATGGCAAGTGGTGCGCTAACAACAACCCTACGTTGACGCCTTTCGAAAAAGGTTTCTGCATCGGTTGGTTGGAAGAACAAAAAAATCAGGTGCACAGACGTTATAATCAGTGGTGAATCAGTCATATAGGAGGTGTTAGAAGATGACTCCCCCGGAACATAGTTAAGGCGAAGGAATGTTTGATGTTCCTTCGCCTTTTTGTTTTATAGAGTTTTGGGGAGACGCTCACTCCTCCTTATAATAAATCCCCTCCAGCGGACTAAACTTACTATACCTCTTCTTCAAGTCATCATCCGTGACATCCAAATAAGCCTTCTCCGTCACGCTCACACTGGAATGCCCCAAAATCCGACTCAACGTATAGATATCCATCCCCGAAAGCAGACACCGTTTCGCAAAGTTATTCCTCAACGTATGCGGCGATACCGTCTTCTTGATCCTCGCGCGCTCAATATACTTCCGGAAGTTCGCCTCATAATTAGGAACCTTCATTATCCTTCCTGTTGACCGCATCGGAAACACATAGTCCGACTCTACAAACCGATCCCGGAACTGTAACCAGTGCCTCATCTCACGCGCCGTCTTCTGTGAGAAGAAGACTGTCCTCTCCTTACGTCCCTTCGTTTTATCAGCCGGGAGATAGATGGTGTGCTCCATCACATTCAGTTCTTTATTCGTGATAGAAAGCGTCTCACCCAATCTCGTACCGCTATCCAGCATGATCATCATAATCAGCAGATCACGATACTCCGAAAACAGCGACTTGTCCATACAGCGAATCAGTGCCTTGACCTCATCATCCTCAAGAAACTCCTTCGCCTTACGTTCGGCAGGCAGTAACTTGACCCTCTTCATGGGCGACTTCACAATGCACTCGGATTCCTCCAACCAGCCAAAGAACACCCTCATATTGCGCAGATAGTTGTTGATGGTGATATTGCTGACCTTCTCGTTGTAATCGCTCCTGTTCTCGGGAAAGTTGATCTTCTTGCTGTGCTCGTCTGAACAAGCCGTATACTTCCCGCGCGACTGAAGTTCCAACAGATACCGCCGGATGTGCATCTCCTTCACCGCATCAGCCTTGGTGATTTCCTCGTTCTCCTGAAGCCACTTAGCAAATAACCGAAGCGTCTTCTCGTACGCATGCATGGTCTTGGGCCGCAATTGCTTGCTGGCACAATACTCCATGAACAGCAGAATCATCCTCTGAAAATCCAAAGCAACCAACTCCTTGTTTATCGGCATTTTCCTGTGCCGTTTTTGGGCGGAAACACAGACCAATAAACACTTTGAGTTGGTTGCTAAGACGAAGAACATTTGTTGCTTTCAGGCGAATTTTGAAGCCGAAAAAGTGTAAACGTTATTCAGGTGCCGACATGCCTCAAACCCTTATGAAATAAGGATTTCTTAAGCGCTTCTTTCCAAAGAAAGTTTGTCAGCGAGCATCGCGATAAACTCCCCATTCGTCGGCTTATCCTCCGGGGTACACACCCTGCACCCGAACGCCCGGTTCAAGGTCTCCACTCTGCCCCTGTTCCACGCCACCTCAATTGCATGCCGGATCGCCCTTTCCACCTTGCTCGCACTTGTTCCGAAGTGCTTGGCGATCGTTGGGTACAGCTCCTTCGTAATCCGGTTGATCATGTCCGGCTGCTCGATCACCAGCTTGATGCCGTGCCTCAAATACTGGTACCCCTTGATGTGCGCCGGGATGCCGATGGTCAGAAACAGGCTGCCCAGGCGCTCGTCCAGGCTTTGTACGTGCACGGGCGCGGGGGTGCGGGCCATGGGCAGCAGGCTGCCGCTGCCGTCGGCCAGTTCGCGGATGTGGCCCAGCAGGTGCTCGGGCTCAAAGGGCTTTACCATGTAGAACTGGGCGCCCAGTTCGATGGCGCGGGTGATGAAGTCGTCGCGGCCCAGGGCGCTGGCTACGATGATGCGGGGCTGGGGCACGATCTGCTGGCGGCGGATCTCCTCCAATAACATGTAGCCGTCCATCATGGGCATCACGATGTCGGTCACCAGGATATCAAAACGGCCTTCGTGCAGGGCCTTGAGCGCTTCCACGCCGTTGGCGGCTTCACGTACTTCCTCCACGCCTTCCTGACGGCGCAGGTAGTCGGCCATGCTTTTGCGCAGGCTGCCGTGGTCGTCCACAATCAAAATACGGGTGCTGGTCACGGGGTGTTCCCTCCTAAGTGGTTTGTTTTCTGCATCATAGCACACAAACCGCGCAGGCTGGGGCTTTTCGTGGAAAATAGTGTTCGTTGGGCGTAATGTTACACTTTCCGGCATAAGACGCGCACGCAAAGGCGGGGAAAATGGCCGTTTTCATGGCCTTTCTTCCTATTGACAGGGAATGCAGGGCAGGGTATCATGAACAAAAAACACGAAAAGGGGCGAATGAAAAATGTCCCGGTTTTTCAAGGCTTTTGTTGCGATGCTTCGCGACAGGGAGTTCCTCAAACGCATGCTCAATCTGGCGGTGCCCATGGCGTTGGCCAGCATTCTGTCGTCGTCTTTGCAGATCGTCGATACGCTGATGATCGCCACGCTGGGCGACGTGTCGGTGGCGGCGGTGGGACTGGCCAACAGGCTTACCTATATCCTGTCGTTCTTCACGGCCGGCATCGCCAGCGGCGCGTCCATCTTCGGCGCGCAGTTCTGGGGCGACCGCAGCCAGGACGGCCTCAAGCGCACGCTGGGTTTGTCGATGGCGCTGGTGGTGCCCATTACGGTGGCGTTTGCGCTCATCGCGCTGTTTGTGCCCCACTGGGTGATGCAGATCTTCTCCTCTGACCCGGTCGTGATTGAGGAGGGCTGCATCTACCTGCGCTGGATCGCCGTGGGCTATGTGTTCCAGGGTGTATCTGCGCTGATGGCGGCCATGCTCAAGTCGGTCGAGCAGCCTAAGCTGCCGGTGGCGGCCAGCGTGGTGGGCATGGTGAGCAATGTCATCCTCAACTATATCTTCATCTTTGGCAAGCTGGGCCTGCCGGCCATGGGCGTGAAGGGCGCGGCCATCGCCACGCTGATCTCCGCCGCGCTGGAGTGCCTGTATATGGTGGTCGCGGCCAATGTGCGCAGGGCGCCCATCTCGCTGCGCGCGTCCAACCTGCTGCTGCCTTCGGGTGAGTTTGTAAAGAAGTACCTCAAGGTCACCATCCCGGTGCTGTTTAACGACGTGGGCTGGGCGCTGGGCATTGTGATGATGACGTGGGTGTACTCCACCATGGGTACTGCTGCGGCGGCTGCCTCCAGCGTGTATGAGACCATTAAGGCGTTCGTGGTGGTGTTCTGCGTGTCGTTTGGCACGGCGGGCGGCATATTGCTTGGCATTGAGCTGGGCGCCGGCCGTCCGGAGGCTGCCGAGGAAATGTCCAAAAAGATTCTGCTGTTTGCAGTGGCGGTGTCGGCCATCGTAACGCCGGTGCTGCTCATCCTTATCAACCCGCTGATGATGCTCTACGGCCAGATGAGCGCACAGGCCATCCACGACCTGAAGGGCATGCTGGCGGCGCTGGCCATCTTCTTTGTGATCAAGGCGGTTTGCTTCAACCTCATCAACGGCATCCTGCGCGCCGGCGGCGACACCAAGGTGGCCGCCACCATCGACGTGGGCTGCCTGTGGGGCATCGCCGTGCCGCTGGTGTTTTTGACCGGCTTCGTGTTCAAGTGGAACATCGTGTATGTGTTCCCCTTCACCTTCTTTGAGGAGGCCGTGGTGCTGCTGCTGGCCTACCGCCGCTACCGCAGGGGCTACTGGCTGAAGAAGCTGGAAGCCTGATGCGTTTGGAAAGCCCCGCTTCGGCGGGGCTTTTTTGTGTGCCTGAAACCGTTCACCCTCCAAAAACGACCGAACAGGCAAAAATCCACATTTCACCCCTGTTTTTTGCTATGATAGGCCTGAACGAAGGAGGTTGATCCAAATGACGGCCATTCAGACGGTCGAACTGGTCAAACGGTATAAGGAGCTGACGGCGGTGGACGGGCTCAGCCTGGAGGTAGAACAGGGCGAGCTGTTTTCGCTGCTGGGCGTGAATGGGGCGGGCAAAACCACCACCATCAAAATGCTCAGCTGCCTTGCGCAGCCTTCCGGCGGCGATGCGTTTGTGGGCGGATACAGCGTTACAAAGCAGCCTGAGCAGGTCAAAAGGCTGATCAGTGTGTCGCCGCAGGAAACGGCGGTCGCGCCGAATTTGAGCGTGCAGGAAAATCTGCAGCTGATGTGCGGCATCCATGGGCTTTCCAAAGAAGAGAGCAAAGCGAGGATCGGGGAGCTTGCCGCGAAGCTGAAGCTGCAGCAGGTGCTTGCAAGAAAGGCCGGTAAGCTGTCCGGCGGATGGCAGAGAAGGGTGAGCATCGCCATGGCGCTGGTCAGCCGTCCGCAGATTTTGTTTCTGGACGAGCCCACGCTGGGGCTGGATGTGATCGCAAGGCATGACCTGTGGGAAATGATCCGCACCCTGAAGGGGGAAACGACCATCATTCTCACAACGCATTATATGGAAGAGGCCGAGGCGCTGTCTGACCGCATCGGCATCATGAAAGGCGGCCGCCTGCTTGCAGTGGGTACGGCGGAGGAGCTCAAACGCAAAGCTGCATGCGACGACTTTGAAACGGCGTTCGTTTCCATTGTAAGGGAGGGCTGACGATGACATTTGCCAGAAGATGCGCAAAGGAAATTCTGCGCGATCCGCTCAATCTGTGCTTCGGGCTGGGGTTCCCGCTGGTTTTGCTGGGGCTGCTCAGCGCCATTCAGGCCAATATTCCCGTCAGCCTGTTCAAAATTGACGCGCTCACGCCGGGTATCACGGTGTTTGGCCTGTCGTTTATGACGCTGTTTTCAGCGACGCTCGTCGCCCGCGACCGCGAAAGCGCTTTCCTGCAAAGGCTTTACACAACGCCGATGAGAGGCGTCGATTTCATCATGGGGTACATGCTGCCGCTGTTGCCCATCGCCCTCGGGCAGACGGTGGTGTGCTATGTATGCGCCGCTGCGCTGGGGCTGAAGTTCAGCGTGAACGTGCTGTATGCGGTGCTGGGCAACATACCCATGGCGGTGTTTCAGATCGCGCTGGGGCTGATGTGCGGAAGCGTGCTGGGCGTCAAGCAGGTGGGCGGCATTTGCGGCGCGCTGCTGACCAATCTGTCCGCGTGGCTGTCCGGCGTGTGGTTTGATCTGGATCTGGTGGGCGGGGCCTTTGGCAAAGTGGCTGACGCGCTGCCGTTTGTGCATGCGGTGCAGATGGAAAAGGCGCTGTTTCACGCAGACTGGAGCGCGGCGGCGGAGCATGTGCTGCCGATCGCGGGGTATGCCGTGCTTGCAGCAGTCGCGGCTGTGTGGATGTTTCTGCGGCAGATGAAAAAACAGTAAAGAAAACCCCGGGAAGCGCGTGCTTCCCGGGACATTTTTTAATTTGCTTCGCTGCTGGTGACAGTCAGCCCGTTTTCACCGCCGTCCACCACCACGGTCTGGCCGGGCGGGATGTCGCCTGCCACGATCTTGCGGGCCAGCATGGTTTCCAGCTGGCTTTGCATGTAGCGCTTCAGCGGACGCGCACCGTAGACGGGGTCGAAGCCTGCGTCGGCGATGGCGCTGACCGCTGCGTCGATCAGGGTGAGGGCGATGCCGCGCTGCTCCAGCCGCCTGCTGAGACCCGCAGCCAGCAGATGCACGATCTGCGCGATCTCGGCCTTTTCAAGGGGCTTGTAGAACACGATGTCGTCGATGCGGTTGAGGAACTCGGGGCGGAAGTGGCTGCGCAGCAGGCGCATCACGTTTTCGCGGGCCGATTCGGTGATCTGGCCGTTTTCAATGCCGTCCAGCAGGAACTGGCTGCCCAGATTGCTGGTCATGATGATGATGGTGTTTTTGAAGTCCACCGTGCGGCCCTGCGAGTCGGTCACGCGTCCGTCGTCGAGGATCTGCAAAAGGATGTTGAACACGTCCGGGTGCGCCTTTTCCACCTCATCCAGAAGGACGACGCAGTAGGGCTTGCGGCGCACAGCCTCGGTCAGCTGGCCGCCTTCTTCGTAGCCCACATATCCCGGAGGTGCGCCGACCAGACGGCTGACGGAGAACTTCTCCATGTACTCGCTCATGTCGATGCGCACCATGTTTTTCTCGTCGTCAAACAGGTTCTGCGCAAGGGCCTTGGCAAGCTCCGTCTTGCCCACGCCCGTGGGGCCCAAAAACAGGAACGAACCGATGGGCCGGTTTTCGTCGGCAATGCCCGCGCGGCTGCGCAAAATGGCCTCGCTCACCTTCTGCACGGCCTCATCCTGGCCGATCACGCGGCGATGAAGCTCCTCAGGCAGGTGCAGAAGCTTTTCGCGCTCGCCCTCCTTCAGCCGGGTGACGGGCACGCCCGTCCAACGGCTGACGATGCGGGCGATCTCGTCGTCGGTCACCTTGTCGCGCAAAAGGCTCTGTTCGCTGCGCTCGTGCTCGGCGATGTCCTCTTCCTTGGCAAGCTTGCCCTGCAGGTCGGGGAGACGGCCGTATTTCAATTCGGCGGCCTTGCCCAGATCGTAGTCGCGCTCGGCCTTGGCGATCTCGGCGTTCACCTGCTCGATCTCCTCGCGCAGCTTCTGCACCTTGGTGATGGCGTCCTTCTCGTTTTCCCAGCGGGCCTTCATGGCGTTAAACTGCTCGCGGTGCTGCGCCAG
>JAFULL010000062.1 GCA_017473345.1 Clostridia bacterium | reverse complement strand
GGCCACCCTGGGCGAGCAGATCAAGTCCACCAACCACGAAGGCGCTACCGGCGACGGCATCAAGATGATGCAGAAGCTCGGCGCTGACTTCGTGCAGATGGGCAACATCCAGCTGCTGCCTCTGGGCGATCCCGAAACCGGTTCTCTGTCCGGCAACATCGAGCACAACGTTGAAACCCGTATCTTCGTCAACAAGGAAGGCAACCGCTTCGTCAACGAAGGCGGCCGCCGCGACGACATGACCAACGCCCTGTTCGCTCAGACCGACAGCTGGATGTGGATCGTCATGGACAGCGACAAGTACCCCACCGGCGACGAGATCAACAACTTCAACGAGTCCGTCAATGAGCTGATCGCTGCCGGCCGTGCCTTCAAGGGCGAGACCCTCGAAGAGCTGGCTGCCGCCATCAACGTGCCCGCTGAAAACCTGATCGCCGCTGTGGAAGACTTCAACGCTCACGTTGCTTCCGGCGAGACTGACGCTTTCGGCCGCACCCTGTACGAGACCCCCATCGACAACGGCCCCTTCTATGCCGCTGCCCGCATCCCCACCGTGCACCACACCATGGGCGGTGTGCGCATCAACCAGTACACTCAGGTTCTCAACGAGAACGGCCAGATCATCCCCGGCCTGTACGCTGCTGGTGAGGTCACCGGCGGTATCCACGGCGCCAACCGTCTGGGCGGCAACGCTCTGACCGACACCGTGGTCTTCGGCCGCATCGCTGGCGACAGCGCTTCTCAGGCAAAGTAAAAGGCAAGCCTTGCTGCGCAAGGCTGCCGAAACCACCGCACATGTCGTCAGCTTTGGAATGAAAGTTGGAGGGCTGCGGCCCTCCGACGCCACCCAGAAAACAAGCCCCGGCTTCTGCAAGGAAGCCGGGGCTTTTAATGTGTAAAACTCAGTATGCTTCGGTGGAGTTGCCGCCTTCGATGATGGTGCGGCAGCTGCCGTAGCCCACGCCCAGGCGGGCAGCGCCCATCTCGACGTACTTTTTGGCGGTTTCAAAGTTGCGGATGCCGCCGGAGGGCTTCACCTTCGCACGGCCGGCCGCGGTGTCCAGCATGATCTGCACGGCCTCGACGGTCGCGCCTTCGCCGTTGAAGCCGGTGGAGGTCTTTACAAAGTCAGCGCCGGCAGCGATGGACACTTCCGTCGCCTTGCGGATCTGGTCGGCATTGAGCTGGCTGGTTTCAAAGATGACCTTCACGCCCACGTTCTTCGCGTGCGCCTCTTCCACCACCGCGCGGATCTCTTTTTCAACGGTGTCCCAGTCGCCGCCGCGGGCAGCGCCGTAGTTCATGACCATGTCGATCTCGTACACGCCCTGCGCAGCATAGTCGCGGGCAGTTAAGCGCTTGCTTTCCACGCCGCCGTAGCCATAGGGGAAGTCCAGCACGCAGCTGACCAGCGTTTCAGTGCCCTCGGTCATCTTCTTGGCCAGGGCGATGTCGCAGCCGCGCACGCAAACGGTCATGGCGCGCAACTCGATGCATTCACGAATGGCGGCTTCCACCTCGGCGGGGGTCATGTCGGGCTTGAGGATGGCCGCGTCAAAATATCTTGCAATATCCATAAGGTACCTCCTGTTTTGTACAGTTGTTGTTTCTATTATAAACGAAGTTTGCAAGGCTGTCCACAGGGTGATATACTGTTTGCCAAGGAGCTGAAACACCATGAAGAAGACCTACGTGACCACCATGCCCAACCATATCGGCGCTTTTCTGGAGGCAAGCCGCTGCTCTGCACAGCTGGGGGTGAACATCACCCGCGTCAGCTACAACAAGGCGGTGGATTCGCACACGCTCTTTATCGACGCCGAGGGCACTGAAGAACAGCTTCAAAAGGCCGATGAAATGCTCACGGCCATCGGTTATCTGCGTGCACCCACAGGCGAGCGAAGCGTAGTGCTGATGGAGTTCCGCCTGCCTGACGTGCCCGGCAGCGTGACGGACGTGCTTGAACTGATCAACGAATATCAGTTCAACATTTCCTATATCAGCTCGCAGGAAAACGGCACCGACCATCAGCTGTTCAAGATGGGTCTGTTTGTGGACGACGCGTCGCGCATCGCGGCGTTTATGGAAAATGCGCAGAAGCTGTGTCAGGTGCGGGTGATCGACTACAACCCCGCCGACAATGTGTATGATAACAGCATTTTCTATGAATCCTTCGTGTCCACGCTGGCCAATGCCATGGATGTGGACGCGCACCAGCGCGAGGAACTGCTGGTGAACGCCAACCTCGCCATGCAAACGCTGGACGAGCGCGGACTGTCGCCCTACCGCACCTTTGACTCCATCAGCCGCTTTGCCGCGCTGCTGGCAGAGGGCCGGGGCGAAGCTTTCCAGCCGCGCATCACCCGCCACGCCGTTACGAATGACACCACGATTACCGTCATCGAGCCGCCCTGCGGCAGCAACACCATCATTCTTCAAAAGGGGCAGGACGTGCTGTTTATCGACAGCGGCTACGCCTGCTATCAGCCCGAGATGCTGCCGCTGCTGCGAAAACTCCTGCCAGATTTTGACGGCATGCACAAGCGCATCCTCATCACCCATGCCGACGTGGATCACTGCGGATTGCTGCCCCTGTTTGACGAGGTGATCGCCAGCGCGAAGAGCGCCGAATGCCTGCGCCTTGAATGGGAGGGCAAAGACGGCTTCCGCGAGCAGAATGCGCTGCACAAGCCCTACATCCGCATCTGCAAGGTGCTCACGGGCTACGGAAGGGTGAATCCTGAAAAGGTGGTCACCCCGTGGGCCGACCCCGGACCCATGCGCGAGGCCCTCAGGCAGATCGGCTTTTTCGACTTTGGCGAACTGCACTTTGAGGTGTACGAGGGCAAGGGCGGACATCTGCCCGGCGAGATCGTGCTGATCGACTACGAGCACCATCTGGCCTTCACGGGGGACGTGTACGTCAACCTCAAGGGCATGACCGCCGAGCAGGCGCGCTACAACCAGTATGCGCCCATCCTGATGACCAGCGTCGACACCGACCCCGCCCTGTGCGCGCAGGAGCGCAGCGCTGTGATGCAGCGGCTGGGTGCGGGCAGCTGGAAGATTTTTGGCGCGCACGGCGCATGCCGGGAATACAGTTTGAAGGCGGAATAACAAAACCCGGGACAGCTTGTCCCGGGTTTTGCTTTACAGTTTTGCACAGTCCGACGGCATCACAAATGCGCCGCGCGGGCTCAGGCTGAGTGGGCCTGCCTGTGCGCCGTCTGGCAGACAGCTGCGCTTGAACTGCTGCGTCTGAAAACGACGCAGGAAGATGTTAAGCGCCGGTTCGACCGCCTCTCCGGGGAAGGCCTGCGACGCAAGCAGAAGCAGCCGCTCGCGGTCTGCGCCGTCGCGCAGGAAATGCCACAGGAAAAAGTCGTGCAGCTCGTAGCTGCCGAGGATATCCTCGGTGCGCTGGCCGGGCAGAAGCTCGGGGCTGACCGGCGTTGCGATCACATCCGCGCACACGGCATGGATGGCGTCACCCATCTGTGCGCTCACATGATCGGTCAGCTTGCGCACCAGCGTTTTGGGAATGCTGGCGTTCACGCCGTACATGCTCATGTGGTCGCCGTTGTAGGTACAAAAGCCCAGCGCCAGCTCGCTCATGTCGCCGGTACCCAGCACGATGCCGCCCACTTTGTTGGCGTAGTCCATCAAAATCTGCGTGCGCTCGCGTGCCTGCGCGTTTTCGCAGGTCACGTCGCCCGCATTCGCGTCGTGGCCGATGTCGGCAAAGTGCTGGCTGACGGCTGCGCCGATGGGGATCTCCAGCGCGGTCACGCCCAGCAGCTGCATCAGCTGCCATGCGTTGGAATGCGTGCGCTCGCCTGTGGCACCGCCCGGCATGGTGATGGCGAAAATGCCTTTGCGGTCAAGGCCCAGCCGGTCAAAGGCGCGCACGGCGATGAGCAGCGCAAGGGTGGAATCCAGCCCGCCGGACACGCCCACCACCAACTTTTTGCAGCCGATGGCATGCAGACGGGAAACCAGCCCCATGGTCTGCCGCATGGCGATCTCTTCCGCATCGCCGGTCACAAAGGGCAGGCGCGGCAGGGGGCGCAGCAGCGGCGGCTGAATAGGCAGCGGATTATCCAAAGCGATGCAGTCAGCCGCATCAGCCGTCCAGCCAGCCATGCGGCGGCGATAGACGATGGCCTGCAGGTCGATATCGGCCGCAGCCTGACTGCCGGTGAGCGCATAGCGCTCGCCCCGGGCAAGGCACACGCCGTCCTCATAAACGGCGGTGTCGCCTGCATAAACGTGATCGCCCGTGCTTTCGCCAAAACCGGCATTTGCATAGACAACCGACGTCAGCCTAGAGGGGATTTCCGCGGGCTGATGCGCAGGGCTTGCGTCCGGCAAAAGCACCATCTGCGCCGCAGAATGGGCCTGCCAGATGGAAAACATGCATCCGCCCAATGAAAACAGCGGGTTTTGCGTACCTTCGCTGAACCACCGGCGCTGCTCCCACGTGGGAGCAGGCTTGGGCACGATGGCACGCACGCTTCCGTTCTGAAGAATCGCCGCGCAGCTGCAAAGCCTTCCATTCACCTCGGCAGGCAGGCCAACCACGGCGGCGATGCCCTGCGTGCGCGCGGCAACGGCTTCAAGCGCCTCGCGTGCGCGGATGAGCACATCCGGCCGATAAAACAGGTCGCCAAGCGTGGTGCCGGTCAGGCAAAGTTCCGGAAACAGCGCCAGCTGCACGCCTTGCTGCCTCAGCACGTCCAGCGCAGATGCGATCACCTGCGCGTTGTGCGCTGCATCACCCAGACGGATGGGCACGCTGACGGCGGCGGTACGAAGGAAGTTTTTCATGCGGATGCACCTCCCGGTTTTGAAAACAGGCGGCCATAGGCCGCCCGGTGATTACGATACGCGAATGAGCATATTCTTCTGTTCGTCCATCTCCACGGTGATGAGATGGTCTTTTTCCATGGCCTTGAGCAGGTCGCTGAAACGCTTGAAGCCCAGCTTCTTTTCGGAAAAATCCGGATAGCTGGCCTGAATGTCGGCCTTGAGGATGGAGGGGTTGATGCGCTCGAAGCCATCCTCCTTGTAGCGGGAGAGCTGCTCGCCCATGAGCGCGCGCCAGTTGTCGCGGTTGATCTCGGGGGCGGCTTCCTTGCCGGTCTGGGCCAGGGAGATCATAACGTTGTTGTTGTCGTTTCGCACGCTGAGCTGCCCGAACTGCTTGGCCAGCTTTTCCAGCAGCTTGAGGAACGTAGCGCAGCCAAAGGCTTTTTCGTTGAAATCCGGGCGAAGGCGTAAAAGAATGCCCTTCAGCTCGCTGGCGTACAGCTCGTCGCGGTCGTTCTGTTCGTCCAGAATGCCGGTTAAAAGCTTGTTGAGTTCCTGTTCGTCCAAAGGCTCCTTGTCGGCGGCGGCCTTCTTTTTGCCGCTGGGCTTGCGGGTGCGTCCGCCCACGTTTTCAAGGAACTGGAATTCGTTGCAGGCGTTGATGAAAATGTTGCTGGCAGCTGCCGAACGGCTGATGCCCAGCACGAATTTGCCCATGCTCTTCAGCCTGCCTACCAGCGGCGTGTAGTCGCTGTCGCCGGATACGATGCAGAAGCTGTCGATGAGCGGGTTGGTGTAGGCTACTTCCAGCGCGTCCAGCACGAGCAGAATGTCGGCGTTGTTCTTCTGGCTGATGCCGTAGCGCAGGCTGGGAACGACGGTAAAGGTGTTGGACAGAAGCACTTCCTTTAAGTCGGAGTACTGGTCGGTGTAGCCGTAGACCTTGCCCAGCAGAATATCGCCGCGGATCTTTACCTTTTCCAGCACGGAAAGCAAAGTTTCCACCTTGGCGCCGCAGTTTTCAAGGTCTACAAAAAGGGCGAATTTGGCCATTGGGTTCTCCTTAGATGCGGAAGGTGTACTTGTCGCCGCGAATCCACTGACGGCTGAGGTGCAGCGGTTCGCCGTGCTGGTTGAGCACCAGCTCGTCCAGCAGCAGCAGCGCATCGCCCGGCTGGCAGCCCAGATGGCGGCTCACAAAGGGCGTGGCATGCCCCAGGGAAATATCATGCACGGCTGATTCGGGAATCAAACCGTTTTCGCGCAGCAGGTCGTAAAGCGAATCGGTTTCGGCAGTGCGCAGAAAGTCGTAACGGGCCGGGAAACGGTTGATCTCCAGCATCACGGGCTCGTCGTCGCACAGGCGCAGACGGCAGACCTCCAGCACCTGCTCGCCGTCCGAAAGGCCCAGCTTTTCGCGGTCTTCGCCGGTGGCGGCGCAGACTTCGCTGCTGATGAGGTGCGCCGAGGCGGTGTGGCCCATCTGACGGCAGGCCTCGGAAAAGCTGGTGATGTTGTGCAGGTCGCGCTGAATACGCTCGTCAGCCACAAAGGTGCCCTTGCCCTGACGGCGTACCAGCAGGCCCTCCTGCACAAGGTCGAGCATGGCCTTGCGCACGGTGACGCGGCTGACGCCGTAGGTGTCGCACAGCACCTGCTCGGAGGGGATGCGCGCGCCGGAAGGGTACACGCCGGCGGTGATGTCGTTTTTAAGCCTTTGCATCAGCTGCTGATACAGCGGCGACTGGCTCTTTTTTTCAAGGGGTTTGTCCTGCATTGTGCAGACCTCCGTTATTCAATGCCCATGAAGGCGAGCAGACCGGTGTATTCCATCCACGCGACCACGTCGGAAATGATGCCCGCGGGCATTTCCAGCACAAAGGGCACGGCGGCCAGCGCGATGGTGGGCGCAAAGCGCTCCTTGTATTCGGCCATGAAACTTTCATTGAGATGGAAGAAGTCGTCCTGGTTGTCGATGGGACGGTCGTAGACAGCGGTGTAGGGCAGTTCCTCGACAAATGCGGTGCATTCCACGCCAAAAGCGCGGCGGCCGGTTTCGGGGTGCACCCAGTCGATGCTGAAGTCCATGTCGTAGGGCTTTTCTTCAGCAGTGCGGCTGTAGCGGTACAGGAAGGTCTGCGGCACCAGCTCGTACCAGCTGAGACCCTCGCCGCCCAGATCGACGGTCACCTCTCCCTCGGCGGACAGCGCATTGCCCAGACCATTGGCAGTGACGCGGGCGTAAAGCCATTCTTCCTCTTCCAGAAGGACGGCAAAGTCAAAGGCGCAGGCGCTTCCGGTGTTCTGCCATGCGGCGGTAAAGACGTAACCGTCCTCACAGGGCAGCTCAAAGCGCCAGCCGTCAGCATCCTTTTCAAACACGACGGTCTCGCCCAGCAGCCACTCTTCCTTTTCGCCGTCGACGGTGATGACCATGCCGGCGGCTTCGGGGTCGAGGTAGTTGAGAATGTCCGACAGATAGGGCAGCTTTTCAAGGAAAACATAGTCGCCGCCGAAATCGGTCATGAGGGAGGTGAAATAATAGTAGATCTTGTAGTTCACGTCCTCGCTGGCCATGAGGCTCAGCTCTTCGCAAAGGGCGTACAGGTCGTCGTAGCTGACGACGCGGCTGCCCTCGCCGCCAAGCACACGGGCGATGGGTTCGCCGTACATCTGCAACAGCTCCACCGTAGCCTCAGGATACAGCGGCACGGCCAGCAGCTGCGTGGGCAGACCCATGAAGTAGTAGCCCTTGAGCATGAACTGGAAGAAGTTGTGCATCTGGAAATGCACGCTGGCCCCGTCCAGAGCAGGCGAACGCAGGTAGCGGAAGTTGCAGTAGCCGTCGTACTCAAAGGGCACGATGGGCTCGCCGTTCAAATCAAGCGAACCGTCGAGCATCACGCGGCTTAAAGGCTTGGGAAAGCTTTGCGCCTTCACTTCGCCCGACAGGCTGATCTTGCTGAGGAAGGTCTCCCAGTCGGCATAGTGCGCTGCGCCGTCCTGCGGAAAACCGTCGGCGTAAAAGTTGACAGACGCGTCAAAATCAGCATAGGTGACGGGCGTGCCGTCGTTGATCTCGTCCTGCGCCAAAGCCCAAACAGGCAACAGACAGATGCACAGGCAAACTGCCAGCATGCGGAAAAACAATTTCTTCATACAGGAAACCCTCCTTTCCCAAATCAAGAACCAAAGGACAACACACCGCCAGGCGAGCCAGTGCGCCTGCATGCGCACTGGCGGTCAAAGGACGCAACCCGAAACTCCCAACCCAATCCCCGCGAAGCGGAGTGGGGTGCAGGGGTTAGACCCCTGCCTGTTGCTTGGCGCGGAAGGCAGCGCGGGCGCGCAGCTCGTGGTTCAGCTCGCGCTTGCGCATGCGAAGAGACTTCGGGGTGATCTCGAGCAGCTCGTCGTCATCGATGAACTCCAGGCACTCCTCAAGGGTGAGCGGCTTGATGGACACCAGACGCAGACTGTCTTCGGAGGCGGAGGCGTTGCGCATGTTGGTGACGTGCTTCTGACGGCAGACGTTGACGACCAGATCGTCGGGACGCGCGTTCTGACCGCAGATCATGCCCTTGTAAACGGGGGTCTGGGGCCCAATGAACAGGGTGCCGCGCTCCTGGGCGTAGAACAGGCCGTAGGAGTTGGCCTCGCCGTCCTCGTGGCAGACCAGCGCGCCCACGCTGCGGTGGGGAATGTCGCCCTTGACGGGCTCGTAGCGCTCGAAGACGCTGGACATGATGCCTTCGCCGCGGGTGTCGGTCATGAATTCAGAACGGTAGCCGAACAGGCCGCGGGAGGGAACGAGGAACTCCAGACGAACGCGGTCAAAGCCGTTCATGTTCTCCAGAACGCCGCGGCGGCGGCCGATCTTTTCAATAACGGCGCCGGCGTAGGCCTGGGGCACATCAGCCACCATGCGCTCGACGGGTTCGCACTTCACGCCGTCGATCTCCTTGTAGAGAACCTGCGGCTTGGAAACCTGGAACTCGTAGCCCTGACGGCGCATGTTTTCAATAAGAATGGACAGGTGCAGCTCACCGCGGCCGCAGACTTCAAAGGCGTCGGGGGTTTCGGTCTCCAGCACACGCAGGGAAACGTCGGTCTGCAGCTCGCGCATGAGGCGGGCGCGCAGATGGCGGCTGGTGACGTATTCGCCCTCGCGGCCGGCGAAGGGGCTGTTGTTGACGGAGAAGGTCATGCGCACGGTCGGCTCGGTGATGGACACAAAGGGCAGTGCCTCGACCAATTCAGGATGGCAGACGGTGTCGCCGATGGAGATGTCCTCAATGCCGGACATGGCCACGATGTCGCCCATGGAGGCCTCCTTGGCGGGCACGCGCTTGAGGCCGTCGAAGGTGTACAGGGCGGAAAGGCGCAGCGGCTGGCTGGTCTTGCCGGTGTCGATGTTGGTGGTGATGACCTGCATGCCCTCGGTGAGCTTGCCGCGGCCAATGCGGCCGATGCCGATGCGGCCCACGTAGTCGTTGTAGTCGATGGTGGAAATGAGTACCTGAGCGGGACCCTCCATATCGCCCTCAGGCGCGGGCACGTGCTCAAGGATCACGTCAAACAGGGGCTTGAGGTTCTCGGCAGGCTCGCTGAGATCCAGCGTGGCAATGCCCTGACGGGCGCTGGCATAAACGATGGGACGGTCCAGCGCGGTCTCGTCGGCGCCCAGCTCGATGAACAGGTCCAGCACTTCGTCGACCACTTCGTCGCAGCGCGCGTCGGGACGGTCCATCTTGTTAATGACGACGATGACGGGCAGCTTCAGGTCAAGGGCCTTGCGCAGCACGAAACGGGTCTGGGGCATGGGGCCTTCAAAGCTGTCCACCAGCAGAAGCACGCCGTCGACCATCTTCAAAACGCGCTCCACCTCGCCGCCAAAGTCGGCGTGGCCGGGGGTGTCGACGATGTTGATCTTGGTGTCGCCGTAGAAAACAGCGGTGTTCTTGGCCAGAATGGTGATGCCGCGCTCACGCTCGATGTCGTTGGAGTCCATGACGCGGTCGGCGACCTGCTGGTTCTCGCGGAAGACGCCGCCCTGCTTGAGCATTTCGTCTACCAGAGTGGTCTTGCCGTGGTCAACGTGAGCGATGATGGCGATGTTGCGGATATCGTTGCGAATCATATAGAGAAAATCCTTCTTTCCATGTATACAGGATTAGGGGGGACACAGTACGCACAAGCGGTCCGGGATGCAGGGACGCTGGCCCTGCTTATTCGTAAACCGTGCGGATGGCGTTTTCAGCCAGCTCGAGGCCCTTGTTGTTCTCCTCGGCCAGGCGGATGGACCAGTCGTTTTCAAACAGCAGCACTTCGCGGTCCTCGCTGTCCCAGCCGCGGCCGGAGGTAGAGGTGAGTTTCAGCTCCTCCACTGCCTTGGGCGACTTGGTGACCCAGCGCACAAAGCGGAAGGGCAGGCGGTCCATGAGCATGTTCACGCCGTACTCCGTCTTGAGGCGGTGCTCAAGCACTTCGAACTGCAAAACGCCAACCACGCCAACGATGAATTCCTCGCGGCCGGTTTCGGTGCGGCGGAAGGTCTGGATGGCGCCTTCCTCAGCCAGCTGCATGATGCCCTTCAAAAACTGCTTGCGCTTCATGCTGTCCTCGGGACGCACGCGGGCAAAGTGCTCAGGCGCGAAAACCGGGATGGAGGAGAAACGCAGCTTGGGGCCTGCGGACAGTGCGTCGCCCAGATGGAAGCAGCCGGGGTCGAACAGGCCGATGATGTCGCCCGC
>JAFULL010000061.1 GCA_017473345.1 Clostridia bacterium | reverse complement strand
ATACAGGCAGCTGCCTGTGCCGGGCCTCAGGTAGTGGATATCGCTGCTGCGGCTGACGGTCATGCCATCGTCGCTGTTGGCAGCCACGGTAAAGCAGATGTCGGCAAGGGTAAAGATGGCGCCGCCCTGAGCCACGTGGTTGGCGTTGAGGTGTTTATCCTCCAGCTTCATGGAGCATTCCGCCGTGCCATCGCCGATAGCGTCGATGGAAATGCCGCACACGTCAAAGGCAAACGCATCCTCCGCCAGAAAAGCGCGGATGTCCTCCAGGGTACGCATCAGCCGTCCACCTTCCAGCTCATCAGCACCTGTGCGTCCTCCAGCGTTTTGATAGTGAACACGCCGTCTTCATAGATCATATAGCTCTTGGGCTGGCCTTCCTTGGGAAGCACTGCAGAGCCGGGGTTGATGTAGGTGTAATCCGCCTCATGCCACACGCCGTGTACATGGGTATGACCATGGATAAGCACATCGCCCTTGCGGTGAGGAGGAGGAGTCTGTGTGTTGAACAGATGGCCGTGGGTAACAAAAGCACAGCGGCCATTGTCCAGCGGCAGCAGGGCGTAATCCGCCTGAATGGGGAATTCCAGCACCATCTGATCCACCTCGGCGTCGCAGTTGCCGCGCACGCACAGGGGTGTGACCGGGTATTCATTCAGCAGCTTCGTGACGGCCTTGGGATTGTAGCGGTCGGGCAGATCATTGCGGGGGCCGTGATACAGCAGGTCGCCCAGCAGGATGAGACGGTCGCAGTTTTCACTTTCAAAGCGGGCCAGCACCATTTCAGCAGCGGATGCGCTGCCATGAATATCAGAGGCAAACAGGATTTTCATTTTTTATTCCATTCCTTCCAGTTCCAGAATGACCGGGCAGTGATCGCTGCCCAGGATCTGATCATGAATATCGGCAACCTTCACATTGGGCGCAATGCGCTCGCTGACGAGGAAATAGTCGATACGCCACCCGATGTTCCTTTCGCGGCTGCGCATCATGTAGCTCCACCAGCTGTAGCGGTCCTTCTCGTCAGGATGCAGCAGGCGGAAGCTGTCTACAAAGCCGCGGGAAAGCAGTGCGGTCATCTTGTCGCGCTCTTCAATGGTGAAGCCGGCATTGCGCACATTGTTCTTGGGATTTTTAAGGTCGATTTCCTTGTGAGCCACGTTCATATCGCCGCAGACGACAACGGGCTTTACCTTGTCCAGTTCGCACAGGAAGTCGGCAAAAGCGTCTTCCCAGGTCATGCGGTAGTCGAGTCGGGTGAGTTCCCGCTGGCTGTTTGGCGTGTACACCGTGACCAGATAGAACTTGTCAAACTCCAGCGTGATCACACGGCCCTCGTGGTCGTGTTCCTCCATGCCGATGCCGTAGCGCACGCTCAGCGGCTTCATGCGGGTGAAGATCGCCGTGCCAGAATAGCCCTTCTTTTCAGCGCTGTTGAAATACTGTTCATAGCCCTCGGGATCAAAATCCGCCTGACCGGGCTGCATTTTGGTTTCCTGCAGGCAGAATGCGTCAGCCTGGATTTCGGCGAAATAATCCGCAAATCCCTTGGTAAGGCAGGCGCGCAAACCGTTTACGTTCCATGAGATGAGACGCATGCTCCATCCCTCCCGATATTCAAAGAATCGGTTTTTATTGTAGCATATTTGCCCCTTGCCTGCAACGAAAAACCCCGCGCCATAAAGACGCGGGGCAGGAAAAGAATCAAACTCAGATTTCGGGGATCTCGATTTCGATCTCGCGGCCAAGCTTGGCGGACTTGCAGATGCCGTCGATGATGGCCTGGTTGTACAGGATCTGGCTGGAGGGAACGGGAGCGCCGTTCTCGGAATCGATCGCATCCAGGAAGGAGCGGATCTTCTTGTCAAACAGCTTGCCGTCGCTGGGGATGATCGGGATCTCAGTCACGACCTGCTCGCCGGCGATGTCGGTATACAGCTTCATGGCGCCGCCCACGGTGCCGTTCCAGCACTCGGTGGAGGGGATGCGCAGAGCAGCCTTCTTGCCCAGGATCACGGTGTCACCGGGAGTGTCGAGGTGCATGGCCCAGGAGATACGGAAGTCGACGATGATGCCGCCTTCCAGACGGATGAACGCAGCCGCGAAGTCGTCCACGTCAAAGCGCTCGGCGTTTTCCTTGGCGGTGTGGAAGCGGTCGGGCTTCATGTACATCTCGGTGGTGCCGAAGAAGTTGCTGGTGTAGCCGGTAACGGTCAGGGGCTTGGGATAGCCGATGGCGTTGAGCACCATATCCAGAGAGTAGCAGCCGATATCGCCCAGAGCGCCGATGCCGGCGGTCTTCTGCTCGATGAAGGTGCTGTTGGGGATGCCGCGACGACGGCCGCCGCCGGTCTGGATGTAGTACACTTCGCCCAGAGCGCCGGACTCGACGATCTTCTTGATCATCTGCATGTTGACGTCCATACGGGGCTGGAAGCCGATGGAGAGCAGCTTGCCGCTCCTCTTCTCAGCGCGGATGATTTCAACGGCCTCTTCGGTGGTCACGCACATGGGCTTCTCAAGCAGCACGTTGATGCCGGCGTTGAGGCAGTCGATGGTACATTCGGCATGGGTGCGGTTGTAGGTGCAGACGGACACAGCGTCCAGTTCCTTCTCGGCAGCCAGCATTTCGCTGTGATGGCCGTAGATACGGGCGCCTTCGATGCCGTACTGCTTGGCAAAAGCTTCGGCCTTGCCGGGGATGAGATCGGCCAGGGCGACGATCTCAACGTCGGGCTGAGCCAGGTAACTTTCAGCGTGGGCTTCAGCGATCCAGCCGGTACCGATGATGGCAACCTTGAACTTGCGGCTGTATTCGCGCTCTTCCTTCACAGTCTGGGTAAAGTTGGACAGAACAGTATCGCTCATGATGATGTTCTCCTTTTCTTTATGTTTTACTTGAGACCAATCTTTTTGAGGGTGCCGATGCTCATCTCAGCAGCTTCCAGCGGCGTGCGGCCGATGGACATATCCTGCTCGATGATGAACCACTTCGCGCCGGATTCAATGCCAGCTTCCACAACTTCTTCAACATTCTGGCAGCCGTAGCCGAAGGGACGGAATTCGAAGGCCTGAGTGTCCTTCTTTTCGTTCTCGTCCAGACCGATGAGAGCGTAGGGAGTGGAGCCATCCTGCTTGCGGCCCACAAAGTCCTTCAGGTGCACGACCGGGCAGCGGCCGGCATACTTGCGGATGTAGTCGGCAGGATTGACGCCGGCATACTTCACCCAGCACACGTCCAGCTCGGTCTTGAGCAGGTCGGCGGGAACGGCGTCGTAGAGGAAGTCCAGACCGTACTGACCGCTGAGGCTGACGAACTCAAAGTCGTGGTTGTGGTACAGCAGGGTCATTCCAGCTTCCTTCATCAGGCCGGCGAACTTGTAGATGACCTGCAGCGCATGGGCAAAGCCGGGAGCGCCGGGACGGGTCTTGTCGTCCAGATAGGGCACGGCGATGTATTCGCAGCCGATGGCCTTGTGATAGGCGATCACGCCGAACATGTCGCTTTCGATCTGCACAAAGGGAACATGGCTGGAAATAGCCTTCAGGCCGTGCTTGTCCAGCAGCGCCTTCACCTGCTCAGCAGTGTTGCCGTAGAAACCGGCGAACTCCACGCCGTCATAACCCATGCCCTTGAGGGCGCCCAGCACCGCATCAAGATCCTTGGCGGCGTCTTCACGGGCAGAATAAATCTGATATGCAACGGGACGTTTTTCCATAGAGGGGTACACCTCCTGTTTAATATGATTGTATTATAGCTGAATCAGCTCTTCCCTGTCGCGCCAGTTTGTGATATGATTATGCCAAAACCTGCTATTCCTGTTTGCATGGGCGGAGGTGCATTTTGTGCAGCAGTTTTACGAATTATCGCGCGACAATAACCCGCGAACCGTGGCCTGGCATATTGACAACGACCATTATATTACCCATTTTCACAGCACCATAGAACTTGCATACGTCGAAAGCGGCATGATCTGCGCCATTCAGGACGGCGTGAGCCATCAGGTAACTGCCGGGTATCTGGTGGTCAATTCTAGCTACATGGTACACGGTTATTCCACGCCGGAAAGTTCTCGCATCATCGTATGCACCATTCCCCTGTCCACCGTGCCCAAGCTGCGCTCGCTTCTTAAGCAGCAGCATTTTGCACAGGGCATTGTAGACGTGCATGGCATGAAGGAATGCCGGCGCATCCTGCGAATGATGGCCGACCCTGCCAACAAAGAAAACAGCAACTTTGTCAACAGCCTGGGCGAGGCCCTGCTGGCGCTGCTGATCGACAAGATCGGTCTGGTAGAATACACCTCCACCGCTGAAGACGACCTGATCAAGCGGATTCTGGTATACCTGCAGGAGCACGCTGCCCAACCCCTTACCGTCGCGCAGGCGGCCGCGCACTTTGGCTACAGCTCCGGCCGGTTTTCGCACATTTTCAACGAGCGGGTGGGCTGTTCCTTTACGCAGTATCTCAACAGTCTGCGTACGGGCATGGCACAGCAGCTGCTGGCACAGGGCGAGCTTCCGCTGGTGGACGTTGCCACTGCCTGCGGTTTTTCCAGCCTGCGCACGTTTCACCGCGTTTACAAACACTTTACTGGCGAAACACCTCACGCCACCCAGACCCGCTGATTGCGTTTGGGTATAACAATATGATATAATGTTTTCATATGATATTCATGAACGGGGTGACCTATATGGCAGGTATTACCTATAAATGCCCCAGCTGCGGCGGATATCTGACGTTCGATCCCGAAGCCCAGCTGTGGAAGTGTCCCTTCTGCGATTCAGAATTCGAAGAATCCGGTCTGACGGAAAAGGATGAAGCCTCCGCCCAGAAGGCGGCGCAGCCTGCAGCGGACGACGGCCACAGCCAGCTGGTCTACCACTGCCCCAGCTGCGGCAGCGAGATCATGACCGACGAAACCACCGTCGCCACGCAGTGCTACTACTGCCACAGCCCGGTGGTGCTGCAGGGCAAGCTGACGGATGAATGGCTGCCCGACAGCGTAATCCCCTTCACCATCAGCAAGGAGCAGGCCGTCGAGACCTTCATGAACTGGGTCAAGAGCAAGAAGTACGTGCCGAAGGCTTTCTTCAATCAGGCGCAGATCGAAAGCATGCAGGGCGTCTACTATCCGCATTTTGTAACGGAATGCGAAGTGGAGGGCCAGCTCAGCGGCGAAGGACGCACCGTCGGCGTGACTGAAACCACGCGCGAGATCATCACCACCACCAATCATTATCATGTGGTGCGCGGCGGCCGACTGCGCTTCAAAAACATCATGCGCCCGGCGCTGACCAAGGCCAACCGCAAGCTTTCCGACGGCATCCACCCCTTCCCGCTCAATCAGGCAAAGCCGTTTGCCAACGCCTACCTTTCGGGCTTCCTGGCCGAACGCCGTGATATCGATGAAAGCGCCATTCGTCCCGAGATCGAGCAGGAAGTCGGTCAGTATGTAAGGCCGCTTCTTGAGACGGATATGCCCTACCAGAGTACCAGCCTGCAGACCAGCGCGAGCCTGAAAGGCATGAAGAGCCAGTACGTGCTGCTGCCCACCTGGGTGCTGACCTATCCCAACAAGAAGGATCCTCAGGACCCGTACTACTACGCCATGAATGGCTGTACCGGCGAGATCTGCGGCAAGCTGCCCATCGACATATCCCGCCTGCGCCGCACCAGCCTGATCATTTTTGCGGCTGTGTTCGCCATCGGCTGCATTCTGAGCTACTTCATGTTCTGACGAAAGGAGGTACGACCATGAAAAAGTTCCTTTCCGCTCTTTGCGCGCTGTTCATGCTGCTGTGCCTCTGCACGGCAGGCATGGCGCAGAGCGCTTCCGTCGTTGACCAGGCCGATCTGTTCACGCCTGTGGAAGAGGCCGAGCTTGCGCAGCTGATCGATACCTTCCGTCAGGAAACACAGATGGATTTCGTGATCCTCACCACCGATCAGGCGCATTCCTACAGCCAGCAACAGATCGCCGACAGTTTCTACGAAGAAGGCGGCTATGGCATGGGCGATGATTACAGCGGTATTCTGTACTACATCGACATGTACGAGCGCGTCCCCTATCTGGCCACCTGCGGCGCGATGATCGACTACATGCCCGACGACCGCATCGAATACGCCCATGAAGCCAGCTATGATTATCTGGCCTATGGCAATTACGCCCGCGCTGCCGCGCAGATGATCCAGACGGTGCAGACCTATGTGCGCCGCGGCATTCCTGAAGGTCAGTACCGCTATGACGTGCTCACCGGCGAGCGCCTAACGGCCTCGCACAAGGTGCTCACTCCGGGCGAACTGCTGGTATGTGCGCTGATCGCCGGCGTTGCTGCACTCATCTGCAGCGGTTCGGTCAAAGGGAGCTACAGCCTGAAGGGCAGTACCTACGACTACGCGTTCCGTGAAAACTGCGATGTAAAGTTTACCGAAAAAGTTGACGACTATCTGCGCACCACCACCACACGCAGGCGCAAGGCTCCTCCGCCCTCTTCCACCGGCGACGGAGGCAGCAGCGTGCGTGTCGGCGGCAGCGGCGTGCACCGCAGCAGCAGCGGCCGCAGCTTTGGCGGCGACGCAGGACGGAAATTCTGATGGAAGCCTTCAGCCAACCAACCCGCTGCCGCTGGGCCAAAGGCGAACTGATGACCCGCTACCACGACGAGGAATGGGGCGTGCCTGTGTACGACGACCAGAAGCTGTATGAAATGCTGCTTCTGGAGGCGTTTCAAGCCGGTCTTTCGTGGCAGGTGGTACTGAGCAAGCGCGAAAATTTCCGCCGGGCTTTTGACGGTTTTGACGCTGAAAAGATCGCCGTCTACGATGAAGCCAAAATACAGTCGCTTTTGTCAGACGCAGGTCTCATCCGCTGCCGGCGTAAGATCGAAGGCGCCGTTGCGAATGCCCGCTGCTATTTGCAGATCCGGCAGGAGTACGGCAGTTTTGCCAGCTACCTGTACTCCTTCACCGATGGTAAAACAGTGATCAACAAAACAGGCGAGGTGTTCACCACCTCGCCCGTGAGCGACGCTCTTTCGCGCGATCTGCGCAAACGCGGCATGAAGTATATGGGTTCTGTTACGGTCTACAGCTATCTGCAGGCCGTAGGCGTGGTGGACGACCACGAGCCGTGCTGCTTCAAATCAGCCCTTCGGCGATGACATCAATGGTTTCCGCATCCACACAATGCAGCGCGACGCCGTCCACTGCGATCACATCTGTAAATACATCCAGCCTTGTGGCCTCGACCGTTCGGACGAGGCCGCTTTCAGTTTCAAGCATGACTGACCATCGCTTCTCACTGCCGGTCCAATCCTGCGGTACGCTGCCAAACGACGTTACCGCATCCAGACGCGAAACCACTTCATCCAGCAGTTCTTTTGCAGCAGCTTTCCTGTTCAGCGTGACTGTCGTGTCATATACAACGCTGCCGTTTGCGTCCACTTCCAGCTCGTTATTGGGCAATACCCGTTCTGTGCGGGTGGCATACAGTTCGGCTGTTCCGGCGGGCGCAGTAATGGAAACGCGGCGCACCGCCAGATCGCCTACATCCAGCGGCTTATGGGAAAGCATTTCATCCCGCTTCAGGTCGATCAGGTGCTGCACCAGAAAACGGCTGACCAGGTAGCATTCGCCCTCATATTCGCAGGTATAGAAGTACTCGCCTTCAGCACGACCGATGACAAAGCGCAGCGACTGTGCCTGACGCATGCGGGTGATCAGCTCACCGTTTTCGTCCACTTCGCTGGTCACGCCGGAGCTCATGTTCATCGTGATGGTGCAAAGCGGCGTGTCAAAACCATACAAGCTGCGATTTTCCTCAGTCACAGCTGCTTCACGCGTACCCAGGCGGAAATTGTCCAGCACAGAAAGCAGCTGGGCGGATGCAGCAGCGTCCAGCGGATAGGGAAACGGCTGTTCCAGCATACCATATGCACCGTCGCGGAAGGTAAACACGCACTGATCAGCTGCGTTTTCAATGGTCACTTCGTCCAGCAGCCCTGCATAGATCACCGGCTGCTGCACAGGATAGAGACTTTTCTTTGTCAGGGTAAGCGCATCCACCACGCCGGAGTCGCACATGTACACGGCGCCATTGCCGCTCCACTGGCAGTAGGCGTAGGTGGTGTTGGGTACGTTGTCTCCAATTTTCAGCGTGGTTTCTGTACCGTCCGTATAGCGGATCACCGCAGTTGCACGCGGCTTCAGCAGACCCATATCGTCCAGATGTTCCTCCACCTCGGCAACGTCCAGCGTTACCACGTCCTGTGCAACGATCTGTGTAACCGCATTGAGCAGTTCCTGTGCATGGGCGTCGTTGATATCGGTCAGGCCTTCCTCTTCCTCCAGCCACAGCGCGCCGTTCTGCATGCGCAGGGTGTAGCCTTCACCATAGGGCGGTGTGACCGTCACGCTGTCGAGCTGTTCCTGCGGGGTGATCGCAAAGGTCCGCTGTGCAGTGGTTTGTGTGAAAATCTGCAGTGTTTTTGGGCGGTAAGTCGCCCTGATCTTCGGCAGCAGCAGCACAAAAGCTGCCGCCAGCAGCAGACACACTATCAGGATCACCGGCGCGATCCAGCGGCTTTTACGGGTTTTGATTGTTTTCTTCGGAGGGTGCTGCATCAGTCTTCCTCCTTCAGCGGCTGCGTCTGGGCAGCAGCACGCACAGCCCCAGCACAATCACCAGCAACGGCATGGCCACCGTCAGCACGATGCCGAGGGGCTGGCTACCCACCGTCAGCGCAGGACGCAGCGCCGTGGACGCCATGATATTCAGATCGACCGTACGCTCAGGCAGCAGTTCGCCCATCAGCGTCAGCAGAAATTCCTCGGTATAGGTACGCTGATAGATATACTCGCTGGTAAACGTCGCGCTGCAGCCTGCGGCAAACATGCGGCTGATATTTCCGTTTGAATGCATGCGGTGCGCAAACAGCGCCACACTGATCTCACCCTGTCTGTCGCCGGGCTGACGGTCGATGGTGTCCCGGCCGTCGTTCAGGTCACGCACATAAGCGTTGGGACCGGTTTTGAGCACCGTGCCAGTCGTAAGGGACGACGTGGCCTCGCCGGGTGTTTCAAATGCACACGCAGCAGGCATCAGCAGGATATCCAGCCCGCTTCCGATCAGGTTTTGCGTCATGTCCATATTTTCCATGTAGGGCATCAGCTGCAGCGGTTCCTCGTAATAGCTGCCGGTATCCTCCGCGCCTGCCACTACCACGCCGGAAAGCGGAACTACACCGTAGCTGCGCAAAAGCGACAGGTAGTTTGGCATATTCGTCAGCTGATCGGTATAATCGCGCAGCACAAACAAACTGCCGCCATTCTGGGCAAAGGCGCTGATCAGTTCAATTTCGACGTCACTGAGGTCATTCTGCGGCCCGGCGATCAGCAGCATGTCGATATCTTCCAGCGTATCGCCCTTGAGCAGCGTGACCGTTCGGCTGTCGCAGTTGTTGCTTTTGAGAAAATCCACAAACACCTGCAGCATGTTTTCCGTCAGCTCGCCATGCCCCTGCAAAATGCCCACCATAGGAATGCTGTCCTGTGCCACATAGACGATGGCCTCGGTCAGTTCCTTTTCATAGGCAAGGCCGGACAGTTCAAACGCACCAGCGTCAATATTGTAGCTTTGGGTGATGAAGTCCGAATAGTTCAGCAGCTTGTAACGCCCCGTGGCCGGACAATTGACGATGACCGTATCTGCCTCGACAGCATGCTCCATATCGCTTTCAAAGCGCGTGAGGATGCCGGGGTTACGGTTGATGTCCGTAGGCAGCACGGTCACCCAGTCGCTGAGAACAGCATAACGCTCCAACAGCGCCCGCAGCTGCGCGTCCTCTGCGCCGCTTTGATACAGCAGATACAATTCGACGTCGCTTTCCAGTCTGGAAAGTGCTTTGGCTGTCTCCTCACCAGTGGTGGCATAGCCGTTAAAGCTTAGGTCCTTCGTCCAGCCGTATTCATCCTCCAGCGTTTTTACGCCCACGTTCAGCAGCACGCACACCGCCAGGAAAGCCGCCATCATCAGCGCGCTCAGCTTGCCGTAACGCCAGCGCGGCTGACGCAGACGCGCCGCCAGCTTTTCAAACCACTTCTTCATGCCGCGCCTCCTTCCGAAAAGCGCCGCGCATCCATCACGCGTGTCGCCGCCACAAGGCAGCAGGCGATGAAGGACACAAAGAACAAAATGCCCGAATAGCTCAGCTGGCCAAGACGGAAGGGTTCATAGCGTTCGTAGAGGCTTACAAAGTTCAGGCACTCGCTCATCCATGCCACGGGCAGATGATCCGCCAACAGGTCGGCCATCCACAGCAGGAAGTTTGCGCCAAATGCTGCAATCGCGCCTGTCATCTGGTTTTTGGCAAAGCAGGTCACAAACAGATCCAGTGCCAGAAACGCCAGACTTTGCAGAGAAAACCCAAGATAACCCACAAACCATTCGCCCATATACACCCTGCCGCAAAGGGCGATGATGAGCGTATATACATTGGTGAGCAGGATAGTGAGCAGCATCACCGTGGCTGCCGCCAGGTATTTGCCCGTGACCACGCTGCCAAGCGCAACGGGGCTGGTGAGGATCAGCTGATCTGTGCGCTTCTGACGTTCCTCGCAAATAAGGCGCATGGTCAGCAGCGGGCACAAAAGCATCACCAGCAGCGTCAGCTGCGACAGAAAGGTGAGCAGATCGCCGGACAGATTCTGCAGATTGTACAGATAGAAGATCAGCCCGGACAGGGTCAGGAACACACCCATGAACACATAGCCTACCGGCGTGCGGAAATACGCAAGCAGATCCCTTTTGTAAATGATGTTCATCGCGTCTTTCCTCCCCCGGACACGGCATTCATAAACACCTGTTCCAGCGTGTCCTCCACGCGGGAAAGATGCAGCAGCGGCATACCCAGGTTACTCAGCAGACCAAACAAACGGCGCTCCGGTTCGTTTTGCCGGTAAAAGGTCACCAGTGCCGTGGTCTGGTCAACATGAGCAGTGGGCTGCACCGTCACGCGGCGCACGCCATCCAGCTGCCGCAGTTTGCTCACAATGCTGCTTTCAGCCGCAGCAATCGTCACAAGCAGTGTGATCTCGTCCTTTTCACCCACGGACTGAAGCGGCGCATCCAGCCGTATCACGCCGCTGTCGAGAATCACCACATGGTCGCACAGCTGCTGCACTTCACTGAGAATATGGGACGAGAAAACAATCGTGCGTCCCTTGCCCAGCGTGCGGATCAGCCCGCGAATTTCAGTGATCTGCATGGGATCCAGGCCGACGGTGGGTTCGTCCAGCACCAGCACGTCCGGATCGCCGCAAAGCGCCTGCGCCATGCCGGCACGCTGGCGGTAGCCCTTGCTGAGGTGGCCAAGCATGCGGCTGCGCATGGCAGTCAGGCCTGTCAGTTCCATCACTTCATCCACATGCGCCCGTATGGCTCGCTTCTCAACGCCTTTAAGCTCAGCTGCAAACATCAGATATTCCCGCACAGTCATTTCATCATACAGCGGCGGGTGTTCCGGCAGATAGCCCAGATAACGCTTGGCCTGCGCAGGCTCCAGCAGCGGATCGCAGCCGTCGATCAGCACCCGGCCTTCCGTCGGCGCCAGATAGCCCGTGAGGATATTCAGCAGCGTCGTCTTGCCAGCGCCGTTCTGACCAAGCAGGCCCAGTACGCTGCCCTGCTCTACCTTCAGGCTGACATTCGTCAGCGCCTGCACGCTGCCGTAACGGCGGGAAACGTTTTGGATCTCTATCACAATCGTTGTCTCCTTTGACAATGTGAGATAAAACCTCAGTTTATTGTACCACACCAACATGCCGTGTGCGTGACTGAATTGTAAATTTGGGTACAAAAAAGCAGCCGGTATTCACCGGCTGCCGGAAAGCAAAGGGAATCAGCGGTTTGCCATGCGGCGCTTGTTCATAGCAGCAACACTCACGGCAGACAGCGCCATCAGGATAACCAGCGCAGCAATGGGCGTGTTGTCGCCGGTCTTGGGAAGGGTGGAAATAGATTCAGAAACAGCAGGAGGAACCGGCGCGTTCTGTTTCACAGTGCCGTCGTTCCAATGAATGAGAACAGGCGACGAACCGCTTAACTTGACACACATGCCGTCCACGCGGAAATCAATGTCCTGATTGGTGAAGTATTCAACTTCGCCGGCCTTATGACCATTTTCATTCTCCGCAAACATATGCGCAATCACAACATTATACAGCTGCAATGAAGCAGAATAATATCCTTGCGGATAGTCAATGCGGGCGATGATGCCGTCCTCAGGCAGATCACTGCTGCTGCCTTCCGTCCACGTTCCATCCGTGTACTTGAGCAGTTCCACTTCAAGCAATACAGTTTCGGTCACGCTTCCATCGCTGACAGCTGCCTACATTTTCAACCGCCATATTGGTCATCAGCGTTTCCAGTTTACCGGTCGTGCTGACCTGATGAACCGCCGTAACAGCAGCGGGTACTTCTGTGCTCTCCTCAGGCACGGCAATAACAGCATTTTCTGCCGCAGGGGCCATGGTGACGTTAAACCACTTGTTGCTGATCTCAAGGCTGTCGGCATCAAACCCCTCGCCGTCGGCCTTATATCCAACACTGCAGCACACGCTGATCTTGTGGTTGGCCAGATTTTCATTGTCGTTGGTCAAAGTCAAGCTGCTGCCGGAAGTCAGAACATCGCCAAGCTCCTTCGCGCGATCATACGGGTTATCCACCGGGCCGTCATCATAAATCGTCCACAGATAGATAACTTCCTTTGCAGGATCTCCGGCTGAAGCGCCGCTGTTGATGCTGAGCGTTACAGACTGGTCAAACGCGAGATTATCCACAGTCTGCAAAACATCGTAGGGAGATTCAATCGCCATACGAACGCCCTTTTCAGCTGTATTTCTCAATTCCCAGCGTTCAATTTTTTCCCGGCTGCTGCCGCCGTCCTTGCTGACTCATGGGATCAGAGCACGGCCATGATGCTGAGCAGTGAGCGAATTATCCCCTGTATAGATCTCTTTCGTATTGCAAAGCACGGTCGCTTCATCATTGTCAAACGTCCACTTATAAGCGTATGCGTCCGACGATTCCTGCCGTGGCGTAAGAACATTCCCCTGCCCTACCGTATAATAGTGGTAGGACATAAAATCTGCGTTGTACTCAGCCAGTGCATTTCCCGCAATCAGCAGCCCGCAGATCAGGCCCATCATCAGTGTAAGCTTCCATTTTTTCATTTGCCTGTCTCCTTTTTGCACAAAAAAACAGCACAAAAAGCCCTTTCAGGCATTTTGTACTGCTGTTTGTACGTATTTCAGGCTATGCTTCAGAAGGACAGAAAGGCCCCAGCATCCAGCAATGATCGCATTTTGCCACGGCCTCGTCACCCCCCTTTTTGCAATATTTCCAAATTTTATTATATACTCATGTTCGGTTTTGTGATACCTTTTTGCTTCGATTTTGATACAAAAACTTGCATTTTTTGTGTTGACACTCCCCCAGGGGTGTGCTATAATCGTCTCTGTAAGCAGAAGCTGCCCGCTTCTCACCGCGCGAACATCTTGCGCAGGTCATGGCACATAAGTCCATGGGGTGTGTACGGCGGGTTAGTGTGCCCGGCGTTTTTTTGTGTGAAAAAGCGCCCGAACTTTTGGAGGTGTATGGATATCAACGAGCCGATGATCAATGAGGAGATCCGCGACAGAGAGGTACGCGTGATCAGTGCAGACGGTACGCAGCTTGGCGTTATGGCCACCCGCGCTGCCATCGAGCTGGCCGAGCAGCAGGGCCTGGATCTGGTAAAGATCGTGCCCACCGCACAGCCCCCGGTTTGCAAGCTGATGGACTACGACAAGCACCGTTACGAGCAGTCCAAGCGCGAGCGTGAACTGCGCAAGAACCAGCGCATCGTTACCCTCAAGGAAGTGCAGCTCTCCGCCACTATCGAAGAGAACGACGTGCAGACCAAGTTCAAGAATGCCGTCAAGTTTCTGGAAGATGGCGACAAGGTGAAGGTGAGCATCCGTTTCAGGGGCCGCCAGATCGCCCACTCTGACATCGGATTGAAGATCATGCAGGATTTTGCCGCCCGCATTGCGGATTACGGCACCGTGGAGCGCCGTCCCCTCCTGGAAGGCCGCCACATGATCATGATCCTCGCGCCCAAGGCTGAGAAGAAGAGCTTCGCCGAGAAGAATCAGCAGCGCAAGGAAAAGAAGGCCGCCAATGAGGCAGCCCAGGCTGAGGAGAGCGTAAAGCGCGAACCCAAGCCGCAGCCCAAGAAAAAGGTCAAGCGCGAAAGCGAGAATATGATCTGACCTGATATTCGGCCATCCCTCGCCCATAAAGGGCGGTAACGGATAGCACACGGAAGGAGGACAACCCCTATGCCTAAGCAGAAATCCCATCGTGGCGCAGCCAAGCGTTTTTCCTTCACCAAGAATGGCAAAGTAACGCATAAGCAGATGAACGCCAACCACCAGGTGCATCTGAAGACCACCAAGCGCACCCGTCACCTGCGCGCTGACGGTATTGTGGATAACGCGGCCGAGGCTCGCACCATCCGCAAGCTGCTGCCCTACAAATAAGCTTTGCTAACATTCGAGGAGGATAAATAACATGGCACGTATTAAAGTGGCTGTCACTGCCCACAAGAAGCGTCGCAAGATCTTTAAGCTTGCCAAGGGCTATTTTGGCGCCAAGTCCAAGCAGTACCGCGCTGCCAGCGAGCAGGTTCGCCGCAGCCTTCGTTATGCTTACACCGGCCGCAAGCTGCGTAAGCGCGATTTCCGTCGTCTGTGGATAACCCGTATCAACGCGGCTGCCCGCATGAACGGCATGAGCTATTCTGTGCTGATGAACGGCCTGAAGAAGCACAACATCACCATCAACCGCAAGATGCTGGCTGACATCGCCGTGAACGATCCCGCCGCTTTCACCAAGCTGGTTGAGAGCGTGAAGGACTAATTCCATCATGCATAAGCCCCTCGTTTAACGAGGGGCTTTTCCTATAAGCGAAAGGAGGAACCGCCGTGCCGGCCATCACCACAAGGGGTATTGTGCTGCGCTATGCCAATTACCGCGACCACGACCGCATGCTTACGCTGCTCACGCCCGGTTATGGACGGGTGGACGTGCTGTCGCGCGGCTGCCGCAGGCCAAAAAGCGCCCTGATGCCTGCCAGCGAATTGTTTGTCACCGGCGAATTTGTGGTGTTCATGCAAAACGAGCACGCAACGCTTACCTCCTGCACGCTGGATGACACCTTCTATCCCCTGCGGCTGGATCCGTACCGCCTCACCTGCGCCAGCTATATGACGGCGCTTTGCGCGGCGGCAGTACAGCCCGGTGAAAACGCAGCCTCGCTTTATGCGCTGCTGCTCAAGGGGCTTTATTATCTGGCTTACGATAACGACGCGGACGCTCTGGAAACCACCACGGCCTTTCTGCTGCTGTTTGCCGACGTCAATGGCTACCGTCCGCGCCTCAGCCGCTGCGCGCACTGCCGTACGCCGCTGGATCTGACCAACGGCGCGCCCTTTGACGTGGCGGCGGGCGGCCTGTGCTGCCCGGACTGTGCTTCGCGAGCTACCTACTGCATGACGCTGGACGCCATCAAATGGATGAGCGAAACCATTCGCAACGGCCTGACACCTCAAAAAAATACCGGCGCAGGCACGCTGTTTGACGTGCTGCGCCGGTATGTGGAAAGCCGTTTGGAAACGCCCATCAAGGTAAGCAAACTGTTACCATGAACGGGTCTGCAAGCTGCCGTCGTAGTACGGCGCTCTGCAGAGTTTGGCCTTGTAAGCGTTGGTGATGGTGTACTGGTATGCGTATTCCAGATCACCGTTAAGCAGACGGATGCGCCTGCGCATGACGTGATACTTGGCGCTGTCGCACAGTTTGGGCAGACAGTCCTCCAGCATAGCGCGCATGGCTTCCTGCTGATCGGGCGTGAGATAGGTGTAGCCGTTGGGCCGCATCAGAAAGGCAGTTTCTGCGCTGTCAGCCTGCAGATAGCGGATGACCACGCCGGTCTTGTCCACAACGAGCTGCTCGATGGAATGATGACGGGCAGCCTGCAGCATGGGGATCATATCCTCAAACAGCTGGGATGCGTACAGCTTTTTCACGCGCAGCTGCAGCTTTTTTTCGCGCACATTCTCCTGATAGAAATACACAACGACAGCGCCGGCAAGGAAAGCCGCCAGCATGATGGCCAGAAGGGTCTGCACGCGCAGCCACTCCAATCTAGTTCATGATACGGTATTATACCATGTTTGCCAAAGTATGCGCAATGTTTGCACTCACCAAAAAAGTGCACCTTTTTTGGTGAAACCATTATATGGTTCGCCCTTTTTTCGCCCTTTGAAGACATAACTTTTGTATCATGGTGCTCTTCTTCAAAAACGAAAACAGGCATGCAGCAACATGCCTGTTTTTGTTTTTAAAGATAAGCCTTCATTTTTTCCACGTTTTCTTCCTGTGTTTTCAGCAGCCGCTCACCCAGCTTGAGCGCATCCGGATCATCGCCTTCATAGTCACGCAGGTGGCGGATGGTTTTCACAATCCCCATCGTCGTGCCCTGAATCATCATTTCAGCAATGCGCGAACGAGAGTCGTCCATGGCCATCTGACCTGCGCTCATCATGTCGGCAGACAGCTTTGCCATCATGCCCGCGCCTGCCGGTTCATCGCCGCCCCTGCGGATGAGCGTATCTGCTTCGCCGCGAATGTGTTCATACTCTTTGCGTTCGCGTTTCAGCTCTGTCAGCATTTTTTCTTCTGCGTGCTTTTCCACAGCGTCGATGCCGTCGCAGCCCATATCCGCCGTTTTGTAGATGTACTGCAGCAATTCCTGTTCGGGAAGTTTGCTCATATCTATCACCTCACAGGCAGTATGCGCAAAAAACGGGCCGGAGAAACCTCTCCGACCCGTTTGGGATTACTTGTCTTCCACCCAGTCGCGGCTGCGTTCCACAGCACGCTTCCAGCCATGCAGCGCACGATCGCGGTCAATCTTTGCCATTTCGGGCTGGAAGGTCAGGTCCGGCGTCACCATGGAGGCTGCCTGTTCCTTGCTTTCATACAGGCCTACGCCGATACCGGCCAGCAGCGCAGCGCCCAGCGCGGTGGTTTCCAGCACCACAGGACGCACGACCGGCACATTGAGGATGTCGGACTGGAACTGCATCATAAAGCTGTTGGCGCTCGCGCCGCCGTCAACGTTGAGCTGCTTGGGCATTCTTCCGCCGCGATCAGCAACCATGGCCTTGAACAGATCTGCACTCTGGTAGCAGATAGCTTCCAGCGCAGCGCGCACGATGTGCGCACGGTTGGTGCCGCGCGTCATGCCTACGATGGTGCCGCGGCTGTACATATCCCAGTACGGCGCGCCAAGGCCCGTGAAGGCAGGCACAAGATACACGCCGGCGGTATCCGGCACGCTCTCAGCAATCTGCTCGCTTTCGGCAGAAGTATTGATGAGCTTCATTTCATCACGCAGCCACTGCACGGTGGCGCCTCCCATAAACACGCTGCCCTCCAGCGCATAGGTCGGTTCACCATTGAGGCGCCATGCCATGGTGGTAACCAGCCCGTTGGTGCTTTCCACGGGCAGATTGCCAGTGTTCATCAGCATGAAGCAGCCGGTGCCATAGGTGTTTTTGACCATGCCGGGCTCGAAGCAGGCCTGCCCAAACAGCGAAGCATGCTGGTCGCCTGCCATGGCTGCCACAGGAATGGGACGGCCAAGGATCTCCGGGCGCAGATTGCCGATCACATGAGCGCTGTCGACCACTTCCGGCAGCACTTCGCGGGGAATATCAAGAATCTCCAGCAGTTCGTCATCCCACTCCTGAGTATGCAGGTTAAACAGCATCGTGCGGCCGGCATTGGTCGCGTCGGTCACATGCGGACGGCCCTCCACCAGATTCCATGCAAGGAAGGTATCTACCGTGCCAAAGCACAGTTCGCCGCGCTTGGCCTGCTCGCGCAGGTTCAGGGTATCCAGCAGGTAGGCCAGCTTGGTGCCGCTGAAGTATGCATCGGGCACAAGGCCGGTCTTTTTGCGGATGACGTCGCTGTAGCCGTTCTTGATCAGCTTTTCGACGTACGGAGCGGTGCGGCGGCACTGCCACACAATGGCATTGTGCACGCAGCGGCCGGTACTTTTTTCCCACAGCAGCGTGGTCTCGCGCTGATTGGTGATGCCGATGGCCGCGATGTCGCGCACGTCCACCTTGCTCATTTCCACAGCCTTGCGCAGTGATTCCACCTGCGTGTTGAGGATATCGTCCGGGTCGTGCTCCACCCAGCCGGGCTGGGGATAGTGCTGCTTGAATTCAATGGCATGCGACGCCATGGTACGGCCGTTCTCATCAAACACGATGGCGCGGCTGGATGTGGTGCCCTGATCCAATGCGATCAAATACTTCATGCGTGTTCCTCCTTAGCGGTTGATGAACAGATTCTCTTTACGACTCGCCATCTCCTCGACGCGGTCGATATAAACGCTGACATTGGTCACATTGGGCGCGCGTTCAATGCGCAGCTCGCGGTCCGGGAAGACGCGCTTGCTGATGGCGCCTGCGCCCATGGCCAAAATGGAGGTGGTTTCCTCCATGATATCCACATTGTACAGGCAGGCCTTGCCGGGACGGGCGTAGCCCACATTCTGCTGCTGGCCGGCCATATACTTCTGCCGATACAGATAGTAGGGTTCCAGCCCCAGCGCATCTGCCGTTTCCTGTCCCATGCGCACCATTTCAGCAGCGACTTCATGAGAAGGCAGCGGCGTTTTTTCCAGGTTGAGCCGGCTGGAACGCTTGATGGCCAGCGTATGCACGGTCAGGCTGTCGGGCTTCAGTTCGCGGATGCAGCGCATGGTATGCGCAAAATGTTCCGCCGTTTCCCCGGGCAGACCGGCGATCACATCCATATTGATATCATCGAAACCCAGTTCTCTCGCCAGCAGGAAAGCCTCTGCCGCCTGCTGTGCGGTGTGATCGCGACCGATCACGCGCAGAGTTTTATCATTCATCGTCTGCGGATTGATGCTGATACGCCCCACGTTCAGACGTTTGAGCGTTTCCAGCTTGCCGCGTGTGATGGTATCGGGACGTCCTGCTTCCACAGTGTATTCACAGGCATTGGGGAACAGGCGCATGGTTTCGTCCATCAGCAGGGCAAAATCCGCCTCATTGAGCGCCGAGGGCGTGCCGCCGCCCACATACAGCGCGCGCAGCTTGAGGCCTGCACGCTCAAGAAGTTTCGCGCCCTCTTCCATTTCCCACAGCAGCGCTTTGAGATACGGAGGGATCATTTTCCCCTTGCCCACAGCCTCGCCAGGGAAGGAACAGTAAGCACAGCGCGTGCGGCAGAACGGAATGGAGATATATACATCTGCTTCGCTCACATTGGGCTGAGGCAGCTTTTGCTGCTCGATGACAATACGGCGCAGCAGATCCGCTTTTTCGTGGCTTACGTCGAAGGTATCCTCCACATGCTGCTGGGCCTGCTCCATGGTAAGGCCGCGCGCAAGGCCTTCATACAAAAGCCTTGTGGGACGAATACCCGTCAGCGAGCCCCACGGCGGGCGATGGCAGGTTTGACGCTTGAGCAGTTCGTACAGCGTCACCTTGCAAAGCCGCTTGGTCACGCGTTTTTTGGCAACTGCGCTGTGCTGCTCATCGCCCGAAGGGGCAGGCAGCTGTGCTTCGGCCGTTTTGCTTTCGCCGCGAAACAGGAAAGTGCAAATGGCTTTGCCGTCTTTTTCCTCATACAGCTGCGTCAGCTGTTCTGCATCGCTCTGCTCTTCCGGGTTGACCTCATAGTGTTCAACCGCAAAAAACAGCTTGAGCACATCACAGAAGTCATTGGCATATTCAGGAAGCGCCGCACGCAGCGCTACGTTGATCGTTTCCATCATTCATCCTCCGCAGGGTCGCGGCCAGCCGTGCCGGGCTCGCCATGGCCGGGGTATGCCACCATCTTCGGCGTGAGCTGAAACAGCGTACGCAGCGAGTGACGCAGCTGAAAAAAACTGCCGTCCGCAAAATCTGTGCGCCCGTATCCGTCGGCAAACAGCGTATCGCCCGTCACAATGCCCTGCCCTTCCGGCAGAATGTAGCACACGCTTCCTGCGCTGTGGCCGGGCGTATGCAGCACTTCAATGTCCATGCCTGCAAGCGTCAGCCTGTCAGGCAGGATCGTCGGATGCTGTTCAATGGTCATGGGCATGCCAAACAACGCCGACACATTGCCCGCTGCATCCTGCAGCTTGGAAGCGTCCTCAGCATGCACATACACCGGAATATGATAGTGACTGCACACCGTATCCACCGCGCCGATATGGTCAAAATGCGCATGCGTCAGCAGCACCGCCTGCGGCCTGCGCTCCCCCACACAGCGGATGATGCGCTGCGCCTCATCGCCGGGGTCGATAATCAGGCATTCGCTATTTTCAGTGTTTTCAACAATGTAACAGTTCTCAGCGATCGCGCCGACCGTTATGCATTCCACATGGATCATGCGTTTTCTCCGTTTCTTAAAACAGCTTGTGTGAATCCATCATGATGGTCACCGGGCCGTCGTTGACAAGGCTGACCTTCATGTCCGCCCCAAAGCGACCCGTTTCCACATGGATACCCATTTCACGCCAGTGCTCCACCAGCCGTTCATACATGAGGTTGGCCGTTTCCGGGCGCGCTGCCTGAATGAAACTGGGCCTGCGGCTGCTGCGCGCGTCGCCAAACAGGGTAAACTGGCTGACCGCAAGGATCTGCCCGCCCACATCCACCAGGGAGCGGTTCATTTTGCCGGCTTCATCTTCAAAGATGCGCAGATTTGGCACCTTGGTCGCCATATACTTGAAATCAGCCTCGCCATCGCCTTCCTCCACGCCAATGAGCACCAGAAAACCCTGACCGATCTGACCGACCGTTTCACCGTCGATTTTTACATTGGCCTCTGTCACACGCTGGATGACTGCACGCATATTGAAACGTCCTTTCGCAAGTTAATTGGTGCCGCGGTACACCTCAATGATATCGCTGCGTTTGCGCAGCTGGGTGAACACGCGGTCCATCTGTTCGCGGCTCTTGACCTGCACCACCATGGTGATCACGCAGGTCTTTTTCTTTTCGTCACGCTTGGCGGAAACCGCCACAATAGGCACATCCATGTTGCCGATGCAAAGGGCCAGTTCGCCCAGCAGGCTGACATGGTCGTATGCGATCACATTGATGGATGCATTGAATTCATTCAGCTCGCTGCCGCCAGCCCAGCTGACCTCCACCATGCGCTCCTGCTCAGAGTTGCTGGCGTTGATACAGTCGGCCTTATGCACCGTCACGCCGCGTCCGCGGGTAATATAGCCCACGATTTCGTCGCCGGGCACAGGGTTACAGCAGCGGGCAAAGCGTACCAGCATGCCGCTTTCGCCCTTGACACAAACGCCGTGAGAGGGCTTGCCCATCTTCTTCTGGGCTTCCTCGGCGGATACTTCCTTCACCTGCGGCAGCGCGGGCGTCTCAGCCTTGCGCTGCTCTTCCATCAGTCGGCTGACGACATAGGCGCTGGCAATACCGCCGTAACCCACAGCGCCATAGATATCGTCCATTTCGGCGAAGGCGTAGCGTTTGAGAAGCGGTTCATAATATTCGGGCTTGGTCAGGCTGGACAGCACCACGCCGCGGCGCTTGGCTTCCTTGTCGACCATGTCCTTGCCCTTGAGCACGTTCTCGCCGCGCATTTCGCGCTTCATGAACTGGCGGATCTTGGCCTTGGCCTGCTGCGTTTTGACGATGCGCAGCCAGTCCGCGCCGGGGCCCTTGGAGCTGGGCGACGTGATGATCTCCACACGGTCGCCGGTCTCCAGTTCCGTTTCCAAAGGCACGATACGGCCGTTGATCTTGGCGCCCACGCAATGGTTGCCCACGCCGGAGTGAATGCGGTAGGCAAAGTCGATGGGCGTTGCGCCGCGCGGCATGCTGACGATATCGCCCTTGGGCGTAAAAATCAGCACTTCTTCGCTGAAAAGATCGGTTTTGAGCGAATCGATAAACTCCTGACTGTCGCGGGTATCGCCCTGCCAGTCGAGGATCTGCCTGAGCCAGTACAGCTTGTTGTCCAGATCGCCGCCCGCGCCGCCGCCTTCTTTATAGCGCCAGTGTGCGGCAACGCCGAACTCCGCCACACGGTGCATGTCCCACGTGCGGATCTGAATTTCAAACGGGAAGGGCATTTTGCGCCCGCCGATCACAGTGGTGTGCAGGCTTTGGTACATATTGCCCTTGGGTACGCTGATATAGTCCTTAAAACGGCCGGGGATCTGATTCCACAGCGTATGCACGATACCGAGCACCGTATAGCAGTCCTGCACGCTGTTGACCAGCACACGCACGGCGATCAGGTCATAGATCTGATCGAAAGTCTTGCCCTGCAATTTCATCTTTCTGTAAATGGAATACAGGTGCTTGGGACGGCCGTCCATTTCATAGCGGATGTTCTGGCTGTCCAGCTTTTCCGACAGTTCCGAAATGACCATGCGAATGTTTTCCTCGCGCTCGGTGCGCCTGAGGCCGACCTTCTGCACGATGTCGTGGAAAGCTTCGGGGTCAATATATTTAAAGCTGAGGTCCTCCAGCTCGGACTTGATGGAGTTGATGCCCAAGCGGTGCGCCAGCGGCGCATAGATATCCAGCGTTTCATGGGCGATGGCCTTTTGGCGGTCAGGCGCCTGAAAACGCAGGGTACGCATGTTATGCAAACGGTCAGCCAGTTTGATGACCACCACGCGGATATCCTTGGACATAGCCAGGATCATCTTGCGCAGACTTTCGGCCTTCTGCTCCTCGCGGTTGGTAAAGTCCAGCTTATCCAGCTTGGTCACGCCGTCGACCAGCAAAGCGACTTCTTCACCGAATTCTGCGCGCAGCGTGTCCAGCGTGATGTCCTTACAGTCCTCCACCGTGTCGTGCAAAAAGCCCGCCGCGATGGTTGTAGCGTCGATCATCAGGTCCGTCAGGATGCTGGCAACCGAAACAGGGTGCATGAAATACGGCTCGCCGCTTTTGCGCACCTGTCCTTTATGGGCATTTTCGGCGAACTCATAGGCTTTGCGCACCAGTTCGCAGCCTTCCGGATGCATCTTCTGCACCCGGGCAAGCATTTTTTCCAACGGCATACATTCGTTGGTGATATAGGTCAGCATCCCGTGATCACTTCCTTGGTTCGGTCTTTCTTCAGACCACTTTTCGCAGCATTACGCCATCAGCTGTACGAATGATTTCAAACAGCGTCGTATCGGCGATATCCTGCGGATTTTCAAACAGAGAACCGTAAGTTTGGACGAATTCTTCATTGGAGCGGAAACAGTAAGAATGAGTATAATCGCTGTTGAACAGGCTGGTTTTTACTTTTTCCAGCGGCTCATCCACAGTAATACTCAAAGGCATATCCATCTTTACCGGCATGAACTCGTAACGGTTGATCAAAAAGTCAAAGGCCGTTCTGGGCGTTTCGACAGACAGCCACGCCACCTTATCCTCAGATGCAAGCTTTTCAAGCACATAGGTTGCCGGTGCACCCTGAGCCCTGGATTCCTGCGTTGTACGAATCTGGGCAGGGGCAGTGAACGTAAGCGTCATCAGATAATAGGGCGATACCACCAAAGCAAGGCATGTCAACAGAATCAGGCATCCCGGAACAGCCCGTTTGGGCTGTTGATACAGTTTTTTTGCTGCCAGCGCCGCACCCAGCGTTACTGTTGGCATCATCACAGAGGACATATACCGGTCAAATGAATGCAGCGATGCTGCCTCACCGTACGGGAAGGCATACATATACGTATGAAACAGGAATACAGCGTAAACGGCCGTAAGCGCCATCATCACAGCAAGTGCGCTTCCGTGACGCCGGGCCTGCAAATCCTGTTCCTGCCCACTGTGCTTCAGCCAGGATGCCACCAGTGTAAGCGCCAGCATCCATTCCACATAGCTCAATTGCAGAATATGCCCCCCGCCCATCATTTCCGGACGGATCAGATGACTGAAAAAGTTGTTATACTGTGATTTAAGCCTTCCCGGTGCCGTGCCATTAAGGAAGGAACGGGTATTTTCCGCAATTTCCCATGTGCGGAAAGGCTTTTCGCTCACCACACCACAAGTGGACAAAAAGACTTTCCAGCTTGTGGTTACTGCCAGCACGCACACCAGCGCCGCGCTGATTGCAAGCAGCACTTTTTTTCTTTCCGGCTTTGCTCCCTTCCATGCATCAGGAGCCATCACAACCAGAATCATTACTGCGATACCCATGCCCGATTCTTTGATCAGGCAAAGCACGACCAGCGCTGCGCTGATCATCCATACCGCTGCGCTGTCATGTTCAGAAGCAAACCATGTCATCAGCGCATAGGCTGCTACGCAGCCAAGCAGGATATCCACATACAGGTCCTGATAAGCCAAAGGCTTGAAAACCATGGGCAGCATCACGCACACCAGCCCCATCGGCAGCATATGCTTCCAGTGTTTCCAGTCCACATATTTCATCAGCGGCATCAGGCACGACGCCATGAAGATGTTGGCAGCGCTGATGGTATTGCCTTCACTGAAGTTGCCGCCCAGCCACGTATAAAAGCAGTAAAACAGGCTGCTTCCCGGCGGATAACTGGGATAATCCAGCAGACCTTCCACGGTGGAGGGCAGCTTGCCAAGTGCGTACAGACGATTGATGACCGTTCCCCAATGGTTGAACTCATCATACGTGTTGTACATCTGGCCGCGATGCGCCCACCATGCAACGATCATCCATACGCCAAAAACCAGCGCGCCGGGTGTGACCAGCCTGCTGCGTAGTTCACGGCTGCGCAGGGTCTGAAACGAGGTTCCAATCAGTGCGGCAATTCCCAGCACACGCACAGCATGATAGCCAACCACAGGTACGCCGCAAAGGGCGAATACATACAGTACAACCACGATCGCGCAAATGGCAAAGGCAAACCATTCCTCAATCCTTCTGCGGCTGAGGACCGTGCATATTCCGGCAATTCCAAACAGAATGCCGATCATCCAGAATGCGCTGATCATGTTTCTTCTCCTTTAAGGCAAATCAAACGTGCTTGAGGTAGGTGTACAGTGTATCAGTGATGGTAGCGCCGGCGTTAACGTACACATGCAGCACCTTGGCGTTGTTGCTGACAATGGTGCTGGTCAGCTTTTTGCACTCGTGCGTAAAGCAGGTATCCAGCGTCTTTTTATGCAGCAGCGCGCCCATGCCGCGGTCATTGGCCTCGTCATACATGCCCATCAGCACAGGGTCGACGGTGGTTTCATCCTTGCGGCAGATGACAAAGAAGCCGATAGGCTTTTCACCGCTGAGCACCTCGTACAGGAAACCACCCCGTTCCAGCATACCCTTGAGCCAGTTGGCATAGCGGTTTCCACCCTTTTCAACGCCAAAGGCCGGGTCGATGGAAACACGGTCGCTGTGGAAAACGCCCGCACGGATGCGGTCATACACCAGCTGACGTTCGCTTTCTTCCTTGCGCTCAACCACAGTAAGTCCGCGGTCAAAACGGGCAATGGTCGCCGGCATGCTGTATTCATTGCGGCGGATCATCACATGAAACACCATTTCCACAAAGGAATAGCCAAGCTTCGGCAGGCCAAACAGCAGCTGCTGACAGTTGACCGGCGTTTTGACAACAATGTATTCAGCGCCCTCGGCAATCACACGCTGCTCTTCCTGCGCCAGCATTTCCGGCGTATCAGCGGCATCCATCGCGATCTCATAGGCGTTGACGCCAAGGTTATCAAGCTCCCAGACTGCATGCGTCGTCTTCATGGTGATTCTCCTTATGCGTTTCTGCGCCTCGTGTTACGCTGCGCACCACAAACTGCGGATAACGGTTGATGCTCATATAAATGCGGCCGATATATTCGCCGATGATACCCATCAGCGAGATGATCACACCGCCCAGCACCAGCATGACCGCAATGGTGCTGGCCCAGCCGGCCTGCATTTCAGGATGGAACAGCTTGCGGATGATGGTTGCCAAAGCAAAGACAAAACCGATAAACGCGGTGATCCAGCCCACATAGCTGGCCAGACGCAGCGGTTTGATGGAAAAAGCCGTCACACCGTTGAACCACAGGGAAATGAGCTTTTTGATGTTATAGCCGCTTTCGCCTTCCATGCGCGCACGATGCGTGACCGGCACGTTGCAGTAGCGGCTGACGCTCTGAAACAGCAGCCCCGTCACATACGGGAAGGGGTTGGGATAGTTGAGCGCCGTATCCACCACAAAGCGCTGACAGGCATAATAGCTGTTGGCTGTGAGCGTTTTGGGCTGGTTGTAGAAGAAATGATTGCAGGCGGTGTTGAAGCGACTGCCCATATTGCGGAACCAGCTCTGTTTGCGCTTGGGATACTCTGCAAACACCAGATCATACCCCTCAACCACTTTGTCGATCAGCTTAAAGCACTCGCAGGCCGGGGTCTGGCCGTCATCGTCCAGGCAAATGACGATATCGCCCTGCACATGGTTAAAGCCTGCCATCAGCGCGCTGTGCTGGCCGAAGTTACGGCTGAGATCAACGAAAACGATCGCCGGATACTCTTTGCACAATCCACGGATAACCTCCGCGGTATTGTCGGGGCTGCCGTCATTGACCAGCACGATCTCGTGATCAAATTCATCCGCTCGTGCTGCAACGGTTTGCGTCAGTTCCTCCACCACAGAGCCGATAGTAGCGGCGCTGCGGTAACAGGGAATGACAAAAGAGAGCAGTTTTTTGGCCATAAAGGCACCTCATTTCGTTAAAGCACTGAAATGCAGCGGCTGAGGCTGCGGATGAGATCATGCCCATCCCACACAAGTGCAAAATCCATGGTATGTCCGATCGGAGCAATGCGGTCGATGCCGCGCAGGCCATTGTCGACCACAAAGCGTTTCAGTTCATCCACATTCAGACCGATATAGCTGAGCGTCTGGTACTTACGCTTGACCACAGGAATCAGGTCGTCCAGCGTTTCAGCAGTATATTCCACAAAGAAACCACCGGCACAGCGGTGCTCGTCCAGATCAGGCGTGAGCGCATCCACCTGCAGTCTGACAACCGTGTTGTCAGGCATAACGCAGAGCTTTGCGCCCGGCAGCGCCACTGCCGCACGATAGGCCGCCGTCAGCTTATCCACAGCCACCACAGGCTCCGTGGGGTAACGCTGCGCCGCATAACTGTGCACCGCCTGCCAGAAACGTTGCTGCGCCGCAGCGGTCTCCTTGCCCAGCCAGTACACCAGTCTGGGCGAAGTACATGCATTCTGGTCAGTCAGATAGGTATCGTTATAAAAATCCTGCGCCAGTCGGGCAAGCTGCGAATCGTCCATCGCCAGAATGGCCTGCGCATCCACCGCCAATAGGCTATAGCGGTCCGGGAAGGTCACTTCCACCGCATGGGGCGCAAGCTGCGCAGCGCGTACGCGGCGCACGGTCTCATCGCCGCCCCAGATGATGCGCGCATCGCACTGGGCGCTGAGTTCTTCGGTGATGTCCTGTCGTTCACGGGCATAGATGCACACATTCACATACGGAGCAAGCGCGCTGTGCACACCCTGCAGCAGTTCATCCAACACACGGCACACGATGCGCGTCTGCGCAAAGTCCTGGCTGGATGCCTTCACCACGCAGGCATTTCCTGCCAGCAGCGCCGCCACCAGCGAATAGGCAAAGTTGATGGGCACATTGCTGGGCGCAATGTGGAACGTAAGCCCGCGACCCAGACGATCGTTTTCAGGATAATCCGCACGCAGGCGCTCAAGGTTTGCCCGGCGGCAGAAGAACGCAAAAGTCGCCACATCGGGATAGGCCTTGGCCTCGCGGCTGCGCAAAAGCGCAGCGCTCACGTCCGCCAGAAAGGCCAGTACGCTTTCATCAAAGGGACGAAGCGGCTTCACGCTTTCCCAGTCGGCGCCGCAAAGCCAGGTGCAGCTGTTATTTCTTTTGCTCATAGGTATCGCTGCACCCCCTGACTTCGGCGCGCTTGATACGCCCGATAATTTCAAAATACTTGCCCTTGCGTCCGCAGGGGCAGTCTTCCTCGCCCAGAATACGGCCTTCGTCCTCGGTGAGGAGCACATGGCCGGGATAGCTGTGCGGAAGCAGACTGGACACCTGAATCAGGCCCAGTTCGCCCACATCTGCAACGGAGAAATCCGTGCTGCGGCGAATGGTGATATCCGACCAGACCGGCGCATGCAGGTGCCCGCATTCGCATTCCATATAGATAGTACCGGTCTGCTCCACCATGCCGTAATAGTCATGCACGCGCGTAAGCCCACAGGTTTCGTTCAGCTCCTGCTTGAACTGCTGTGTGGTGATGTGCTGATCGGCCAGCTTCTTCCAGCCGCCGCCGTGGATGAGCACGCCGCGGCTTAAGTCAGGCCGGTAGCCCACGCGCCTGAGCTCGGCGCAGAAGTGCTGCCAGATCATGAACGTAAAGCCAAACAGGAAGATGTCTTCTCCCTCATGCTTTTCAAGGAACGCCTTCAAGCCTTCCACATCCAGCTGCATGTTTTCATCCAGCGCGTAGATCTTGTCGCGGCCAAACATGCTGAAGCCCAGAATGCCTGCGCCGCGCGCCGAGAACATGGCGCGGTTTTTGATGATGGCGCTGGTATCCAGAATGATCATGGGCAGGCGCTGCTTGCCGAGAAACTCACCCACGATGCGGCTTAAAATCTTGCTTTGCAGGGTGGAGGTCTCACGGTCAAGATAGATGCGGCTCACCTGCTGACCCGTCGTGCCCGACGAGGTCATGGTTTTATGCAGTTCCTCATCGACCACGCTTTTGAGCGAAAGCTCCTTGAACAGACGTACGGGCAGAAACGGCAGTTCTTCAAAACTCTGCACATTTTCCACATCCGTGCCCCAGGCGCTGAGCATGCGGGCATATTCAGGACAATGCTGCGCATGATGGCGCGTAAGCTCGGTCAGCTCCCGAGTCAGAAAGGCATGCTTTTCTTCGTGCGCCCATTCGTAGGCCGGCAAAGAAGGCAGTTCATTGACGTCAAACATGATATTTCTCCAGTTCACGGTAGAGGGTCTTGCCGGAATCGTTCTTAGGGATGGCGGCAAGGTACATGGTATGGAAGCCGCTGGCGTTGAGGCCCGTCTTTTCAGACAGGAAAGTGCGCATGGCAGGCAGTTCGCTTTCGTCGGTGGCAAAGATCATCAGGTGATCATCACGGCCTGCACAGGCGCATTCGCACTGCGGGAAGGCGGCTTTGAGCATGCGCTCGGTCTCGTCCAGATTGACGCGGTTGCCGTACATTTTCAGGAAACGCTTCATGCGCCCCACGATCGTGTAATATCCGTCGGCATCCACCTGCGCCATATCGCCGGTGGCCAGCACGCCGCCGCGCTCGTCGCCCTTACACAGGTCGGCAGCGCATTCAGCATAGCCAAGGGTGACATTGTCGCCATAGTAGCGCAGCTCGCCGGTCACGCCGGTTTCGGTGATCACTTCGCCGTTTACGTCGATCAGCTCGAACCGGCCGCCAGGGATGGCAATGCCCATCGCGCCGACCTTTTCAAGGCTCTTTTCCCACGGCAGATAGGCCATGCGCGCTGTTGCCTCGCACTGGCCGTACATCACCACAAACTGCTTGCCGGTTTCCAGACACCACTCCACAAATTTGCGGTGCAGTTCGGGCAGCAGCTTGCCGCCGGCCTGCGTCATGGTGCGCAGGCTGGGCAGGTTCATGCGCATGAAGCGCATGCGGTCCAGCATTTCATAGGTATAGGGCACTCCGCCAAAGCTGGTGGCTGCCTCCGCGCGGAAGAAGTTCCAGAATTCACGCTGGGCGATTCCCTTGTCCGTCAGCAGAATGGTTGCGCCTACATCCAGATGGCTGTTGATGATGCTGCAGCCATAGGTGTAGTTCATCGGCAGCGTGGTGATCGGTCGTTCGCTGGCGTCCAGCTTCAGATACTCGACAATGCTGTCGGTATTGGAGCGAATGTTGGCATAGCTCTGCCGCACAAACTTGGGGCTGCCGGTGGAACCACTGGTGGTAAGCAGCAGCGCCAGTTGCGGATACAGCTGCGTCGCCGTGCCGAAAGGCGTTTTGAGCAGGTGATAGCCAAAGCGCTCATACACGCTTTCGCAGCCTTCCCACTCAAAGTCGGCAGGGGTCCACAGGCATGCCGGCTGATAGGCGTTATACAGTGCCGCAAACAGCTCGCGGTCAATGGCAGCGTTCAGCAGTGCGGGCACCACGCCGCCCTCCACAAAGCCAACATAGCCCAGCAGGCTGCCAATGGTGTTCTGACACAGGCTGAACGCCAGGCAGCGGCCGCCTGCAGCAGTGCACAGGTCGCGGCTTTCCACGGCAAGCTGGCTGTAGGTCAGGGTTTGGCCGTATTCATCTT
>JAFULL010000060.1 GCA_017473345.1 Clostridia bacterium | reverse complement strand
GCTGACGGAGCCAAACGAGCCCGAGCCAGCCGACGAGGACGTGCCGCCCGATTCATACTTTTTGGCATTGCCGCTGTAGAGCACCGTCTGGGTCTTGGCGCCGGCGATGCCGTCGGCGGTCAGGCCGTTGACGCGCTGGAAGGTGGCGACGGCCTCCTTGGTCTCGTTGCCGTACTTGCCGTCGGTCGATACGCTGTACTTCAGGTCCTTGAGGGCCTTCTGCAGCTTTTTCACGCTGTCGCCGGTGTCACCGGGGCGCAGGGTGACGTAGGTGCCCGAGGAAGAACTGGAACTGCTGCTGCCGGACGAACTGCCGGAGCTGCTGCCCGCGCTGGGCGCGGAGGAGGCAAACAGCTTTTCAAACGTTTTGGTACCGGCGTTGCCGTCGGCGGTCAGGCCCGCGGCCTTCTGAAAGGCCTTGACCGCAGCGATGCTGCCCGTGCCGTACACGCCGTCGATGCTGCCGGTGTAGTAGCCCAGCTCCTTGAGGCGGGTCTGCACCTTTTTGACGTCCTCGCCGGTGTAGCCGCGGCGCAGCGTGCGCGACAGCGTGCCGGAAGACGAACTGGACGAACTGGACGAACTGGACGAACTGGAAGACGAGGACGAACCGGACGAACCGGCGGCTTTGCTTTCCAGCAGTTCAAGCGTTCTGGTACCGGCCAGACCGTCAGCCGTCAGCCCGCAGGCCTTCTGGAAGCTGATCACCGCGCGCTGCGTTCCTGCGCCAAAGCGGCCGTCCACCGTGCCGGTGTAGTAACCCAGCTTTTTCAGGTTGGTCTGCAGCGCTGTCACGCGCGAGCCGCTGTCGCCGTACTTGAGCGTGTTGGGGTTGGTGGTCGTGGGCGTCGATGCGCTGCCGGATGAACTGCCCGAGCCACTTTCCAGCTCGGCATACAGTTTGGTCAGCGTCTGGGTGCCTGCCTTGCCGTCGGCCTTCAGCCCGCGCGCACTCTGATAGGCTTTCACTGCCTTTTCGGTGCCGCGGCCAAACTTGCCGTCGGTGCCGTTGGGGTCAAAGCCCAAAGACTGCAGCGCCTTTTGCAATGCCAGCACGTCCGACCCTCTGGAGCCAAATTCAAGCGTTTTATACCTGGTTGCCGCCAGTGCTGACGAAAGCAGCAGCACCAGCACGAGGGCGCACGCAAGAACGGAGCGCAAAATGCGTTTCATGATGAGTCCTCCCATGATGATGGATTGAAAAGGGCGTGAAATGCCCGTGAAAACAGTATAGCAAAACGTTGCACAAAAGTAAATGATATGTTACGCTCTTGTTACGAAAAAGTTATCTTTTCATTTCGAATTGTGAGGGAAAGGACGCACATTCTGTGCATGAAAATGGTAAACTGAATCGTTGGGATAGATGAATGAGCATCTCATCCCCAAGGAGGAACAACATGCTGCGACGCATTTTTGCAGCCGTGCTGGCAGGGCTGATGCTGATGGGCTGCGCCCTTGCGCAGGACTGTTTTACCATCGATATCGACACGCTGGACCTGAACAGTCTCAACAGCGACGACTATGTGGAGCGCAAGCTGTCGGCCAGCACGCAGGGCGTGCGGGTGGTGAAGTACCTCAGCGACTCCAGCGAGCTGGCGGCCGCCGTGCGCCTCACCCTTACGCAGATGGATTCGCGCACCATCGTTTACGACCGTGACTACGGCTACCAGAGCGGCACCTTTGACAGCGGGGTCATCTATCTGCCCTATGCAGGCGACCGCACCGCTCCCTATCTGATCACCCTTTATGTGGGCGACTACGTATACGCCCTGCCCTTCATGCAGCTGCAGCCGCGCCTGCAGGGCAACAGCGCCTGCACCGCAGGCCTGCGCCTCACCGACGTGGGCGTTTCCCTCGGCGGCGACTGGCAGATGGGCACCATGGTGGACCTGTCTTCTTCTACCACGCTCTCGGTGGACATCGTCGCCAGCAACCACTACCTCGTCGGTCAGGCCACGATCACCACAAGAGGCGCTTCCCTCAAGGTGGATCTTTCCTTTTACGACAGCGCCAACGTCTCGCTGGAACGCTCGCCCCTCTACCTGATCACCGACTGTCAGGCCTTCCAGTCCGGCAGCACCGGCCCCGCCTACAGCGTGGGCGAATGGATCGACCTTGGCAGCGCATCCACCGCCATGATCTACCTGCCCCTGCGCCTCAGCTACGACCCCTCCGGCCTGCCCGCCTTTGCCTACGGCCACGGTGTCGACGCTCAGCGCCGCCTGTGGCAGCAAAACATCGGTCCTTCCGCTGCCCCCGACCCCTACGTCCCCTCCGCCCCCGCATCCTCCTGGGATGACGGCTGGTCCTCCGGCTGGTCCGAAGGCAGCGGCTGGGACGACGGATGGTCCGGCAGCGGCGACGGATGGCAGTAAGGGCTAGCGCCAAGGGGCTCCGCCCCCTGGACCCCTGGCAGGGGCATTGCCCCTGCACCCATCTCTGATGCCCATTTCATGGGCATCAGGGGTGGGTTTTTTGTTTGGGGCTGCTGCTCAGACAGCCGCTCCCCCTAGAAGGAAAAAAAAGGAGGGGCTTCACCCCTCCTGTAACTCTGCTGTGCCATCTGCGCGCTGGCAAACGCGCAAAAACTGATCCGCCTTCGCCCCGGCGGCGTCCGCCCTGTCCGTGCAGGACAATAAGGTCTGTATCCCCTCGGTGGACTTGAGCAGCGCATTGCGCCGCTTTAAATCCAGCTCGCTGAAAACGTCGTCCAGAAGCAGCGTGGGCGGCTCGCCCATCTCGTCGGTGATCAGCTGAATCTCGCCCAGCTTCATGCTCAAAACCGCTGTGCGCAGCTGTCCCTGACTGCCAAAGGCGCGTAAATCGTGCGAAAACAGCATCAGCGCCACGTCGTCGCGGTGCGGGCCAAAGGTGGTGTACATGCGCTGCATGTCCTCACGCCGGGAACGGTTCAACCCCGACAGCATCTCCTGATACACATCCTCCGCCTGCGCAAGCGGGCCCACATAGCGCAGCTCGAACGGCTCGTTCGGGTTTTCCGAGATCGCCGCATACTGCGCCGACGCATTGCGGCTGAGCTCGCTTAAAAACCATCGCCGCGCCCTCACCAAAGGCACGCTGGCGCGGGCAAGCTGATCGTCCCACGTTTCCAGCTGGGTGAGAAAATCGCTCACGCCAAACAGCTTGTTCTGCTTGAGCAGGGCGTTGCGGCTTTCCAGCACGGTCATGTAGGTTTTCAGCGCCTGCAGATACGCCGGGCGGATCTGCGACAGCTGCATGTCCACAAATCTCCTTCGCGCGGCCGGGCCGTCGCGCACGATGCGGATGTCCTCGGGCGAGAACATCACCACCGTGGCATGCCCCATCAGGTCGCCGATGCGCTGGGCGGGCTTGCCGTACAAAAGCACCTTCTTGTGCGGTTTTTCGTGCGGATGCAGGCGGATTTCGATGTCGTGCGCGCCGTCTGTGCGCTGCGTGCGGCCCTGAATGATCGAGCTCTGCGCGCCCGCAGCCACCATTTCGCGGTCCTGCGCGGTGCGGTGGCTGCGGCCCAGCGATAAAAGGTGCATGGCCTCCAAGAGGTTGGTCTTGCCGCTGCCGTTGGGACCGTACAGCACCGTGATGCCCGGGTGCGGCTCAATGGCCAGCGACTCATAGTTGCGGAACCGCTGCAGTTTGATGGCTGTAAAACGCATGGGCTCCGCTCCTTTCAGGCTGAAAATGAATGTATACAGTATAGCACATTTTGCCGCCTTGTGGGAGAGGGCATTGATTTTCACCCTGATATCCGTTAAACTGAACAGGTCAACATTCTGCGAAAGAAGGGTGCTTGTGCTTTCCACAAAATCGTGGCGCGTGTACCGCGTGCTGCTGAGCATTGCGCTTGTTTTGATTCTCATTCCCACCGTCGGCATGTGCTTTTACACCCGGCCCTCGGCTGACGACCTGGCCCAGCCGCTGCCGGTGGCGCTTACCTGGCGCGAAACAGGGTCGGTGATCAAGACCATCGGGGCGGCATTTGAGGCTGCATGGGATATCTACCACAATTACAGCGGCATTTTCTTTTCCATGCTGCTGTCGGTCATTCCCTTCTCTGTTTTTGGCACTCAATGGCTGTGGCTCAACGCCGTGCTGGCCGTCGTGCTGCTTTTGTGGGCCATGTGGCGCGCGGCAAACATGATCCCCCTGTTTTGCAAAGACATCCGCCCCGAGGCCGTGCACTGCGCGGCGCTGTTGCTCAGCCTGATGACCTTCCTGCTGATGCCCAGCTATCACGAGGGCATTTACTGGTTCAGCGGCGTGGCCAACTACATTTATGTGCCGGTTTTGGGCGTTGGGCTGTTTTGCAGCGTGATCGCCGCCCTGTGCACAAAAAAAGCCCCGTGGTGGAAGGTTGCGCTGTGGTGCGTCGGCTTCCTGTGCATGGGCGGCGGCAACTGGATGACCTCCACCGCATCCATCGTGGTGTGGGGCGCGCTGGCGGTGTACATTGTGTGGAAAAAGAAACCCAAACGGCTACTTTTGCCCTTCGCCTTCCTGCTGGCAGGCTACCTCATCGCCATCACAGCGCCGGGTACGTCGTCGCGTCAGGCCACGATGAATGTGGACGTAAGTCTGGTGCAGGCCTTCCTTGATTCGTTTGTGCAAAGCGCTCACTTTCTGCTGCGCGACGCAAGAGGCTACCTGTTTGTGCTGCTGATGCTGCCGGTGGCGATCGAAATGGTTCCCCACAGCAGGCTCCAATACAAAAACGCCCTGTGGCTGCCGGCGCTGAGCGTATGTGTGCTGGCTGCGTCAATGTTCCCGCTTTTGTACCAGAGCAGCTACTGGAACGACCGCCATACCAACACCTGCTTTTTGCTGCTGGTGTTCCTGCTGCCGGTGAACCTGTTCTGGCTGATGGGCTGGGCCGTGCGGCGATTGAAGCTGTCCCCGCGTGAAAAGCCCGCCAGCGGCAAAGCGCTGCTTGCCTGCGCCATGGCTGTGATGCTGGCCATCGGCGCGCTGTCGGTGCCGGGCATGACAATACGCCCCCTTCGTTTCAACTGCACGCTGCAGCCGGTAACAGCCGTGATGCACCTGATCGACGGTCAGGCCCGCGATTATGCCCACTGGTACGACAGCGTGGCCGACATGGTGCGCACCCACGCCGGTGAAGACGTCATTCTGCGCGAGATGCGCGCCAACGAGCTCATCAATCCCGGCTATCTGATCATCGACGATCCGGCCGACTGGCAGAATACCTCCTTCGCCCAGTACTTCGGCGACGAAAACACCACCATCTCCTATCAGCCCTAAAAACAATACCCGCTGCGCTCATACGAACGCAGCGGGTATTTTGTATTCCCCTCATTTCACAACGAGGGGAGTCCAGGGGGCAGAGCCCCTTGGGAAGATTATTCGTACAGAACGGTCACGTTCTCCAGGGGCATGTTGACGATGTTGCCTTCGGTCACGACTTCGTCGCTGATGACGAGGGTTCCGTCAACGATAGCAGCCAGCTGAGCTTCGTACTCTTCGATGGTGTAGGTCTCGAAGCTCCAGGTGGCGGTGGGCAGGCCGGTGGAGCCGTCCTTGGCGCCCAGCACGGTGCCGTTGTTGCCGATGGTTTCCCAGTTGCCGGCGTAGAAGGTGCCCAGCGCCCACTGAGTGGAGGTGGCCAGATCCTTCATGGCGGAGGTCACGACGGTGTCGCTGAGGGGGCTCTGGTCGACGTCAACACCCACGACGAAAGCGTCGTTGGCAGCAGCAGCAGCAGCGATGGAGTCAAACATGGTGCCGCCGCAGGCGAAGATGATCTCGGTGCCGGTCTCGTACCAGCCAGCAGCCATGGTCTGCAGTTCGGGAGAAGCGCTGAAGGTGGAGCCGTACTGCCAGGTGTACTTCAGCTCAACCTGCTTGCCCATTTCCTTGGCAGCAGCGCTCACGCCCTGGGCGAAGCCGTAGCCGTAACGGCAGCAGGCAGAGTTGGTGCCGCCGCCGCCGCCCATGAAGCCGATCTTCTCGAAGCCGTCCTTTACGATGGCATAGCCGGCCATGTAGCCGGACTCCTGCTCAGCGTAGGAGATGGCAGCGATGTTGTCCAGTTCGAGATCCCAGCCGTCGATGAAGACGAACTTCACTTCGGGATACTCCGCAGCAACCTTGGTCAGAGCGGCAGCCTGCATGAAGCCGGGGGCCACAACGATCTTGGCGCCGTTGTCGCAAGCGGCCTTCATGGCGTCGTAACGGTCGTCGTCAGTCGCCTGGTTGCCGTTGGCGGGCTGGTAGTACTTGTAGGTCAGGTTGTTGGCATTGGCGTACAGCTTGATGCCGTTCCAGGTGCCTTCGTTGAAGGAGCCGTCCTTCAGGTGGCCGACGTCGGTCACCAGACCGATCTCGTACACGCCGGTGGCGGAAGCGGGGTTGTCATCGATGGTGTTGGGGTCCACGGTCTCGGCCACGGCGCCGAAGGTGAAAACGACCATCATCATGGCAAGCAGCAGAGCAAGAAACTTGTTCATGGGGGTGTTCCTCCTTACGTAATTCATGTGCCCGCATGGGGCTCAGTAGGTACAGTATAACACAGGTACACGCCCTGTTTCAAGGCAGTTTCTTCCACGCATGAAATTATTGTGCGCAAAGCAGCCCGCAGGCAAAGGCAAACATCAGGTTGAAGCCTCCGCACGCGCCGTCAACGTTTAAAATCTCGCCTGCAGCATGCAGGCCGGGGCACAGGCGGCTTTCCATGGTGGCGGGGTCAAACTGCGCGCAGCTGATTCCGCCCGCGGTGACCTGCGCCGCCTCAAACCCGCGCGTGCCGGTGACGCTTACTTCAAACCGGCGGATCACCTGCGCAAGCGCGTGGATGGACGCTGCATCAGGCGCGGTGTCGGGGCGGATGCGGGCCATGCGCAGCAGGGCATTTGAAAGCTGCGGCGACGCAGCGCCGGTGAGCAGGCTGCTCATGCGCCGGGCCGGGCGCGAAGCAAGCCAGGCATCCACATCCATGCGGGCTTCTTCGCCCATGATCGCTTCGCGCAGGTCGATGACCAGCCGGCTGCCGGGCTTCACAAAACGCGCCAGCTGCATGGCGGCGATGCCGCTCACGCCGTCGTCGGCAAAAAGAATCTCGCCCTGGCTGGCAAACTGGCCGTCCAGTATAAGCGCAGCGCGCGCACGCTGGCCGCTGAGGCCCTCGATGGGCGCTTTTTCAGCGGTGAGGGCGCACAGCGCCGGGCGGGGAGCTACCAGTTCATGCCCGAAGGCGGTAAGCATTTCGTAGGCCGTGCCGTCGGTCAGGTGTGCAGGCGACGCAGCGCCGCCCGCCGCCACGATGACGCGGTCGGCTTTGAGCACCGTTTCCTGCTCGCCGATGGGAGCGCCGGGCTTCACGCGGCCGCTTTTAAGCACCGTATCCGGCGCAAACAGGGTCTGAACGGCATGCACGGCAAAGCCGGGCTCAATGTGCGTGACGCGGGTGCTGAGCACAAACGAAACGCCCAGCTCCTGCGCGGTGTTCATCAGCGCATCCACCGCAGACGCCGCCAGGAAGCTTGCCGGGTAGATGCGGCCCTCGTCCTCCAGCGTGAGCGCAATGCCGCACGAGCGCAGAAACGCCGCGATGTTTTCATACGGCATGTGACGAAGAACGTCCAGCGCGAAGGGCTGGTCGCCATAGTAGCAGGGTGCGCCTGCATTGAGCAGATTGCCGCGCCCGTTGCCGGTGACGCCCAGCTTTTTCATGGGCTTGCGCCCGCGCTCCACAACCGTCACGCGGTCGCCCTTTCGCGCGCATGCGATGGCCGCGGCCATGCCCGCCGCGCCGCCGCCAATGATGAGCGTATGCATTACAGATGCCTCGTTTCGTCGATCATGCGCTGTTCATTGAGCAGCGCTTGAAGCGTGGTTTCGTCCTGCACAAGGGCTTCGCCCGCCGCCTTCACCGCAGCGATGAATTCGCCGCTCATGGCGCGCATGCCGCCCTGCTCCAGAATGGGGCAGATGTACCACGCGCGCGGGTCGGGCTCGGGGGTCACGGCGGGCTTGCCGTCCGCCATTTCCACCCGCATGCGCAAAGGGAAGATGCGGCACGCCAGCGGACGGTGCTCGCGCACGCATTTGCCCTCGCACACCAGCCGCTTGCCGCCGGGGAACAGCGTGTCGTCGTCGGCCAGATGGAAGGGGAAGCCCTCGATGGGCTCGCGGTACAGCTCCTCCTCAAAGGGGAACAGAAGCATGCCGTTTTCGCCGTCCTCTTCGGGGTCGGGCTGGCAGCACGCGCCGCCGCAGAGCTTGCCGCAGTTCATTTTGAGCGGCGTGAGGGTGGTAAGCGCCTCGCGCGCGCGGATGATTTCGTTCATGGGGATGCCTCCTGAATGTTACTCTCCCGCCTTCGCCAGATACAGCGCCAGACCGCACAGCGTGAGCACGCCGCCCAGCGCCACCGGCAGGGTGGGGATCTCGCCGAAGAGGAACATGCTGAAGATCATCGCGCCCACAGGCTCGCCCAGCAGCGCAAAGCTGATCACGCTGGCCGACACGCCCTCCAGCGCGTAGGTGAACACCGCATGGCCCAACAGCGTCGACCCGATGATCAGCCCGGCCATCCACGGCAGGGCTGAAAGCGGCATCACAAACCCGCCCGACATGGGCAGCGACAGCGCCAGCACCGCCGCCGTGGCCAGATACAAAACGGGCGTGAAGATTTCCGCTGCAAGCGTGCGGCGGATCTCGCGGTTGGTCAGCCAGTGCCCGGCCATGAGCACCGCGCCCAGCAGCGCCAGCAGGTTGCTTTTGAGCGCCTCCGTGCCGGCAGCCTGACTGCCGCCCGCCATACCGGCCAAAGCGATGACCAGCGCGCCGGCCAGTGCAAGCCCCGCGCCAGGAAGGGCACGACGGGGCGTTTTTTCATGGAACAGAAGCCAGCTGAACAGTGCCACGAACAGCGGCTGCGTGCACACCAGCGCGACGGAAGCAAAGGTGCTGGTGCCCTTGAGCGATGTGATCCACGTCAGGTAATGCAGCGCCAGAAACAGCGCCGACAGCGCGGTGAGCTTTCCCTCGCGGGGGCTGATGGCAAACCTCAGCCCCTTTTTGCGCATGCCGTGCACCTCCAGCGGGGTGATGAGCACCGCCGCCATCAGCATGCGCAGAAACGCCACCGACGCGGGGTTTGCGCCCGCGCCCAGCGCGCCCTTGACCATGGGGCCGGAATAGCTGACCATGCACACGGCAAAAATGACCAGCACCATGGGCGGTATCTTTTTAAGCATTGCTTTCTTCCTTTCGGCGCTGCGTTTCGCGCAGGCGCTTGAGCCATACCATCAAAACGGCCACATCCGCCGGGTTCACGCCGGGAATGCGCCCCGCCTGACTCAGGCTGCGGGGCTGCTTGAGCTGCAGCTTCTGCCGGGCTTCAATGCGCAGGCTTTCGATCTGGCTGTAGTCCAGATCCTCGGGGATGACCCAGTCCTCCATGGCGCGTGCGCGGGCTACCTGCGCGCGCTGCTTTTCCAGATAGCCTTCGTACTTCACGCCAAGCTCGGCCTGCACGCGCACGTCATCGGCAAAAGCATCCGCCTCGGGGCACAGCGGCGACAGCGACGCAAGGTCGATCTCCGGGCGGCGCAGCAGATCCTCGGCGGTAAGGGTGTCGCGGGTGAGGGGCTGACCATGCTCGGTGAGCCACGCGTCGCGCTTTTCGCTCACCGGCAGGCGGCAGGAACGAAGCGTTTCGCGAAGGGCCTTCGTGCCCTCGCGCTTCTTTTCCATCAGCTGCATGCGTCGCTCGCTTGCCAGCCCGCGCCGGTAGCTCAGCTCCGTCAGGCGCAGGTCGGCGTTGTCCTGCCGCAGCAGCAGGCGGTACTCGCTGCGGCTGGTCATCATGCGGTAGGGCTCGTCGGTGCCCTTGGTGACCAGGTCGTCCACCATCACGCCCAGGTAGCCCATGTCGCGGGTGATGATGAGGGGCTCCTTTTCCTGAAGGCGGCAGGCGGCGTTGATACCCGCCAGGATGCCCTGCGCGGCGGCCTCCTCGTAGCCGCTGGTGCCGTTGACCTGCCCGGCAAAATACAGGCCCGGGATGCGGCGGCTTTCCAGCGTGAGCTTGAGTTCCGTGGGGTCGATGCAGTCATATTCGATGGCGTAGGCCAGCCGCACCAGCACCGCGCGTTCCAGGCCCGGCACCGTGCGGTACATCGCCCACTGCACTTCCTCCGGCAGCGATGACGACATTCCCTGCACATACCATTCGGGGCTGTTCAGTCCCTCCGGCTCCAGAAACAGCTGATGGCGGTCCTTGTCGGCGAAGCGGCGCACCTTGTCCTCGATGGAGGGGCAGTAGCGCGCGCCCGTGCCCTTGATATCGCCCCGGAACATGGGCGAGCGGTGCAGGTTTTCGCGGATGATGCGGTGCGTTTCCTCGTTGGTGTAGGTGAGGTAGCACATGCACTGGTTTTTCAGCGGATACTTGACCCCCGTGTTTTCCTCGCCCGCAACGGTGAGAAAGCTGAACGGCACGATGGGATCGTCGCCGGGCTGGGGCTCCATTTTGTCAAAGTCGATGGTGCGCACGTCGATGCGCGCAGGCGTGCCGGTTTTGAAGCGGCGCAGCTCAAACCCCAGGTCGATCAGCGACTGCGACAGCCCCTCGGCGCGCAGCAGCCCCTGCGGGCCGCTTAAGCGGCTGTAATCGCCGATGATGATGCGGCTTTTCAAATATACGCCGCCGCAGATAATGGCGCTTTTGCAGGGGATGACCTCGCCCGTCATGGTCTTTACGCCGCTGACCTCGCCGTTTTCGGTGAGAATTTCGACGGCCTCGCCCTGACGGATTTCCAGATTGGGCGTGGCAAACAGGACATTCAGCATGTCCTCATGATAGCGGCGCTTGTCGGCCTGCGCGCGCAGGCTGTGTACCGCCGGGCCCTTGCCGCGGTTGAGCATGCGGCTTTGCAGAAAATTGCGGTCGATGGCCAGACCCATCTCGCCGCCCAGCGCATCCACCTCGCGCACCAGATGGCCCTTGCCCGTGCCGCCGATGGCCGGGTTGCACGGCATCAGCGCCACCGAGCCGATATCCAGCGTGAGCAGCAGCGTGCTTACGCCCATGCGCGCGGCAGCCAGCGCCGCCTCGCAGCCCGCATGTCCCGCGCCGATAACGATGAGTTCGTATTGCATATTGATCGCTCCAAAAAAGAATTAGCGTACCTTCTGTTCCACAAAATGGTGCACCATCCACGCAAGGCCTGTGCATACCGCAAACGGGATGAGGATGATCCACATCTGATGCAGCCCGGCTCTTTCAATGCCCTGCAGAATGGCCCAGCCGATGTACTGATGCAGCAGATAGAACGGGTAGGAGATCGACGCAAACCACGCAAGCCCCTTCAGCGGCCCGCGGTCCAGCCGGTCGACGGCTGCGCGGTAACGTTCGCCGGTTGCGGGCAGGCTGCGCAGAACCACCGCTGCAAGCCCTGCGCCTGCCGTGCACAGATGCGCCGTAAGGTGATTGGCCGGCTGTGAAAACACGGCCAGCGCCACCGCCAGCCCCAACCCGATCCAGGCCGTCCAGTCCCTGGGGTTGCGAAGCAGGCAGGCCAGAAAAATACCGCTGATGAACGGCGCACTCGAATCCGCCATCAGCCAGATGGCGGGAAGGCGCACCAGCCTGCGTGCAACGCCGTCCCTGAAGAAAAGCTGATACAGCACAAACGAGGCGATCACCCAAAGGAAGGCATACCACTTGATGTTTTTGTGCTGGCGCAGCAAAAGAAGCACGGCGATGAGCAGATAAAAGCGCAGCTCATACTGCATGGTCCAGTAAACGCCGTCCACATTGGCATAGCCAAACAGCCACTGCAGCATGGTAAAATTCACAGCGATGGTTTTGGCGTCGTACGCATGGCTGGGCAAAAACAGGTGCGTGACAACTGCGGTCAGCACGATGCACACCCAGTAGCCCGGATACAGCCTTTTGACGCGCTTCCACAGGTAGCCTCCGGCGCGGTCGCCTTCTTTGAGGGACAGCACCGTCAGCATGCCTGACAGCAGAAAAAAGATGCTGATGGCCCCTTCGCCGCCTTCCAGCTTAAACGTCCACGGATACGAAAAATGGTGGGAATAGCACGTTGTGTAATGAAACAGCATAATGATCAGCGCAGCAATCCCGCGGATCCAGCTCATCTCCGGCAGACGGGATGATTTAGAAGCAACAGCAGTCACGATCATTCCTCCCAAATGCGCATAATAACGCATATTCTGTTTTCTGCGGAAACGGCCGAAATCCTGCACTTTCACGCACCAAAAAAGCGCCTTTGCAGGCGCTTTTTGCATTTAGCGGATGAAGTTGGTAAACACGCCGGGTTCGCGCTGGGGCAGGCCGTACTTTTCCTTGCCCAGTGCGATGGACTTCATCAGGAAGCTCATATTGCGCGCGAGGGTACGCATAATTTGCAGGCCCTCAGCGTCCTCAGCCGCCTGACCGGGCGCGCCGCCGTGGATGCTGTTCCAGTACTGGCTGGATGCCACGGGCATGCCGCTGATGGTGAAGAACTTGTTCAGCTCGTCAAACGCAGCCGAGCAGCCGCCGCGGCGGGCCACCACGATGCCTGCGCCCACCTTCATGGCCTTGGAGAAGCGCGTGGAGTAGAACAGGCGCGTCAGCAGCGCCACCAGCGTGGCATTGGCGGATGCGTAATACACCGGGCTGCCCACGACCAGACCGTCGGCCTGCTCAAACTTTTCCGCGACCTCATTCACGATATCGTCAAACACGCATTTACCGGTTTCGCGGCACTTCATACAGGCGATACAGCTGCGGATGGGCAGGTGGCCCACGTGGATGATTTCAGCCTCGATCTTTTCTTCTGCGAAGATCTTTTGCATTTCAGCCAGCGCCAGCGCGGTATTGCCGTTTGCCTTGGGGCTGCCGTTGAGGAGAAGGACTTTCATCGGCGGGATGCTCCTTTCAATGGGGGTTTGGTATATTATAGCAGTTTGAGCGGACTCCATGTCAAGAGGGGCTGAGGACACTGCGAAGCAGTACCGCAGGCCCGAAGCCCAAAGCTGGTCCCGTGCCAGATTTGGGCCGTACTGGGAGGTGGGGTTGTACCTTGTGGTACAGCATAAGCAACTGCGTTGCTGACGGCGGCAGCTGACGCGCCGCTTTAAGGAACTAGGCTGCTCAGCTTATTGAGCGCACGTCCAGTGCGCGCCGGTTTCTCTCCGCTCCGCTCGGGCCAGAGGGATGTCTGGGGGGACCCCGCACCGGTCCCCCCGTGACACCCCTCTGGACTCCCCGTCTCCCCCCTTCCCGCGCCGGGGACACCCCGGACCCCTTGAGTTGGGTGCAGCTCAAATACTCTTAGAACCCGGGCTTGGTTTGGGCATGGGCCGTCCTGCCGGCACGCTTCGCCGCCGGCAATGCAACGGGTTTAGTGCGTAACTGCACCCAAGCGAGCCGGGGCACCCGTATGTGCCCCGGCGGTCTGCGTT
>JAFULL010000059.1 GCA_017473345.1 Clostridia bacterium | reverse complement strand
AGCTTCTTGCCGGTCAGGACAACCTTGTCGGCGTTCAGAACGATCACATAATCACCAGTGTCAACGTGGGGGGTATAGATCGGCTTGTTCTTGCCGCGCAGGATGCTGGCGACCTGGCTGGCCAGACGGCCCAGAACCACGCCCTCGGCATCCACAACGTACCATTTGCGCTGTACGTCTGAGGCCTTCGCCATGTAGGTATTAAAGTTGGTATCCTCCTTCAAGGTGTTGTGTTTCAGTTGCGGCATTTGATGGTCAGCAAACGCACGCTGGGTTACAATAGCATTCCGGGGCTAGCGGAGTCTATTGATGCCAAAGATAATTCTACTAAATGTACAGGATTATGTCAAGAGAAAAATCAGATTTTTCAAGGTTTTTTTGAATTTTTTTGGTTGGTTTTTGCTCTTGATTTCAGAAACGTTCTATGGTTTCTTCAGTCACAAATGCATGGATCAGTTTACAGGCAGGAACCGGCCTGGCATCAACATGAATTTGTTCTGTAATGGCCTTTGCAGCGATGGCAGCGCTCTGTTCATCTTTGGCGTAGAGGGTAGCCAGAGGCTCGCCTTCAGCAACAGGATCACCAATGCGCTTATGAAGCACAAAACCTACGCTGGGATCGATCACGTCCTCCTTGGTTCTGCGTCCGGCGCCCATGGCCTGTGCGGTGTTGCCCAGGCCGATGGTATCCATATGCTGGATGTATCCGCTGCTGGCCGAAAGAACATCCTGAATGACTTTTGCCTGGGGAAGGCGGGTCACGTCGTCACAGCAGGAAGGATCTCCTCCCTGTGCTGCAATCATTTTACGCAGTGTTTCAAGACCACGTCCGCTTTCCAGCGCTTCCGTCAGCATCTCCTTGGCCTGTTCAACGGTTTCGGCCGCCTCGCCCAGCATAAGCAGCCTTGCACCAAGCTCCAGCGAAACGGTCAGCAAAGGCCCTTTCACACGTCTGGAGAGCACATCAATGGCTTCTTTTACTTCCAAAGCATTGCCTACATGGCTGCCAAGCGGTTCGCCCATATCTGTAACCAGCGCGACCATTTTGCGCCCTGCGTCACATCCGATACGCACCATGACCTGTGCAAGCTCGATGCTTGCATCAAGCGTGTGCATGAGCGCGCCAGCGCCTGTTTTAACGTCAAGCACGATGCCCTGCGCACCGCTGGCCAGCTTCTTGGAAACGATACTGGATGCAATCAGCGGGAGACTATCCACCGTAGAAGTGACATCGCGCAGCGCATAAAGCGTTTTATCGGCAGGAGCCAGATTCTTGCTTTGGCCAATGACAGCAACGCCGATCTCCTTTACCTGCTGAAGAAAGGCTTCTTCACTCATGGAAACGCTCAGTCCGCTGATGCTTTCCATTTTATCCAGTGTTCCTCCGGTGTGACCCAGACCACGGCCGCTCATTTTGGCGACTGGTACGCCGCAGGCAGCGACCAGCGGAGCAAGCACAAGCGTTGTTGTGTCACCGACGCCACCAGTGGAATGTTTATCGACTGGAATGCCGTTGAGCGAGGAAAGATCGCATACATCACCAGAATTCGTCATGGCAAGCGTCAACTGTGCAGTTTCTTCGCGGTTCATACCGTTGAGGCGGATCGCCATCAAAAGTGCTGCCAGTTGATAATCCGGAATGGAACCATCTGCAGCCCCTTGTACAAAATAAGTGATTTCATCCTGCGACAAAGTTTTTCCAAGCTTCTTTTTCTCGATGATTTCTACCATGTTCATGGTGGTTTCCTCCTTCAATGCCGAAAAACGCACGGGGCCGCCGCACAGCTGCAGCGACCCCGGAGAAGAACAATGTTTACTGGATGATCAGGCGACCGCAGTTCTCGCACTCGATATACTGAGAATTTTTGAACTTGCGGAGCGTCACCTGCGGCAGGCTCATGTTGCAGCCGCCGCACTGGTCACTGTACAGCCGGGCTACGGGCGGGGTGCAGTGCTTTTTGATCAGGGCGTATTTTTCCAGAAGCTCTGGTGCGATACCCACAGACTTTTCCTTGGCAAGCGCGCGCTTCTGAGCCAGCTGCTCCTTCTGCTTTTCATACTCAGCTTCATACGCTTCCTTCTGCTTGTCGTACTCAGACTTGACCTTGGTGTACTTCATACGAATGTCTTTTTCAAGACGCTCGCGATCAGCGGCATCCTTCTGAATGCGCTTCATTTCGCCTTCGTAGTCGGTCAGATCCTTGAGCAGCTTCTGCGCGTCGCGGGCCATATCCTGTGCCTGCTTCAGATCGGCAGGGGGATTGCTTTCCATACGCTTGGTCAGGGCAGCAAGCTGCTCCTCCAGGCGCACCACGGCCATCTTGATGATCTCCACACGGTCGACCATTTCAGCAACTTCCTGCTCCATGCGCTTTACGGCATTCTGCTGATCCACCAAAAAATCGCGGTTTTTTTTCAGTGCGATACGGGTGGGATTGCGCTTCATCTCGTTTTCGAACGCATCGGCAGCCATATCGGCCTGCTGATACTGCCACAGCAATTCAGTCTGTTCCATGGGGTACCTCCTTGTGGTTGGTCAAAACGCCTGATAAACAGGCAAGGATGGCTCCTGCATAGGGAGCCTTGTCATGCAGATGAGCGCTGACAGACCAGCTGGCCTGCTGCGAATCTGCAAGGAAACGCTGGTAAAGGGCGTGGACGCCGGGGAGCTCGGTAGCATAATGCCCTGCATCATAAAGCGTGAGCCCACGAGCGCAGGCATCCAGAATTTCGTGATGAGCTGCTTCACCCACAATGTAAGCCTGCGCGCCAAATGCAATGGCAGCGGGATAGCCTTCACCGTATGCGCCGCCGGCAACAGCGATGCGGGTAATGGGCTGATCGCAGGTGGGATAGCATCTTGGAATGATGTGCAGCTTTTCACAAATATACTGTGAAAGGGAATCAGGGGAGAGCGGAGCAGGTAATTCTCCCACACGCACATAATCGTCTGCGGAGACAACATTCTTCAGTTCAAGAGCAGCAGCAAGGGCGTCACCTACACCGCCAGGCGCTTTGTCCCAATTGGTATGTGCTGCAATAACGCCGATCTGATGCTGCGCCAGCATGCAGAGCGTGCGGCCCTGCGGTCCGGAATAGTCTATGCGCTTGAGCGCATGAAAAATGAATGGATGATGGGTGATAATGAGCTCGGTCCCCAGTTCGATGGCCTGAGCCGCAAGCGCTTCTGTGACGTCCATACCAAACAGCACGGTATGCACTTCTTTTTCGCCGTCGCCCATCAGAAGACCGACATTATCAAAGGCTTCAGCACTCTCAAAAGGAGCGATGCCATTCAGCCATTCAACGATCTGCCTGATCTTCATAATCTTTCATCCTTTCAGCGCTGCAAACGGTGCAGCGCGTTTTCAACATAAGCCAGTTCCCGCTGGAAGAGCGCAAAGCGGGAGGAATCCTTTTCGCGGCCGCTGGCAGCCATGGCAGCGATCCCTTGTGTAAGAAGGCGCTTGCGCCGCTGGAGAACTGGCAGCCATTCAACGGGCATCTCTTTGAGAAGTCCCGGCCCCAGCAGCAGTTCTTCTTCGCTGTACGCAGGCTCATCCGTCAAAGCGGGTTCTGCACGCATTAAAATGTAGTCGCGGCCGTTTTCGCTGGCAACCATTTCACGCCGGATGCGATAACCAATGGTACACAGAGATTCACGCACCAGCGGGAGTTCGGTCTGCGCTCCCAGAATCAAGGCAGCGCCGTGCAGCTTTTGATGACCGCGTCGCAGGATCCCGCTTACTGTATCACCGCCCATGCCAAGTACGAAAACTGTGTCAGGATGATCGCCGCCAAGTGCATTCAGGGCATCGAGTCCATCGGCAACCGCAAATACAGCACGATCCGTCAGCCCCATCCACTGGATGCGGTCCTTCGCCTTCTGCAGAGCAGGGGCACTGATATCAGCGACAAGCGCACGTCTGTCGGCATTTTCAAGCAGAAGCACAGTGCTTAAACGTCCATGATCCGCACCGATATCGGCAAAGAAACGGGTATCTCCTGCCAACCCCTTAGCTGCGGAAAGCCGCCCGTCCAAAATGGGCGCGCGGCGATTGAGGAATGAATCAGTCAAGGTAATCTTTCAGCTTTTTGGAACGGCTGGGATGGCGCAGTTTGCGCAGAGCCTTGGCTTCGATTTGGCGGATACGTTCGCGGGTGACCTTGAACTCCTTGCCGACTTCTTCCAGCGTGCGCTGGTGGCCGTCATCCAGACCAAAACGCAGGCGAAGCACCTTTTCCTCACGGGGAGTGAGGGTATCCAGCACGTCAAGCAGCTGCTCCTTCATCAGAGTAAAGCTGGCGGCTTCTGCGGGAGCGGGAGCATCGTCGTCGGGAATAAAGTCGCCCAGATGGCTGTCTTCTTCCTCACCGATGGGGGTCTCCAGCGAAACAGGCTCCTGCGCGATCTTGATGATCTCACGCACTTTGCTTTCACTGATGTTCATTACTTTGGCAATTTCATCCGGGGTGGGCTCGCGGCCATATTCCTGCAAAAGCTGGCGGGAAACGCGGATCAGCTTGTTGATGGTTTCCACCATATGGACAGGAATGCGGATGGTGCGGGCTTGATCGGCGATCGCGCGGGTGATGGCCTGACGAATCCACCAGGTTGCATAGGTGGAGAACTTATAGCCCTTGCGATAGTCAAATTTGTCCACCGCCTTGATCAGACCCAGGTTGCCTTCCTGAATCAGGTCCAGGAACAGCATGCCGCGTCCGACATAACGCTTGGCGATGGAAACGACCAGACGCAGGTTGGCCTCCGTCAGCTTTTTTTTGGCAACTTCGTCACCCTGCTCCATACGCTGCGCGATATCAATTTCCTCATCAGCGGTCAGCAGCGGAACCTTGCCGATCTCCTTGAGATACATGCGGACAGGGTCATCAATGCTGATGCCTTCGGGAACACTCAGGTCGATCTGCTCAGGCTCGACCAGTTCTTCCGGAGGAACGGGATCGAACTCAGATACCACGTCAACGCCGAGGTTTTCGAGCGTTTCGTAGATCTTATTCATCTGGTCGGCGTCGATCTCCAGTTCCATAATCTGGTTGGCAACCTCATCCCGGGTGATGGTGCCTTTGGACTTTGCGTCCTCGTACAGTTCGTTGAGTTTCAGCTTGATCGCTTCCTGCGACTGGTTTTGACTCAACTTGATTCACTCCTTCAAAAGTGCAAAAAGGGTAGTTACTTCAAACGGTTCAGCTGCTCGTCCAGTTCAACGAGCCGCAATGTTTCCTGCTGCTGCTGCTCAAACGGCAGGCTGGGCAGACGTTCCAGCAATGCGTTCATCTCTTTTTCAAGGCGCATGCGTTTCAGTCTCAGACGGCTTTGCTGAGCCATCTTCATCAGGCTGTCATCATCCACATTTGTGTCAATGGTCAAAATTTCACCAACAGCGCTTCTTCCCTGATCGTCGATCTGCTGCTCCATGAGAGATGCAGCGTTTTCGCCGTTGAGAAGAGCCTCGCACAGCGTTCGGAAGACTGGGTCTTCGAATTCGTCCGGTGAAACGATGTCGCGCGGCAACCTGCCTGTTGCCAACACGGCCAGCAGCGTTTGAGCGGCACGATCCGTTTTGGCGGCCTGAACTGCCTGACGACGGAAACTTTCAGGACGGGCGGGCGTTGATTTGACAGCAGGGGGAGCAATGCCGATCTGCTGCATGAGAACCTCATAGCTGATACCGGTTTCAAGCGAAAGATGCTTGACATGATTGTCCAGTTCAACGGGTTCTTTGACAGACCTGAGAAAAGCGGAACAGGATTTGGCGTATTCAAGCCGTCCTTCCTCAGTGCTCATATCATGCTGCTCTTTTTCACGCCGCATACGATACTGCACGCCGGAGATGGGCCTGAGTGCCAGAAACGCCTCCAGACCTTCCTGACGAATGTATTCATCAGGATCAAGTCCTCCGGGCAGATCCAGCACACGAACAGGTACATTCGCCCCCTCAAGCACTTCCAGTCCGCGCAGGATGGCCTTTTGGCCGGCCCGGTCGCCGTCATAGGCGAGATGTACCTCGGGCGCAAAGCGCTGAAGCAGACGTGCCTGCTCAGGGGTAAGAGCTGTACCCAGCGTAGCGGCCACACCTTCCACGCCAAATTGTGAAAGCGCGACCACATCCATGTACCCTTCAACCAGAATCACCCGGTTAAGCCCTCTTGCTTTGCGCAGCAGATTGGCTGCAAAAACGGAATACCGCTTGTTGAAGGCTGGGGTATCGGAAGTGTTGAGGTACTTGGGCATCACATCGCCCATGGCACGTCCGCCAAAACCGAGGACATTGCCGTGAGCGTCAATGATCGGAAAAATGGCCCGATTGCGGAACATGTCGAAGGTACGGTCATCACGTTTGAGCATAAGACCTGCCTGAATCAGTTCCTCTTCGGTAAAACCCTCTTTCATAAGCGCCCGGCCAACACGGGCAGAGGGGAGAGCGGCGCCTATGCCAAAGCGCCGGATAACGGCGTCGGACAGGCCACGATCCTGCAGATACTGGAGGATGTGTGCGCCTTCCGGCTGCCACAGCTGCTGGTGATACAGCTTTGCTGCAGACTTGTTGGCCAGATAAATGCGTTCCTTGAGGGAACGGCGTTGTTCGTATGCAGGATCGTTCTGCATTTCCGGCAGCGGCATATGCAGTTGGTCAGCCAGGAATGCAACTGCCTCCGGAAAGGACAGACGTTCGATCTCCATGACGAACTGGATCACACTGCCTCCTGCCTTACAGCCAAAACAGTGATAAACCTGCTTTTGTTCATCGACTGAAAAGGAGGGAGCGGTTTCGTTGTGAAACGGGCACAGACCAACATATCTATGCCCGTTCTTCTTCAGCGTTACATACGAGCCAATCACCTTAACGATGTCGGCGCGTGTTCTGAGTTCATCCAGCCATTGGGCTGGGTATCTTCCAGCCATGAATGCTTCACCCATTCCTTATGATTCGCCGCAGTCGTTTGGTTTCCTGCCTTTTGAGCGACAATTTCCGACATTTCGGGATCATTTCTTGTCAAATGCATTGGGAATAAACAGGGCGGTAAACTGATCGATTGCATATCTGTCCGTCATGCAGCCGACAAAATCACAGGCAGCACGTTCCGGTCCCTCTGTGTAGACGATTTCAAGGTATTCGGCGGGCAGCTGCTCCGGATGGGCAAGATAGTGTTCAAAGAGCGCGGAAATAATGTAATGGCAGCGTTCTTCTTCCTTTTTGCGCCATTCGTCATGATAGACGTAGGCGAACAGAAACTCGCGCAATTCATCGCTGGCCTGACGCACCTCTTCGGACATGTCAACAAAAGGCCTGTCAGTGGAATGACTGACGATGTCAACGATCATTGTGTTGATGCGTTCGCCGTGGGTTTCGCCAAGCACGCTCAGACAGCGGCGGGGAAGTTCAAAGGGCTTCAGGATCCCTCCGCGGATGGCGTCGTCAATATCGTGGTTGATATAGGCGATTCGGTCGGCGCGGCGCACGCACCAGCCCTCCAGCGTAGCAGGCTCGTCCTGACCAGAATGGTTACGGATGCCGTCCAGTGTTTCCTTGCAGAGATTAAGGCCTTTTCCTTCGTTTTCAAGCCGCTCTGCCATACGCAGACTTTGGATGTTGTGCTTGAATCCACCGGGCATCAGATGGTTCAGCGCAGACTCTCCGATGTGACCAAATGGGGTATGACCAAGGTCGTGTCCCAGCGCGATGGCCTCTGTCAGGTCCTCATTGAGACGCAGGCAGCGTGCAAGCGTGCGCGCTACCTGAGCTACCTCGAGCGTGTGGGTCAGACGCGTACGATAATGGTCGCCCATCGGGGACAGAAATACCTGCGTTTTGTATTTGAGACGGCGAAAGCTTTTGCAGTGGATAATGCGGTCGCGGTCACGCTGGTAGCAGGTGCGCATGTCGTCCTCGGAAATAGGATGCGCACGTCCTGCACTTTCAGCTGAAAGCGCAGCAAAAGAACTCAAACGTGCACGTTCTTCCAGTTCCTGACGCTGACGGATGGTCACAGTCGGCCGCCTCCTCTTCCAGACGATGGTAAAAGAATATAAATGTTATATACTGTATTCAACCGCTCTTCTCCTGCTTTTTTCTTGACCTGAGCGTCTGAAAAGGCTATGATAGAAAAGTATCGACAGGCACAAACGACAACGTTTTTTCTGGAAGGTGTAATATGGCATATCAGGCACTTTACCGCAAATGGCGTCCGCAGACCTTTGAACAGGTGCTGGGACAGACGGCAACGGTTAAAACCCTGCGCAGACAGATCGAAGCAGGGCGTATTGCGCATGCCTATCTTTTCTGCGGCTGCCGCGGCACAGGCAAAACCACAATGGCCAAGCTGATGAGCCGTGCTATCAACTGTCAGGCGCCTGTCAATGGCGATCCCTGTGGGGAATGCGACGCCTGCCGGGCCATTGCCAATGAGACGACCATGGATGTGCTTGAACTGGACGCAGCCAGCAACAACAGCGTCGACAACATCCGTGAGCTGCTGGAACAGGTGCGTTACCCTGCACAGATCGGCCAGTATAAGGTTTATATCATCGACGAAGTTCACATGTTGTCAACCGCCGCTTTTAACGCTCTGCTCAAGACGCTTGAGGAGCCTCCGGCACATGTGGTGTTTATTCTGGCTACGACTGAGCCTCAGAAACTGCCTGCAACTATTCTTTCCCGTGTGCAGCGCTATGACTTTGGCAGAATTCCTTCTTCTTTGATGGTGGATCGCATGCGCGAAGCGCTTGACGATCTGGGAATTCAGGCGGAGGATGAAGCGCTGCGTATGGTGGCGCGTGCAGCGGAAGGCGCGATGCGCGATGCGTTCAGTATTCTGGACATGTGCGTTGCAGGTGCGGAAGACGGCACAATCACGGCTGCGCAGACGCGCGATATGCTGGGTACCAGCGACAGGGAATTCCTGTTTGCCTTTTTTGATATTCTGGCACAGCGCGATGCTTGCGGTGTGATGCGAATGGTAGATGAACTGATGCGTTCCGGCAGAGAGCCGCAGGTGTTCCTGCGCGAATTGAGCAGCCACAGCCGTGCGCTTCTGACGGTAAAGGCAGTGGCGCAGGACGCTGTGTCCATCCTGGATGTGACCGAGGAAGATGAACAGCGCTATCGTGCTCAGGCGGAAGCGTTTTCTGAAGGACGTCTGCTGAGAATGCTGGACCTGTTCATGAAGGCAGAAGGCGAACTTCGCTTTGCCTCAACGCCCAGAATTGGTTTGGAATCGGCTGCGCTTCATGCCTGCGAAGAAAACAGGGGAGAAGACACATCTGCACTGCTTGAACGCATTGCAGAGCTGGAAGCCAAACTTGGAAAGCTTGAAACAGACATGGCAAGCGGGCGGATGGTGGTTGCCGCTGCACCTGTCCAGAGCGAAACGCCCAAACAGGCTGCCAAGCCGGCAGCACAGCCAGAGGCGAAACCTCAGCTTCCGCAGGCTCCCACAGATGAAAAGGCCATCTGGGAGCGTGTGCTGGATGAACTGAAGAAAAACGACCCGCCTGTTTTTGCACTGCTGAAGAAGGAAAGGTTTATCGGGGCAAAGGGGAATGTGTATCAGGTCGTGATTCCTCAGTCCAAAAAGGATTTCAGCTATGTGCGCCTTAATCAGCAGGCAAGACGTGAAAAAATCTCCCAAGTGCTCAGTGATGTGGCAGGGAAGAAACTGATGTTTGAAGCAGTTCTGGAATCCGATGCCGCCAGCCAGAAGATGGACGCTGTACGCACAGAGGCACAAAAAAGTCTGATTGAAACCTTTGGGCGTGAAAACGTTCAGATTGACGAAGGGAAAAAACTGTGAAGAAATCATACGACAACGCGCGCCGACGCGAAGAAAGCGGCATTCGCTACAAGCATGACCTCGGCCAGCATTTTCTTTATGACGACGCTCTGCTGCGATCGCTTGTGGAAGCAACGGGAGTTGGCAAGGATGACTGCGTGCTGGAAATCGGCCCCGGTGCTGGCACGCTGACCAAATGGCTGTGCGAGAAAGCCGGACGGGTCGTCTCTGTTGAAGTTGATCATGATGTGATCCCGTTTTTGAAGCTTGCCACTGAAAAATACGACAACCTGACGATTGTTGAAGGGGATATCCGAAAGCTGGATCTGCGGTCGCTTTGCGAACCGCTGGGCGATGGCTTTTATGTGATCGCCAATATTCCCTACAATATCACAACGCCTATTTTCGAAATGCTTTGGGAAAGCGGGCTTCCCATCCGCCAGATTTCCGTGATGATCCAGAAGGAGGTTGCGGACAAACTGCTGGCCAGACCTTCGACGACTGCTTATGGTATTCTCAGCGTTCATTGTCAGTTTGTGAGCGAGCCTTCTTTGATCCAGATCGTTCCTGCCGAGTGCTTTACGCCGCCGCCCAAGGTGGACAGCGCTTTTGTACGGCTGGATATGCGCAGCGAACCGCCTGTACCCACAGTGAACGAGAAACTGTTTATGCGAATGGTAAAGGCCGGCTTTGGCATGAGAAGAAAAACGCTGACGAATGCGCTCAAAGGCGTGGTAGACACTGAAATCCTTCGTTCTGCAATGGAAGAATGCGGCCTTGCGCCGACTGTGCGCGGTGAAGCACTTTCTGTTGAGGAGTGGATCGCTCTGTCCAACAGCTGCGCTGCCAGGCTTTGATTACATTGGCTGTGCACGCTGCCTGAAAGAACGATATTTGCAAAGCGTAAACAGCAGCAGACATGCAGCCGCCGGTAATGGATAGAAAAAATGTCCGGTCAGTAAAGCCAGAAGGCTTAATCCCACACCATACCCCAAATAGCGTCGTGCTCGGTTTGGCGCCAGAATGATGGCGATCCATTCATTGAGAGTACGGCGCATTCTTTTTTTGCGGCCAAGCATACGGAGCTGTTCGTCTGTCGCTGGCGAATGCATTCCGGCCAATTGAATCAGCTCATCACGCGGAATGATCAGCATTGTAGGATCAAATTGCGCAGCAAACGAAAGCGCTTCTTTTTCGAGTGCAGAGGTTGAGCAGACAATGCATCGTTTTACGTTATATTGTTGCATTTCTCTTGCTACGTCAACCATTTGCTGAACATTTACAGGAATACCGGGATGTTGGGCGATCAGCCGGATCAGCGTAGGGGAGTTATCAAGAGTGCCTGTAACGCCCCAGTCAACAGCTTTATTCATCATAAGAGGAAAACGCGGCGCCAGCCATAATGCTGCCTGAAAACCTGCCTGTTTGGCGGGATACAGAAGCAGCTGCTCCAGCGCAAGTTCGCCTCCTAGAATACGACGCATTTGCATTTCGCGTTTTTGTGTAATTCGCTTGCCAAACTGTCGCGCGCACAGCCAGAGCAGGCCGCCCAGTGCTATGCCTGCGGCCAGAGCTGCAATGCTGACACCCCATAAATAAACGAACCACCCAACGCCTGCACCGCATGCGATCAGCAGTCGCAGTATTTTATCCGCAAGGGCTGCAAGCGGTTTTTGGGGCCTGTATTTTTGCATAGTCCCTCCTTCAAGACAGATATAGTTTCATTTTGACTGTTGAAAAGAGAAAGTATTCCACTTTTTTATTTTTTCCTGTATAATGATGTATAAGGGGATCGTTTCCCCTTCCGAAGGGAGGCGCAACATGCCAAAGGAGCGCATTGGCATCATGGGGGGCAGTTTTAATCCCATCCATGAAAGACATATTGAAATCGCTGCCTGTGCAAAGCGCGAATACAAATTAAACCGCGTCATTTTTCTTCCTACGGGGAATCCACCCCACAAGCATGAGGAACTGGCTGATGCGGAAGACCGTTTCGAAATGACCCGCTTGGCCGTCAGCGGCCAACCCGATTTTACAGCCTCACGTATGGAGATCGACCGAGAGGGGATCATCTATACGGTGGATACGCTTGCAAGGCTGCAAAAACAAATGCCTGATATGGCGTTTGACTATATCATTGGCGAAGATGCGCTGATGGAACTGCCCAATTGGAAAAAGCCGGACAAGTTATTTTCGATGTGTCGCTTTCTGGTGTGCAGTCGTACCGGTGAGGCGGAATCGAACGAAGCTTTTGTACATGAACTGGAAAAGCGCGGCGCACGTTTTGCTTTTTTGCCGCTTTCACCCGTGCAGACTTCTTCAACGTCCATTCGCCGCCAGCTTGAAACTGGTCAAGCGGCTGATGGGCTTCCACCGCAGGTGGAGGAATATATCCTGCAAATGGGACTGTACGGAGCGGGCAAAGCAATGGAAGGAGCAAGAGAACGTTATACTCAATTGCGCCGCTCGTTGACGGACAAACGGCTGACACATTCGCTGCTTGTAGCCAATACTGCGCGTCGTCTGGCTGAAAAACACGGGCTGAATCCTGATCAGGCTGCATTGGCGGGAATGCTTCATGATTGCGCCAAATGTCTGCCGTTGGCTTCGATGCAGCGCATTGCGCGTGAAAGCAGGCTGCTTCTGGACAAAGAAACACTGCAGAGCGGCAACCTGCTTCATGGACCCGTTGGCGCGGTGGTTGCTGAAAAGGAATATGGCATTACTGATCCTAATATCCTTGCCGCCATTCAGTGTCATACCACTGCCAAAGTGGGAATGCTGCCGCTGGATATGATCGTGTTTCTGGCGGACAAGATCGAACCGTCACGCCGAAGCTATCCCGCGCTGGAAGAGGTGCGCAGACTGGCTCAAACGGATCTGACCGCCGCGATGCTGCATTCGCTGGAATCCACGCTTGAGTATGTGAAAAGTCAGAATACGCAGCCGCATCCGACAACGCAGAAAGTTGCCGACTGGCTGAAAAGAATTGCTGTAACGGAGCAAAAAAATCATTAAGGAGAGAATGAAATGAACGAAATCGTTGAAAAAATTGCAAAGATCCTCTATGAAAAGAAAGCGCATGATATCGTCGCATTGGACGTTTCTGAATTGACCGTCATTACGGAATGCATGGTGATTGCCAGCGGCCGCAGCACCATTCAGGTGCGCACGCTTTCTGAAGAGGTCGAGGAACGCCTGACCAATGAAATGGGTATCGATCCCATTCGTAAGGAAGGCCAGCAGGATGGCCGCTGGGTCGTGCTTGACTATGGCTCTGTGCTGGTTCACATCTTCCATACGCAGGAGCGTGAGTTCTATCGTCTGGACAAACTTTGGGAGGCCGATCAGAACCGTATTGCTCTGCCGTTTGAAGACGAAGAAGACTGACAAAATTCGATAAGCATTCAGTTTGTGTTCATATGCTCTTCACCTGAGCGTGGCATATTTTCTATGATGCCCAGCAGGAGGTGAAGAGTTTGACCGAAACCAAACGGACGAAAAACGCAGTGATTCTGTGTGTGGTCATGCTCTTTTTCTGCCTTGGGACATTGGCGGTTTATCTGTTCTCTGGTTTGCCTGCTTTTGACGATTCAGATGTGGGAGACGGACTGGGAATGGTTCTGATCGATATTCCGGACGAGGAAGCTGCGGCCTTTTATCATGTAAGTCAGTTTGGCGTGTATGTGCTGTCTGTTGATGAAAACAGCCATGCCTATGAACATGGCATCCGCTCTGGCGATCGCATGGCCAGCGTGAATGGAGTTCCCATTATGAATACGGCCGATTTTTCCAGCGTGCAGGATGGGATAAATGTCGGCCAGATGATGGAGATCACTTTTCACAGGGACGCAGAAAACGATACGCTGACTGCAGCTTTCCGGCAGGAGAGCGCAGCAGAATGAAGAGGAAGGCGAACTGAATGAAACTGCTGATTGTTGATGATGAGGAAAAGATCCGCAAGCTGATTGCAAAGTATGCGATATTTGAGGGCTACGAGATTGCTGAGGCGGAAAACGGGATGCAGGCAGTCGAAATGGCACGCCAGTCGTCATATGATCTGATTGTGCTGGACGTGATGATGCCGGAACTGGATGGCTTTTCAGCAGCGAGGGCTATTCGTAAGGAAAGCAATGTGCCCATCATTTTTCTTTCAGCACGCGGAGAAGAATACGACCGTATCCGCGGTTTTGAACTGGGGGTAGACGACTACGTTGTCAAGCCTTTCTCGCCCAGAGAACTGATGATGCGCATTGGCGCAGTGCTCAGACGCAGCCGCGTTTCAGCCATAAACGAGCACGAGTGCGTTAACATCGGCAGCCTGAAGGTTGACTTTACGGCGCGCCAGGTAATGCTGGATGGTTCAGAACTGGATTTGTCTCCCAAGGAATATGAACTGCTGTTTTTTATGGTGCGCAATCGCGGTATAGCGCTTACGCGCGACAGGCTGATCAGCGAAGTTTGGGGATTTGACTTTTTTGGTGATGACCGTACGCTTGATACGCATATCAAACTGCTCAGAAAACAGCTTGGCGATTGCGCTCGTTACATTACCACGCTCAGAGGGGTAGGGTATCGCTTTGAAAAGAATATGGAATAATATTCGCCAGACAGCGCTCTCACTTGGAGAGCGCTTTTTGCCATGCCGTTCGCTTCGAAGGATCCGCAACAGAATTTTTATCTATTTTCTGTTGTTTACAGGATTGCTGCTGTTGATCCTGTGGTTGTTTCAGATTGTCTTTCTCGATGAATTCTATCGCATGCAGAAGAGGGATATGTTGCGTTCTTCGTCCGAAAGTATTGTGCACAATATCGACAACCAGAATCTGCAGGCGCTGGCGTACCGCATTTCAGAGCGAAATAATGTCTGCATTCTGATTGCCGACGAAAATATGAGACCGCTTGTGGAAGCCGAAGCCTGGAATGGCTGTATCATTCACCACCTTGGGCCGAGGACGCTTTCGCAGATCGTTAAAAAAACACTTGCAGAAGAAAAAAAGACTGGCTTTGTTGATTTTCCGCTGGGCGGATTTCGCAATCATAATTACGACGCCAGACAGTTTAGGGGGCCTGTTCCTCCGGGGGACGAGGGAAATGCAAGCAGTGTTGTATCGGTCAGCATAGCTCAGAAAGCAAATGGAAAAAACGTTTATGTTTTTCTCAACTGTCTGGTCACGCCGGTCGGTTCGACTGTAGATACGATCAGAAACCAGCTGTATTTCATTTCTGTTCTTTTGGTGCTGATCTCTTTTTTACTTTCGATTGTCCTGTCACGTCACATTACGCGGCCGCTTGAGGTAATGACAGCTGCTGCTTCTGCATTGAGCAGGGGAGAATATGAACCTGTTGCAAATGCGAGCTACCTCGAAATTGAACAGTTGAACCGGCAGTTGTCACAAGCGGCAAAAGATTTGCACAGAGTGGAGGAAATGCAGCAGGAACTGATTGCAAACATCAGCCATGACCTGCGCACTCCGCTTACGCTTATAGAGGGATATGCTGAGGTTGTGCGCGATTTGCCGGATGAAGGAACGCCTGAAAATATGCAGGTGATCATTGATGAAACCAAACGGCTTTCAACGCTTGTGAACGCTATTCTGGAACTGAATACGGCCAGAAATGGAATGAACGAGCTGGAATGCAGGCATTTTGACCTGACTGCTTGCGTTGATGAAATCTTAAAGCGGTATCAAAAACTGACAGAACAGGAAGGTTACAAAATCTTTTTTGAACCAGATCAACATGTGAATGTGTTTGCTGATGAAATGAAGGTGCAGCAGGTCGTATACAATCTGATCAACAATGCGATTACCTATACCGGAGTGGATAAGACAGTTATGATCCGGCAGCTGATACAGGGGAATATCATACGCATTGAGGTGGCAGACAGCGGTGAAGGCATTGCACCGGAAGAACTTGAACATATCTGGGATCGTTATTACCGGGGCAAGAAACCTCACAAGCGCGCTGCTGTGGGCAGCGGGCTTGGCCTGAGCATCGTAAAGGGAATTCTGGACAGACATGGTCTTGCATATGGTGTTGAAAGCAAAGAAGGAGAAGGAAGTACATTCTGGTTTGAAATTGCAAAGGTTGAATAAAAAACGCCTGAGAAGCTGAACTTCTCAGGCAATTTGCTGCTGTGAATGCAGTTACCACTGCCATACGGCAGCCATTACGACGCTCAGTACCATCAGAATTGCCAAAGCCATACTAATGATGCGTACAGCAAGCGCCTTGCGTTCCGTTTTGTTTTTACTGCGGTTGGACATATCTTTACACTCCTGTATTGAACTTGCTTTACCAGTATATCATACTGCAAAAAACAAGACAAGAAAAGAAGTTGTTTTGGATATTTACGGAAAGTTCACAGCTTAACCGTTAATTCCCATTGCATTTAGCTTGAAACTTATGATTGGCAGTTGTATAATGAAATGAACATTTTGGAGGTGTGCGCTGTGGAAGAGATTCGCCTGGGCGATAAAGTCAAAATGCGCAAGACGCATCCCTGCGGCAGCGACGAGTGGAGCGTGATCCGCATTGGGGCAGATATTAAAATCAAGTGTCTTGGCTGCGGACGCGTTGTCATGATGGAACGCGCTGATTTTGTGAAAAGACGCAAAAAAGTCATCGAACAGGGACCTGTACCCGAGGCTGAAACACTTCGTGCGATGACAAGTCAGGAATAAGGAGGAGAGTACCATGCAGGTTGAAAATGAACCCATCAAGCCGGCAGAAGAACAAACCGAAGGCGAACAGAATAAAAAGCCTAAAGTCGATATCAAAAAGGAGATTATCAGCTGGGTGCTGACGTTTGCTGTTGCGATTGTTGCAGCGCTGGTGATTCGCACATTCCTGTTTGAGCCCATTCGTGTGGATGGACAAAGCATGTGCGACACGCTGCAGGACGGTGAAGTGATGTTCGTGACCAAGCCGGAATATCTGCTGGGTGATCCGGAGTTTGGCGATGTCGTCATCTGCAAGTATCCGGGCCGCACGGAGAAATTCGTCAAACGTGTGATGGGCATTCCCGGCGATGAAATTGCGCTGATCGGCAACCTGATCTTCCGCAATGGCGAGGTTGTTGAAGAACCGTATCTGACCCCTTCGCGCAATCAGAGGAGCTCCTACCGCAGTGCAATTGTGCTGGGAGAAGATGAGTACTTTGTTGTTGGCGATAACCGTGACAACAGTCATGACTGCCGCAACCTGACCAGCTATAACAAGCCTGAAGCGATTACCAGAGATATGATCGTCGGTCATGTGCGCTGGGTGGTTTTCCCTTTCAGCAATATTCGCGGAATTGAATAATAATAAAAAAACAGCCGCTCCGTGGCGGAATGCCTATAAAGGAACTACTGACCCAATAGCAAGCAAACGAGCATCCGATATTTTGGATGCTCGTTTGTTTGTGAATGGGCAGACTTGTACGCTTAGTCTGTGAACTGTGAAACGCACTGCACAGTGACGGTGCATATAAATTGCGTCCTAGCCAAATGGTAGGAAAGAAGGTTTTCAGCTGTTCGACAAATTGGAATTTATCGCTTCGTCAAACTAAAAGTTTCCTTTGTTTCTTGATTATATTTTTTTATACATGAAAAGCAATAAATAATCATTGTTACAGCATGGAGCGTATTGTTCTAATTGTTTTCCCTGATACCACACGCCACTACCGTCTGGAATATAGCCACGCTTGACATAAATTCTGTGTGCTGCACCATAACCCGAATGGACACCAACTGCCAAATATACCATATCAGACACTTTTGCCGCCTCCTGTTCCACCACATCCATAAGTTTATTTCCAATTCCTTTATTATGAACGTGGAAAAACACTGTCAAATCAACTATTTCAGGATACCCCAGACCTGCCCAAGGACCTTCCATAGGATT
>JAFULL010000058.1 GCA_017473345.1 Clostridia bacterium | reverse complement strand
CGCGCCAGTACCGGTGCCGCCGCCCATACCGGCGGTAACGAACACCAGATCCGCGCCCTTGATGGCAGCGGCGATCTCTTCACGGCTTTCTTCGGCAGCACGGCGGCCCACGTCGGGCACAGCGCCGGCGCCCAGGCCCTTGGTGAGCTTCTCGCCGATCTGGATGGTGGTGCCGGCCTTGCTCATGGCAAGCGCCTGACGGTCGGTATTGATCGCAATAAAGTCAACGCCCTTCAGTCCGGCGTCTACCATGCGGTTGATGGCGTTGTTGCCGGCGCCGCCGCAGCCGATCACCTTAATACAGGCAAAACTCTGCTGGTCTTCAATCTGAAATTCAAGCACAGTGCATCCCCCTACTCATTCAAAACTTCGGTTGTATGATCCTGTCAGCCGCCCAAAAGGCTTCTGAAAAACTCCTTGATGCCGCCGGTCACACCGCCAACAGGCGCGTTGCGCGACTCGATGGTGTCGATGATCAGGTCCATCAGACCCATGGCGCTGGCATAGATGGGGCTGGAAAGCTTGATGGTGCGCTTGACAGTGTCGCGCACGGGGCGTTCCAGCTTGGCGGACAGGTAGTCCCTGCCGCCGCGGTTGAGGCTGAGGCCGCCGCCGGTGAGGTAAATGGTGGACCAGTTGCCAAGCTTGATGCCGCTTTCTTCAAGGCATTCACGGATCATGTCGGCAATTTCATCCACGCGGGGCTCAAGCACCGCAGATACCTGTTCCTGCGCAAAGGTCTCGCTCTTCACGCCGTCGCCGGATACCGTGTAGGATTGCGAAATCGTCGAAATTCCATACACATACTCACGCTTGATCTGCTCGGCGCTTTCCAGCGGGATGTTGAGGCCTTCGGATACGTCTGCGGCAATATGACCGCCGCCGACCGGCAGCGTTTTCTGGAAGATGACTGCGTCGCCTTCCACCGCCATCACGTCGGTGACCAGATAGCCAACGTCAATCAGGATGGCCGTGCGGTCACGGTCTTCCTCCAGCAGGTAGAGCATGGCTTCACCCGTGGAAGAGGAGAAGAAACCGCTGACGGTAATGTTCATATCGCGCAGGCGCGCCATCACGTCGTCCAGAAAGAAGGTATCGGCAACCACAAAGCTGACAAGCGCCTTGAGCTCGCTGCCCTTCATACCCACGGGCTCCAGCGTCTTTTTGCCGCCGTCCACCATGAACCAGGCCGGGCTGCGGTGCACCACAACGCCGCGCACGGGAGACAGCTGCTTGTCCGCCTCGGCAAAGATCTTTTCAACGTGCTTGGGCGTTACATGCGGGTCAGCGCCCTGAATGGTAACGCTGGCTTCCACAGCATACACACGGGTAAATTCACCGGGAACGCCCACGTTGATTTCGCGGATCTTGCGCTTGGACTGGGCTTCGGCCTCGGTGATGGATTTCTGAATGGCCTCGTTGAGGAGCATGGGGTTGTTCCATTCTCCGTCCAGAAAGCCGTCATATGCGGCAATGCCGGCGCCAACGATATCGTTGCGCTGCGTGCCGGTGGTTTCGGCCACGAGCGTTACGATCTTGCATGTGCCAAAATCAATGGCAGCGATTGTTGATTTCATAACAATGCATTCCCCTGTTCTGAGGTGTATCATCAAGCCGTTTTGGCTGAAACGGCGGGAAGGGCGCTTATACAAAGCACCCAAAGTACCATTATTTATTGTAACCGTTTTACCAGGAATACGCAAGCGAATTTCTGGTTTTTTTCCACGAATTTGAGAACTGTTTTGTAAAATCTTCCTTCTTTTTAGTCTTCCGGCATGTATTTGGTATCTTCGGGCTTTGTCACATCCAGAATGCCGCCGGTTTTCCCGAGTTGCCGCAAATAAGCCATGGTTGTGCGCACTGCGCCGATTTTGGCGCGCGCGTCCTGGGCGCTGCCCATGCGCACCGTCACACCTTCGGAGGTAACCAGGTACAGGTTGTCAGGATCGGCCAGGTTGATCTCGCTGATCTGGTCGGCGCAGACCTGCTGCTGCAGCTCGTACATGATTTTCTGATAAGCTTCCACCTGCCCCCTGTCACGCGTCACAAGCTGCTGTCCCACATGAACGCTGCTGGCATTGACGCCGGTGACTACCGGCAGCCCCGAAGGAATAACGGCGGAGTTTTTTTCTTCCATCACAACGCCTTCGGTATCAAGTGTGTACAGCATGCCCAGCCACAGCATGGAAGAAGCAACCTTACGTTCCTGAATATAAATATAAATGGTACCGGGGTACTCCTTCTGCATGCCCTTGAAAATGACGGTATGATCCTTTGCAAACGCCTGGGCGACCTCTTCTTCCTCGATACCGAGCATGTTGCGTCCGCGCACCAGTCCGGAGGTCATTACAATCTGCTGAGGCGTCTTTTGCTCATTGCCGATCACATAAACGGTTTCCAGGCGGAACACCGTTTCCTGCAGCATCACAACGCCGACGCTGAGAATGCACAGGAAGATCAAAAACTTGAAAAAGCCATGCGTTTTGCGTCGTTTATAGGCTTTCTGCACCTGTTTGACACGTTCAGCATCGTCCTGATACTCGTAATGGTACTCGCCGTACGCCTCAAAGGATTCCTGCTGCGGTTCCTCGCGCCTGCTCATGTAGCTCTCCTCCCCAACTCATGTATCTGTGCATATACGGCAGATATCTGCACCAAGTGCGCCCAGCATCTGCTCCAGTTTGTCATATCCTCTGTCGATCAGTTCCACATGCTCCACCAGGGTTTCGCCCTCAGCCTGCAGCCCGGCGATCGCCAGTGCAGCGCCTCCGCGCAGATCCCTTGCAGCAACACGCGCTCCATACAGCCGGTCAACGCCCTTGACGATGGCGGTACGGCCGTTCACCATCACGTCCGCCCCCATCCGGTTGAGATCGCCCGCATGTGTAAACCGGTTCTCAAATACATTCTCCACCACCACCGAAGTCCCCTGCGCCCTGACGGCAAGCGCAAGCATCTGCACCTGCATATCCGTGGGAAAGCCAGGATGCGGCTGCGTCTGCAGCTGATGGAAAGCCCACAGTCGTTCAGGTGCATGCAGCGTGACCGCATCAGCATCTTCATCGATGCTGCAGCCCATTTCGCGCAGCTTGGCAAACACAGCGTACAGATCCTGCACGGGAACATTCCTCAGGCGCACATTGCCGCCCGTTGCAGCAGCGGCTGCCAGCAGCGTGCCTGCCACAATGCGGTCCGGCATAGGCGTATAGGCCACGCCATGCAGCCTCTTCACTCCTTCAATGGCAATGGTATGCGTGCCTGCGCCGCTTACCCTCGCGCCCATTGCGCACAGGAAGTTCTGCAGGTCGACAATTTCCGGTTCACGCGCCGCATTGTGCACCAGCGTCGTTCCCCGAAGTCCAACAGCTGCCATCATCACGTTCTCTGTTGCGCCAACGCTGGGATAGTCAAAATGCACCGTCCCCGCGCGCATGCGGCTGCCGTCGCAGTGGATCATACCGCCTTCTTCCAGAATGCTTACGCCCAGCTGCCGCAGACCACTCAGGTGCAGATCAATGGGCCTCAGGCCAATCTCACACCCGCCCGGAAAGGTGACCGTCGCCCTGCGGAAGCGCGCGATGATCGGTCCCAGCATAAAAATGGATGAACGTATCTTCTTGGACAGCTCATCCGGCATTTCCCAGCGGCAAAGTCCCTGAGGATCGACCGTCATCATACCGTTTTGCGTCTGCACATCACAACCGAGCGTCTGAAGAATTTCACCCATGTAGCGAATGTCGCTCAGGTCGGGGCAGTCATTCAAATACACCCTGTCATTGGTCAGGATGGATGCGGCCAGTACCGGCAGCACTGCATTTTTTGCACTATGTATGCTCCATTCGCCGTTCAGGCGCCTGCCACCGCGAATACGCAAGGCGTTCATTGATCCACCTCCATCAAGCATTCCATGCAGCATCCTATGTCATGCCTGAGAAAGTGTGAAAAAGTCAGCCTCTGCCCGAACGCGAAACGCTCAGAATGATCCCAGTGGACGCCATCAGCAGTGAAACCGATGTGCCACCCGCGCTGAAAAACGGAAGCGGCAGGCCAGTGGTGGGCATCACCCCGATCACGACTGCGATATTCAGCGCTGCCTGTACGGCGATCATGGCGGTGAGCCCCGCAGCCAGCAGGCAGCCATAGCGGTCCGGACAGGAAACAGCAATACGCATGCCTGCAAACGCAAACGCTGCAAACAGGCAGATGACCGCCATGCATCCAAACAAGCCGAAATCCTCACCTACGATGGCAAAAATAAAATCGCTTTCCGGATAAGGCAGAAAGCTGAACTTCTGCCTGCCCTGTCCCAGTCCACGACCGAACAAGCCGCCCGAGCCGATGGCAATAAGCGATTGCGCCAGCTGATAACCCTCGTCGCTCATCTGGGCAAACGGATCGCGGAAGGACAGCAGTCTTTCGCGCCGGTAAGGTTCGATCCATGCATAGATGCTGCCCACGATCAGTCCAGCAACGCCCATCAGTCCCAGATGTCTCCATTTGGCGCCTGCGATCAGCATCATCAACACCGCCACGATCACGATGCTGCCTGCCGTGGAAAGATTGGGCTGCTCAAGGATCAGCAGAAACATCAACGCAGGAATCAGCAGCAGCGGAATGATGCCTGTAAACAGCTTTTCCACCTTCTGCACCTGATAGCTCAGCGTTGAGGCCAGATACAGCACGGATGCGATCTTTGCAACCTCTGAAGGCTGAAAGCTCATGCCTGCAATATTCAGCCAGCGGCGCGAGCCGTTCAAATACACGCCGATCCCGGGAATGATGACCAGCACCAGCAGGATAAAGCTTGCCGCCAGCCCTGCCACCACCACGCGCGGTTCCCGCCAGAAGGTATAGGGAATGCGGCTGGCAATGACCAGCAGCACCGTACCCAGCGCCACGCCAATCAGCTGACGCTTGACCTCCAAAAGCGCATCGCCCGAATCAACCGCCTTGTAATAGGTGGCGCTGAACAGTGCAAGCAGTCCAGCCATCAGCAGCATGCACAGGATCACCACCAGCGTTTTGTCCACCGGTGCGTAACGGCGTTTGAGGTAACGCGCCGATATCGCAGCATTGCCCCTGTCCAAAAGAAAAAACCTCCCTCCGCCGAAAAGATGCCTTTTCTTTGGTACGCATCTCTTCCGCAGAGGGAAGGGCTTTGTTTTACTTCAAATCGTTGACAATCTGCTTGAACACATCGCCGCGCTGTTCATAATCGCGGAACATGTCAAAGCTGGCGCATGCGGGCGACAGCAGCACATTGCCGCCGGACACCGCCATCGCGCGCGCCTTTTCCACAGCGTCCTCCATGCTGTATGCCTTGGTGATGCGACTGTAGCCAGCCTCTTCCAGCTGTTCCTGGATCTGTCGGGCCGTTTCGCCCATGACGATCACTTCAGCCATATAGGCGCTGTCCACAATTTCGCGGCACAGGGGCATGAAGTCGGTATGCTTGTCATAGCCGCCCAGCAGGATGACCGTAGGCGCCTTCATGCTCTGCACAGCCTTGATGGTGGAGTCCACATTGGTGCCCTTGCTGTCATTGATATAGGTCACGCCCTTGAACACACGTACCTTTTCAATGCGGTGCTCCACGCCGGTAAAGGTCATCAGCGTATGACGGATGACCGGCGCAGGCACGCCGACAAAGCAGGCCATTGCTGTAGCAGCCAGTGCATTTTCCAGGTTGTGCGGGCCAGGGATGAGAATCTGATCAGCATCGCAGATAATGCGGCGCGCGCCGTTCCACTGCCATACGATCTTTCCATCTTCCACAAACGCGCCGTTTTCCACCTTCTGCGTGCGGCTGAAGAAGGCGATCTGCGCCTTCAGGCCCTCCGACATCTTCACAAGCGTGGGATCATCCATATTGAGCACAGCACAGTCGTCCGCCGTCTGGTTTTCAAACATGCGGCCCTTCAGGCGGATGTACTCCTCCATCGTGCCGTGACGGTTGAGGTGATCCTCAGTGATATTCAGCAGCGCAGCTACATGCGGATGGAAGGTCTCAATGCTTTCCAGCTGGAAGCTGGATACTTCAATCACCGTTACATCCTCATCCTTTGCTTCCTGCGCAACCGAAGAAAGCGGATAACCGATATTGCCCGCCACATGCGTGGTGCGGCCTGCATTTGCAAAGATCCTGCCAAGCAGCGTAGTGGTGGTGGTTTTACCGTTCGTACCGGAAATTGCCAATACATCGCCCAACAGGTTCTGAAATGCCAGTTCCAGTTCGCCCACCATCGGCAGGCCCTTTTCAGCAGCGGCCTTCACCACCGGTGCATTGATCGGCACTCCGGGGCTGATGACCAGACCATCCACCTCGTCAAGCAGTGCAACAGGTTCTTCACCAAGGCGGAACTGACAGTTTTTCTTCAGCCCGTCCAGATCAGTGCCGAAAGCCTCTTCCTTTTTGCGGTCGTTCAATACAGGGACTGCGCCCTTCTGAGCCATCAGTTCAGCCGCAGCAATACCGCTGCGAGCCATGCCCACCATCAGGATCTTCTTGCCAGTCAGTTTCATAACATCCTCCGGTTTTACAGCTTTACCGTCAGCAGTGCGATCAGGCTGAGCACAGCCACCACAGCCGCGTACATGGCAACGATCTGCTTTTCGGTCATGCCGCACATTTCAAAGTGATGATGGATGGGCGACATTTTGAAAATGCGCTTGCCGTGAGTCAGCTTGAAATAAGTGCGCTGCATGATCACGCTCAGGGACGAAGCGATGAGCGTAAAGGAAATGAGGATCATAAACAGCGGCATGCGCAGAAGCATGGCCAGGCCCACCGTCGCGCCGCCGATGAACATACTGCCTGTATCTCCCATGAACACCATGGCCGGATAACGGTTGAAGCGCAGAAAGCCGATGCAGCCGCCCACAACAGCAATAGCAAAGATGGCAAGGTTCTGGTAGTTGGCTGCATTTTCAGGAGCGACTGCAGCGCTCATGAACACTGCCATCAGGAACCAGGCCATGCCGCCTACAACCGTTACGCTGGACAAAAGGCCATCCAGACCGTCCTGCAGGTTGGAGCTGTTCACCATGAAGATGACCACCAACGTCATCAGCGGCACATAGAAAATGCCCAGGTCCCACTCCACATTGAAGAATGGCACAATGATGCTGGAGCCCACCATGGGATGCAGATAGCAGTACAGCGAAAACGCGAACGCCGTCAGCACCTGGCCGATGATCTTCTGCCACCAGATCAGGCCCAGATTGCGCTTTTTGACCACCTTGATATAGTCGTCCACAAAGCCGACCAGCATGCTCAAAAGCGAGATGAACAAAAGCGCCAGGGTAAAGTCCTGCCAGCCGTACCATGCGCCGTGCAGCACAAGCGCCACAACGCAGCTGACTACGGTGAACATCAGTCCGCCCATGGTGGGGGTGCCCTGCTTGACCATATGGCTCTGCGGGCCCAGTTCATACATGGTCTGACCAAACTTCAGCCTGCGCAGCACCGGCAGCACACGGGGACCGATAAGAAGCATAGCAATCACTGACAACACAAGGGCAAGAATCGGCTTAAGCATTCCAATCACTCCTTAGTATGGTGCATTTCCTCCAACAGTTCCTGCACAATGACCTTTTCGTCAAAGGGGCGCTTCACGCCCATAATGTCCTGATAGGTTTCATTGCCTTTGCCCGCCAGGACGATCACGTCGCCCTCACGGCCAATTTCCAGCGCATAGCGGATGGCGTCGCGCCGGTTTTCGATCACAACATACTCGCCGTCAGTCCTGCGCATGCCCTCTTCGATAGAGCGCAGAATGGCAGCCGGATCTTCCGTGCGGGGATTGTCGCTGGTCAGCACGGTGAAGTCCGCCATGCGGCCGGCAATCTCGCCCATGATGGGGCGCTTGCCATGATCACGGTCGCCACCGCAGCCCACCAGCGTGATCAGACGGCCCTTGGTAAAGGCGCGCACCGTGTGCAGCACATTTTCCAGTGCATCCGGCGAATGGGCATAGTCCAGAATGACTTTGTAGGGCGTATGGGTATCCAGCACCTCCACACGGCCGGGCACATTGCGGATGCTTTCCAGCCCCTTGCGGATAAATTCCTTGTCAATACCCATAATCATCGCCAGCGATGCCGCAGCCAGTGCATTGTACACATTGAACATGCCGGTCAGATGCATGCTGATGGGCATCTCCTCCAGCCGCTGCAGGCGGATGGTGAAAGAAACGCCTTCTTCGGAAATCTCAATATCCCTGGCAAACACATCGGCGTCTGCGCTGATACCGAAGGTCAAACAAGGCACCTGAAGGTCACGGCGAATCCTTTCGCTGGTTTCCTCATCCACATTCAGCGCCGCATTGCGCACAGCGCCGTGCATGAAAAAGCTCTTTTTGGCTTCGAAGTACTTTTCCATGGTGCCGAAGTAGTCCAGATGATCCTGCGACAGATTGGTGTAGCACGCAGCTTCAAACTCCACGCCGTCCAGACGGTGCATATCCACCGCATGCGCGCTTACTTCCATGCTGACAGCCTCGACGCCCTCGTCCACCATCTGCCTGAGACACTTGTGCAGGTCGACCGGGTCGGGCGTGGTCATATTGCTGGGCATATGCTTGTCGCCGATCATGTTGCCGGTGGTACCGATCAGACCAGTCTTCAGTCCGGCCGCCTCCAGAACCGCCTTCATCAGATAGCTGGTGGTGGTTTTGCCCTTGGTGCCGCTTACGCCCACCATGCGCAATCTGCGCGCAGGATGGCCATAAAACGCTCCTGCAATGTAGGCCATGGCTGAGCGCACATTTTCGACCTTCACCTGCACAAGGGGACTGTCTTCAATAAAATACTCCACGATCAGTGCGGTGCAGCCGTTCTGCTCCACCTGATGCGCAAAGGTATGGGCGTCGACCCTGAGGCCTCTGATACAGAAAAACAGGCCGTTTTCCGCCTTTACGCGGCTGTCGGTGACCAGCTGAGCGATCTCGATATCCAAATCGCCGCGCGTTTCCACAACGCCCGGTACTTCCAGCAGCAAATTCCTGAGTAGCATCTGTATTCCTCCATCCTTTATGGACTGGGTAAATCAAAACTGACCCTGACGACCGTGTCCCGCGTGACAAATTCACCGCCGGCAGGCTGCTGCTTCACAGCCAGCCCCGAGCCGTCAATCTCCATGTCAAGTCCGCGCTGCCTCAGCAGCATACCTGCCTGTGCTATGGACTGGCCGATTACATCCGGCACGCAGACAAGCTCCACCGTTTCAACAGGATCGTCCGTATAGGTATACAGCATCACCTGTCCGCCTTCCACCAGCTTTGCGCCGGCGCCCGGCATCTGGGCCGTTACGGTGTCGCCGGCTCCGTCATCCAGCACCCGGAAGCCCTGTGCAGACATTGCGGCGCGTGCCTGATAAAGCGGCATGCCCACCACGTTTCCCACCACGACTTCCGTGCGTTCTTCATTGGATGTACAACCCAAATACGGTAACACATCCGCAAGGATTTGTCCAGCAAAAGGCGCAGCTGTGGTACCGCCATAGTCAACGGGCGTATCTGCTTCGTCAACAATAACCAGCAGCGCAATACGCGGGTCATCTGCCGGAGCAAACCCCAGAAACGAGCCAATGTGCACGTCGCGCACGATGCGTCCGTCCTTGTAGACCTGTGCCGTACCCGTCTTTCCGCCCACGCGCTGCCCAGCAACTTTTGCATTCTTCGCACCGCCGACAGCAACCACATCCTCCAGCAGCCTGCGCATCGTAACGCTGGTCTGTTCTGATATGGGGTGAGAAATCACTTTGGGCTGGGTGCGGTACAGCACCGTTCCGTCCGGTGAAAGAGCCTCCTTCAGCAGATACGGCTGCATCAGCCTGCCGCCGTTGATCACAGCACAGGCTGCCGTCAAAAGCTGGATGGGCGTTACTGCAACGCTTTGGCCAAAGCCTATGCGTGCCAGATCCACATTTTTCACCTTCTGAACGGGTATTAGTATACCACTTCCCTCCCCCTGTAAGTCAACCTTGGTTTTGCTTCCCAGGCCGAACGCATGAAGGTACTGATAAAACCGTTCAGCGCCCAGACGCAGCGCCAGTTCAACAAACACGGGGTTGCAGCTGTTCTGCAGGGCCTCGGCCATGCTTTCATCCTTATGCGGATTGCCCCAGCAGCGGATGGTGTCGCCATCCACCTTGATTTTGGCTGAGCAGTAAAAACCATCTTCCGGCGTGGTCACGCCTGCATCCAGAGCAGCCGCTGCGGTAAGGATTTTGAATGTGGAACCCGGTTCGTATGCATCGGAGATCAGGCGGATGCGCATCAGCTGCGTTAAGGCATCAGCCTGTTCTCTCGGGGGATCGTTCGGGTCGTAATCAGGCTTGGAACACATGGCCAGAATGGCGCCCGTGTAGGGATCCATGGCGATGACATGCACTGCCTGCGCCTTGTTGACGGCATAGCATTCGCGCATGGCCTTTTCGCAGATCTCCTGAATGGAGGCGTCGATGGTCAGCTTCAGGCTGTTGCCGTCCTGCGGTTCGATGTACAGGTTGCCTCTGTCATATACGGGCTGCGAGTGCGCATCCACGCTGCGCAAGATCGTGCCCGCCGTTCCTCGCAGCAGTGACTCGTACTGCTGTTCCAGACCGCTCTGCCCTACGCTGTCAACATTGGTCAGTCCCAGCGTCTGGCTCAGAAACGCACCGCGCGGATACATGCGCCGTACATCCTCGTCGTAGAGCAGCGCCTTCAGCTGCTGCGCCGCCGCATCATCGCGCGCCTGCAGCGCCCGCAGCCGGTCGGCCGTCTCTCTTGACACCTGTCGCTTCAGGGTGACAGAGGCTTTGGTTTTGTCAGAGAGTTTCTTTGCAACATTTTCCTCTGACAAATCCAAAATCGGACATATCGTTTGTGTAAACAAAGACATGTCCGATATCTTTCGCGGATCGGCGCTGATGATATACGCCGTTGCGCTCATCACCAGCGTTTGACCGTTGGTATCCAGTATACTGCCGCGCCTTGCATACACCGTGCCCCGGCGCGTCCACTGACTGACACCCCGGCGTGTAAGCTCCTCTGAGCGCAGGGTGGTCAGATAGGCAATGCGCACCGTGAGCAGTGAAAACAAAAAAACAATCAGCAGCAACAGCGCAAAAACACGCCTGCGGATATGCAGTTCCGTCTGCACAACCATCCCTCCATATCTCCGGATAGGAGGGATGTATGCATTTCACCATATATGTATGCGCTTTTCGGCTTTATCGTCAAATTTTCGCCATGATCAGTTGCTTGCCGTCATGGGTACCGGCGTGGTCTGCGACTGCAGCGTCTGGGTGGTGGCGCTGTAGTGCTGCTTTTTCGCCGTTTCCAGCGGGCGTGTATCCACTGCCACCAGATGAATGGCCTCTGCCGATTCAGCAGGGATCATGTGCAGTTCCTGAGAGGCGGCATAGCAGATGACCGCCGGATCGGACGCCGCAGCAATGGCTTCTTCCAGGGCGGTATTGTCACGCCTGTACTGAGCGATCACGCTTTCCTGACGGTTCAGTTCCTTCTGGTAGCTTACGATCTGCCCCTGCTGCCACAGCAGCGCCACGCCGCACACAAACAGCAGCACAGCAACCGCCAGAACGCCCTTCCACATTTCAATGCGCACGCCGCCCTTGGCGTCTTCGCGCTTTATGGCAGTCGTTTCGCGTTGCTCTTCGCGGTCCCTTTCTTCTCTTTCAAGGCGCTGCGCCTGCGTACGGTGACGGCGCTGATGATCCGGCTTGAGCTGACCGGTATAAAGGTCGATATCGCTGCCCGGCAGGCGCACATTGGCAGACACACTCATGCGTGCAGTGGGTACATAGCGGTCAGGCGTACGTACGAAGCTGTCATACATCGGCTGATACTGTGACATGCGTTTCTTCCTTTCTTACTCAGTCTTCCAGCTCCGCGATCTCATCAAGGATCTCGTCGCGATGGTCTTTATAGAATTCGTCCTCGGCCTGTGCCATGGCGCTGTCTACGATGCGGATGTGATCCAGAGCGCCGCTGATTTCAACGTCCTTGGCGTCGCCCAGCACATACTGACGAAGCTTTACAGGCAGAAGCACACGGCCCTGATTGTCGGCCTGCATGCCGGGATAGCTGAACTTTGCAACGTGGTCCTGCTGCTTTTGCACGGCAGGCTTACGGCGGTTGAGGCGGTACAGCTCTGCAATCATCTCTTCAAATGCAGCATCCGGATAAATGGCAATGGCACGGTCATCCAGACCGATCGTGATGGTGAAGCTGTCGCCCAGCGCCTTACGGTAGGCATTGGGGATGATGATACGGCCTTTGGCGTCGATGGAATGGTCGTAACTGCCGAAAAAAGTGAATTTCTTTGCGGGTTTGCTCTGTACGGGCAGTTGCTCGTCGAATTGCCGTTCACCATCCATGCCCGTCACCCCGCTCCCTTTTCTGCTCCACTTTCCACCCTTTTTAGGGTTGTAGCACCATTATGCACCACTTTTTCAGGGAAAGTCAAACCCTCTGACGAAGGCATTTTTTTCTATTTGAAACAAATTACGCACCTTTTTGAAAAATTGTAAGAACATCCGTTCGCCACAATTTCTGGGTAACAAAAAAAGAGCCTGCAAACCATTGTTTTACAAAGGTTTGCAGACTCTGCGAACGCTTGTTTGTGTTCTAAATATTACTTTTTTATTACGAAAACGTATAAAAAAGTTTAAATTTGATTATTCAAAGATTCGAACCGGGCAAAATTCCAGCGCATCACAGCTGACCAGATTGTACTGAATTCCTTCACGTTCGCCTTCGAAAGCAATTTTTATCCCAGCGCCGTGCAGATGGCCGTAAACGACCTGCCGAATGGGATACGACTCCAGGATCTCTGTAAAGCCCGTAGACAAGCCATCAGCAAACAGGGGCGGAAAATGCAGCATCACCGTGATATCGTCTCCGCCAAGTTTGACCGCGTGATCCAGCGACATCTTCAGCCTGATCAGCTCGCGCTGATATACCTTCTCGTCCTGCTCTCCCAGTGCCTGCTGCGGCAGCGGAAAGTTCCATCCGCGTGTTCCGCAGAACACATGGCCGTCAAGCAGCAGCGCATCGTTCTGAATCACATGCATGCGTTGCGGAAGAACGGCACGCAGCTTGCTCAGAGAACTCCACCAGTAGTCATGGTTTCCACGCAGCAGCAGCTTTGTGCCCGGCAGCTTTCCGATAGCGTTCAGGTCGTCCTGTGCTTCGTTAAGCTGCATGGCCCAGCTGATGTCGCCGGGGATAAGCACGATGTCATCCTCGCCGATGAGCCTGCGCCAGTTTTCGCTGATGGTTTCAAAATGGCGATCCCAATGACTGCCGAAAACGTCCATGGGCTTTTGGTCGTGGCCCGGCAGATGGAGATCGCCGATTGCAAATACAGACATTCGTCCCTCGCTTTTTAGTCTTCGTCCTCTTCCTCGTCTTCGTTTTCTTCTTCGATGACGCTTTCCAGGGACAGCTCGCTTTCGATATCGCCAAACTCATTGGCGGGAATCTCTTCATGGATCTGCGGGATGATCTCGTCCATGCTGCTCATGGAATTCAGGCCAATGGTGCTTTCATCAACCACAGCCTGGTTCTCTTCCACGTCTTCATCAGAGGTGGTATTGTTCATTTCCTTCAGGCAGCTGAGGCATACGTCATGGCCGGGCATAGCGGGCGCAGCGTTGCACACAGAGCACATTTCCATCTCATCTTCCACATGCGAACCCTTCATTTCGCGAAGACAAACCTTGCACAGCTTTTCAGTGTCAAGGATGTAGTTGAGATCGCAGCGGGGGCATTTCACCAGATTCATATGCGTTTCCTCCTCAAATCCTGGGAATTGCTTCCTCCTGGAAATATTACCATGGAAGTTCCCTGGATATTTGTTTGCGTTTTAACGTCTTTTTTATTACGATTATGTTACGCCTTTGAACGGCGAAACTTTTCACTCAGGAGGTACTCCATGCAGAAAAAACAAAAGCTGACTGCCCTTGTTCTTGCCGTGAGCCTTTCGACCGTTTCCACTGCCTTTGCAGCCGGCGGCGCGCCCACGTCGCAGTTTGGATTCAAGGGCTGGCCTTACAGACAAAACAGTTACTGTCCGCCTGTTACGTCCACCTGCACGCCTGTGCCCAGTGCAACGCCAGCACCTGCACCTACTGCTGAACCAACGATCGCTCCCACAGAAACGCCTGCGCCAACAGCCGTACCGACCTTAGCGCCCGTACCCACGGCAGTGCCAACGGCATCGCCTGCACCTACTGCGGCGCCGACAGCCGTTCCCACGCCGAAACCGACGAAAAAACCTGTGGAAACTACGGTTCCTCCCTCCAACGAGGGTGATTATACTACGGGTTCTGTTACTGCGCAAGAGGAAAATGCATTTCTTCTATTAAATCAGGACCGTTCCGCTAACGGAATGCCTGCGCTTGCGCTCGATCCTGTTCTTTGCGAACTGGCAAGGCTCAAAAGCCGCGATATGCACGAGAAGAATTATTTTGCTCACACCTCCCCCACCTATGGTTCTGCATCACAGATGCTGAAAACCTTCGGCTACTCTTTCAACGCCGTGGGCGAGAACATTGCGCACCACGCGACGGTTGAAAAGTCACAAGCCGCTTTCATGAGCAGCCCCGGTCACCGCCGCAATATTCTCAGCGCCAGTTGGACGAAAGTCGGCATCGGCGTATGGACGGACAGCCAGGGTTTTGTATACGTTACACAGTTGTTTGTACGCTGAAATCAGCCCCCGTTTCCATTTTGTGGAAACGGGGCCTTTGTTTATTTCAGGCTGAGTGCAGGATTAAACGCATAGAAATTGCGTTCATCCAGTTTTTCACGCACAATCCCCAGTGCTTCCGAAAAGCGCTGATAATGCACAATTTCTCTTTCGCGCAGATAACGCAGCACATCGATCACGTCAGGATCATCCGCCAAAAGCAGCAGATTTTCGTAAGTTGTGCGCGCCTTCTGCTCAGCCGCAAGATCTTCATGCAGATCTGTGACAGGGTCGCCCTTGACAGCCATTGAAGCCGCCGTATAGGGAAAACCTGCTGCCGCCTGCGGATATACGCCCTGTGTATGGTCCGTAAAATAGGCGTCAAATCCAGCCTTTTTGATCTGTTCTTCATTCAGATTGCGGGTCAGCTGGTAAACCATCGCCCCCACGATCTCAAGATGCCCGAGTTCTTCCACAGCTACGTCCGTGAGCAACCCTTTGACCTCCTTGTGCGGCATGGAAAAACGCTGGCTCAGATACCTCAGCGAAGCGCCCAGTTCACCGTCCGGACCGCCGTACTGACTAATGATGGCTGCCGCCATTCTGGGATCCGGCTTTTTGATGCAAACAGGATACTGCAGTTTCTTTTCATATATAAACATGCGTCAAACCCTCCCGGCATTGGCTGCCATTTCCCACGGCCACGGATCGTCTGTCCAGTGCCATCCGTCCTGATTGCACCCGGCAAAGGCACAGGCATAGCCGGGTTGAGGCGCGCGGCAGCACATTTCATGATAGAAGGACAGCGCATGCTGATCGCAGGGATGGGTATCAAGATACAGGCGCATATCCCATGCGGCAAAATTCAGCGTCTGCGCGTCATCCCCATGGCATCCGCCGGAACATTGCCTGCCGTTCATGGGTTTATACAATTCAGGAAACAGTGTGCCGTTTTGCAACGCCTGCCCCGGTGAAAAAACACTGCCTGCCTGCTGCGGCACAGGCTGAACCATGGCCGGAAATGCTTTCTGACATTGCGTGTTCATGTGACGTCTTCCTTTCATTGAAACCTGCGGAAATCATCCGCCCTTCATCCTATGACGAAACCGGCCGCGCGTGCTTCGCACTCTTTGCAGAACAACGCATAGGATGAACCATGCGATCAAGGCCGCAGGAAGGAAGTGTTTGAATGCAAAACGAATGGTGGAAGCAGCCTGCCCTGCAAAAAAGCGAAGCCGTGCTGCTGCCTGCGCTGGAACGTCCGTCCGCAGGCATGCCCCGTTTCTCCGACCGCTTTGTTCACACCCGTTATATTGACGAACGGGCGTTTCAGCCGGTTGAAAGCAACTGGCCCGAACCGCTTGCATTGAGTACTTATGTGCGTCCACGCGGCAGCATGGCAGGCCGAAGCGTACTGCGTGCTGTCGGTCACAACCCCAATCGCTCGATGACCCGTCTGAGACGCAGACGCTGGTAGCATCAAACAGGGACGGAGAACTGTTTTCTCTGTCCCTGTTTGCTTTTTTCAGCTTTCCATCTTTCCCCTTCATATGATATACTGAATATAACTGCCTTTTCCAGGAGGGTATTCAAATGAAGCGAAAGATGATGCTGGTCATGCTGGCACTCCTGATGCTGTGGGCCTTTTCTGCCCATGCACAGGTCATATGGCATGGGCCGGGCGATGTTACGGTATCATCCTGTGTGCTGCAGGACGAAGACTGGTTGTTTCTGCCCTCCGGCACGGATCCTGCTCAGCTTGAACTGACAGTAAACGGCGAGCGGACCCGCATCGACTGGACACAGCACAGTCATGAAAGCGACGTCATTCCCGGCGTACTCAGCAGCGTTCTTCCACAGACTGGCAAAACGCTTCATGTTTTTGTTTCACAGAATCTGCGCTCGCTGCATCTTTTCAGCGATGACCCCATGCAGCACGGGCGTCTGTGGCTGGAAAACTGCCGACTGCACGAAAACGAAACCACCGGCAGCATCACCATGCTGCGTCCGGACGGAAGCATTTCTGCCCAGATGCGGCTGGATCAGCTGCGCGGCAGGGGCAACAGCACATGGCGCAATGTGGAATACAAGTCTCCCTACCAGTTCAAGCTGGAATACAAAGCCGACCTTCTGGAAACGGGTATTGAGGCTGAGCGCTGCCGCACATGGACGCTGCTGACCAACGAACGCGACCCCACCCTTTTGCGCAATCAAATTGCACTGGATCTTGCCAAAGAGCTTAAACTCAGCAGTGCTTCCGCCTGCGAGCAGGTAGATCTTTATTACGACGGGGATTACCGCGGCGTTTACCTGCTGGCTGAAAAAGTGGAAGTCAGCGAAAACAGCATCAACATCCGGGATTTTGATAAACTCCTCAAGCCGGTGAACAAAAAGCTTGGTGTATCTGATCCAAGCGACTTGCCCTCGCCTACCAATTACACCAGCGAAGACCCGCAGGCTGATGCATATAACAGCTATGGTTATGACTATGGATATGCTGATGGCGTATACGACAATCAGGACGTGCACGCAGGCGGTTATCTGCTGGAACTGGAATCACGCGGTACACTGACTGATCACGCCTGGTTCCGCCTGTCGGCAGATCGTTTTATCGCTCTGAAGACGCCCGAATATGCCGGCCCGACCATGGTCAAAAGCATCAGCGAATTGTTTTTGTACGCCTATGAAGCCATGCTCAACTATGGCTATCATCCGGTTACCGGTCAGTCTCTCGAAGAGCTGATCGATATTGATTCTTTCACGCGCAGTCATCTGGTGGCAGAGCTGTTCTACAATGCCACGCTGTATTCATGGTCGTCCACGTTCTTTGTGATCCCAGAGGGCGAAAGCAGAATCTATGCCGGTCCCGTATGGGATTTTGACAACGCCTTCGCCAGCTTTGAGCCTTCGCTGCGCGCCAACAACGACTTCAGCAATTCTTTTTACCGCACCACCGTTTTTCAGCGTGCAGCCAAACAGATCATGCAAAACGAAGTGCGCCCTGTCTATGAAGACGTTTTGTTTGGCGAAACGCATGGTCAGCATCTGAAACCTTTTCAGGAGTACGTCGAAAACATCCGCAAGGGCTGGCTGATGAACTACTGTCGCCATCAATCGCAGCGGCTGGGTTTCCTCAACGTGCTGCCAAGCTTTGAGTACGAAATGGAAACACTGGCTTCACATCTGCAGGCTCAATACAGCTTTTTGCATGATGAGATCGCCGCGTGGGGTGAGGATGAACCAACGCACGAAATCGAGCTGGTCTTCCTGCTGCCCTATGGAAATGCCCACACTGCTGAGCTCACTGAAGTGCTTGATGAACCGCATGGCAGTCTCTTTCTGGAAGATACGCAGTTTGTATGCCTTCAACCTGCCACAGAAGAGGAATTCGGCATATGGCAGACAACGTTCACCTTCCGTGCCAAACCCAATTGCACAATTCCCGACGATGTGGTCATCTGGCTCAATGGCGAACCGTTTAATGGAGAACACCGCGGTGATCGTCTTACACTGTCGGTTTCCTACGAGGATCTATACTACCGTCCCGCCATCCTTGACGGAGTGGATTACGGCCCTGTGTTCGACTATGACTACTATATCGACAGCTATCCCGAACTGCTTGAAAATTACGGCGACGACCGTGAGGCAGTGCTGCGCTACTTCCGCGATGAGGGTATGTTCTACGGCGACGTTGCCAACGAATTCTTTGACCCTATGGCCGTCATCGATGGTGTCGCCCTTGCTGCCGAGCGCTATGGACACGACCCATATATCTATTATGAGATGTTCATGAATACGCCTGGTTCATGGATGATTCAACTGGATCAGACTTATGAGCCTGAGATTCTGGAAGCTGAATCATATTCTCCGGCTGACTGATCGTTCTTTTCATCAAAAAACAAAAAGAGGCCTGACTTCAACCGTCAGACCTCTTTGTTATATGCAGCTTACTTACTCAGGCGGATCACGTTCCAGCTGAGTGCCGGCAGCACGATGCTCATTTTGCCGCCGTCGATCACGCCGCCCTTGCCCGCAGCAGGTACAACGTTATCAGGATTAGCCTCGGTGTTGACAGCCTTCACATCATCGTGATGCAGCACGATATGCTCCTGAATCTTCAGTTCGCCAAATGCGCGCAGGTCACAGTCGAGTTCAACGTCCTCCTGCATATCGCGGTTGACGGCAAAGATGGTCACGCTGCCGTCATCGGCCATGGTTGCGGCGGCATCAACCAGAGGCACCTTTTCATAGTCGGTGCAGTCATAGACCGGGCTGTTGATGATGGGGCGCAGCGCTGTGCCGCGGCCGTACATGGAGGCCTGCATCAGGGGCCAGTAAGTGGTCTGTGCCCAGACACCTCCGCCGTTGCGGGTCATGATGGGTGCAATCACGTTGACCAGCTGCGCCAGGCAGGCGATCTTCACGCGATCGGCATTCTTGAGGAAGGTAATCAGCATCGCGCCAACCAGCAGCGCATCCTCAAAGTTGTACACGTCCTCCAGCAGCGGCAGCGCGCGGCCCCACTTGCCCATCTTGACGACTTCCTTGTCCTGTTCATTGGAGTGATACCACACGTTCCACTCGTCGAAGGACAGGTTGATCTGCTTCTTGGAATGCTTCTTGCCGCGCACGGCGTCGCAAAGCGAAACAACCGTCTTGATGAAGCCGTCCAAATCCATGTTGCGGGCCAGAAAGTCCGGCGTATTGTTGGTGCGGTTACCATAATAGCGGTGCAGGCTGACGTAGTCGATCTCGTCATAGCACTGGTCCAGCATTTCATATTCCCATGCGCCGAAGGTGGGCATGTCATAGCCGGAGGAGCCGCATGCCACCAGTTCGATGGAGGGGTCGACCCACTTCATCATCTTGGCGGCTTCGCAGGCAGTGCGGCCGTATTCATAGGCCGTCTTGCTGCAGATCTGCCAGGGACCGTCCATTTCGTTGCCAAGGCACCACAGCTTGATACCGAAGGGATCCTTTGCACCGTTTTGGATGCGCAGATCGCTCCAGTAGCTGCCGGAAGGATGGTTGGCATATTCCACCACATTGCGTGCCGCATCGGGGCCGCGGCTGCCGAGGTTGACGGCATACATCACGTCGGTATTGGCTTTGCGGGCCCACTCCACAAACTCATGCAAACCCACCTCGTTGGTTTCTGTGGTGGACCACGCAAGGTCCAGCCTGCGCGGGCGCTGGCTGCGCGGGCCGATGCTGTCCTCCCAGTTGAAGCCGGATACAAAGTTGCCGCCAGGATAACGGGTGACAGGTACGTTCAGCCTGCGCACCATGTCGATGACGTCTTGGCGGAAGCCGTTTTCATCCGCCGTGGGATGATCCGGCTCATAGATACCGCCATAAACAGCACGTCCCAGATGCTCAATGAAGGAACCGTAGATACGCGGGTCGACACGTCCGATGGTATAGTCGCGGTCCATAATCATGGTTGCTTTTTTCATATGCTTTTCTCCTTTATGCACAGGCATAAATCTTTAAAAAAATCTTATCATATACATCCTACCATGTCAAACCAAAAAGCCGGAGCAGACACGCTGCTCCGGCTTTTTTCATCGAATCAGTCAAGGAAATCCTCGCGGATGGTTACGCCAAAGTCACGAGCGATGGCGCGCAGGCCGTCGTCGGTGATGGTCTGGCGGATACCCATGCCGCAGCTCATGGCCAGCACCCAGATCTGGGCGGCTTTTTCGATGGTATGCATCAGACCGAAGGTGGTGTCAAAGTCTGGGCCGCTGCAGAACAGGCCATGGTGCGCCCACACAGCCGCATCGTATTCCTTCATCTTTTCGCAGGTCGCCAGCGCGATCTCAGCCCCGCCGGGCACCATCCATTCCACAACGCCCACGCCGCCGGGGAAAACCACAGGGCATTCCGTGGCAGACTGCCACAGTGCGCGGGAGAAATCCCGGTCAGTAAGGGGCAGCACATAGGTCATGGCGATCAGGTTGGCCGTGTGCGCATGGTAAATAACACGGCATACGCCATTGGTGGCCGCTACGCGTACACTGTGGTTCATGAAATGGGTCGGGAATTCGCTGGTGGGACGGCCGCCATTAACAAGGCCCCATACGATGCGGTAGCTGTCGCCGCGTTCGTTGATCTCCACAACGCACAGACTGTCCTCAGGATCAAGGGCCACATTGCGGAAGAACTTGCCGCTGCCGGTGGAGATGAAATATTCGCCGGCAAGGTTTTCACCCGTTACACCCATATTCACCCACTCACGGGGCTGATCGTAGAAGAAGGGCTTCATTTCCGCCACTTCCTCTTTGGTCAGACGGTAGGTCAGGTTGCCGCCATTGCGTTCGTGCCAGCCCTGGTTCCAGCCGTCCTCGCAGGTGCGGATATAGCGCTTCATAATGGAAAGATCCGTCATTTTCATGGTATATCAGCCTCTTTTCAGCAGTACTTCTTTTTCGTATTTCATGACAACAGGCAGCCATTCGCTGTCTGCAGGCACGTTCTGGCGCGCGCAGAATTCTTCCCACACAGCGCCCATGGGCATGGTTTTGAGTGCTTCCTGCATGACCATCAGTTCGGTAAAGCGGCTTTCATCCTGCAGTATGCAAAGCACTGCATGCGGGGTGAGCAGCGCATCCAGCAGGGCTTTTTGCATATTACGCACGCCGCATACCCATGCCGCCACACGGTTGATGGACGCATCGAAGTAATCCAGACCGATGAGCACCTTTTCAAGGCCGTCGCAGCGCACGATCTCGGTGGCGATGTTTTTAAGATCGTCATTCAGGCGGACAACGTGGTCGCTGTCCCAGCGCATGGGACGGGTAACGTGCAGCGGCACACAGTCAAAGTGGCAAAGCATTGCCGGGATCTTGTCAGACGCATCCTCGCTGGGATGATAATGGCCATTGTCGATCAGGTTGTACACACCGGGATGCGAAGCCGCATAGGCGGTGTAGAACTCGTTGGAGCCAACGGTATAGGCTTCCAGGCCAATACCAAACACCTTCGACTCCACACAGTCGATCACGCCGTCCAGCTTTTCGGCAAAAATCTCGTCCAGGCTCTTCTTCAGCCGCATGCGAGGGCCGAGACGGTCGGCAGGTACGTCCTTCAATCCATCAGGAATCCAAACATTGCACAGGCTGTGCGTGCCCAGTTCTTTGGCAAAGTACGCAGCAATGCGGCGGCAGGCGATGCCATGGCGCACCCAGTAAGCGCGCACCTCTTCATCGGGAGAGGAAAGGGTCAACCCATCTCTGACCATAGGATGACTGAAATAAGTAGGGTTGAAATCGATGCCCAGGCCGTTCTTTTTGGCAAAGTCGACCCACGCCTTAAAATGTTTGGGTTCCAGAGCATCACGTTCCGCCTTTTCGCCATTTTCAAAAACGGCATAGCTGGCATGCAGGTTGATGCGCTTTACGCCGCCGATGAGCGAAATGGCCTTTTCGAAGTCCGCCATCAGCTCAGCAGGCGTACGGGCCTTGCCGGGATAGTTGCCGGTGGTCTGAATGCCGCCGGTCAGTTCGCCGTCGGCGTTTTCAAAACCGATGACGTCGTCGCCCTGCCAGCAGTGGATGCTGATGGGCGTTTTGCCAAGCAGCGCAAGCGCCTTCTCAACGTCTACGCCCACGGAGGCATACCGTTCTTTTGCCAGTTCAAATGCAGCATTGCTCATGTTGTTTTCCCTCCGTTTTATTGAAAAATCTGGATGTCAAAGCTGTCAGAAAGCGCTGCGCGGAATGCAGCGATATCCGAAAATACGCCGTCGGCGATCATCTGTGCAGCCAGATTGCCCAGCGCCGTACCCTCGGTGGGCCCCGCGAAAACCGGAAGTCCCGTGAGCTTTGCCGTCATGCGGTTGAGCGTCAGGTTCTGGCTGCCTCCGCCGACGATGTTGACAGACGTGAAGGCCTTGCCCGTAAGCCTCTCCATTTCACGGATGCTGTCGCGGTAGCATACTGCAAGGCCCAGCGTGACGGCGCGCAGTACATCCGCAAGGCTTTGCGGTTGCGGCGCGCCCTGTTCCCCAAGCGCAGCTTTGACCTCATCCAGCATGCTGGCCGGCGCAAGAAAGCGGTTGTCCGCAGCATCGATCCATGCAGGATAATCAGAAGCCTCCGCCATTTCAGCCATTTCAGCATAGGAATGCTTTTTTCCCGTTTCCGCACGAATGCACTGCAGCATCCACATACCCATGATGTTTTTGAGATAACGCGTGGTATAGCCCCACCCGCCCTCATTGGTAAAGCCGGCTTTGAGGCTGCCTTCACCCGTTACAGGATGATCCAGTTCCACACCCAGCAGACTCCACGTGCCGCTGGACAAAAACGCAGCATTTTGATCGCGCGCAGGCACAGCCATATAGGCGCTGCCGGTATCATGCGTGGCAGTTAGAATGACTGTCGTGTCAAAACCCACTTCTGCACGCACTTCATCCTTTAACGTACCCAGCACCGTTCCGGGAGGAACAATGGGCGTTTCAAACCAGCTGTCAGGCAGATCGGCAGCTTTGCGCACTTCTGGTGACCAGTCATGCGTTGCAGCGTCTGCCAACGCACCGGTGGATACATTCGTCCACTCATGAGCGCGCTTGCCGGTCAGACGATAGCTGAGGTATTCCGGCACCAGCAGAAAATCTTTGACCTGTTCGCGATATTGAGGATATTCATCCAGCACCGCCAACATCTGGTATACGGTATTGAAAGGCTGTTTGGCGATACCTGTGATGCGATACAGTTCATCGAAGGGCATCGTTTTTTCAAGACGTGCGTCCATGCCTTCCGTGCGTGCATCGCGATAAGCAACAATGTCGCCCACCAGCTCGCCGTTTTTATCCAGCAGCGCAAAGTCGACCGCCCATGTGTCAATGCCCATACTTACCGGAATGAAACCCTGCTCACAGCACGCCTTCATACCGGCGATCACCTGGCTGAACAGCCTCTCTGCATCCCAGCACAGGTGACCGTTTTTGATGGCAGCTCCGTTTTCAAAACGGTAAACCTCCTGCGTGCGGATGCAGCCGTCCTGCACATATCCAACGATATGTCTGCCGCCAGATGCGCCGATATCCACCGCCAGATAACAGTTCATTTCATCACGCCCTTTGGTTTTGGTGCTTTCATTATAACACGCAAAAAGGCTGAAGCATAGAACGGTTTTTAAATGCTTCAGCGTCCTGAATTAACAAGACGGTATTCCTTTGGACTCATGCCGCAGCTTTCATGAAACAGGTGGTAAAAGTGTCCTGTGTTGGCGTAACCCACGGCAGCACAGATTTCTGCAACGCTCAGATCCGTATCGCGCAGCAGGCGTCTCGCCTGCGCGATGCGCCGCTGCTGCAGGTGCTGGGTACAGCTGAGCCCGGTTGCCCTGCGCACCGTCTGGCTGAGATAAGCCGCAGATACATGCCAGCTATCCGCCAAATTCTGAAAAGAGATGGATGCATATCTGTGCTGAATTTCATCCAGCACGGCAACCACCATGGCGCTTGCTCCCCTGTCCGGCATGGACAGCTGGTGCGTGTGCGCCATCAGATGCAAAAACAAAAGCGTCATGGATGTTTTTAAAATGCGCTGGCCTGCGCCGTCCAGAATGGCCGACAACATACTTTCCAGCAGACTTTGTACGGCAGGCACGTCGGAAACCTGAAAATGCAGAAACGGCACGCTGCTTTCACCTCTTTTGAGCGCATCGATCAAAAAACGGCCCAGCGCATGAGAACTGCCGATTGCCGTAAGCGCCTCGTCAAAGAAAGCCGGACGCACAATGAAATTGACCCCTACGTCCTTGCGGCTGCACCGGCGTATGGCATGCGCGGCCTGCCCGTTCATCATCAGCAATTCGCCCGCATGCAGCACAAGCGGCTGCTGTCCCGGCATTTCGTGCACCGTTTCTCCGCTGATCATGTAAAGGATCTCCACATAGTCGTGGCTGTGCAGCGGAAAATCCACAAATCTTGTATGCGGCCGCACGGTGATCATCTGCGACGGCGGCAGCAGTTTTTCACCGTTTACCACAAAGGACGAACCCTGCGTATAGGTGCTGCGGATCAGTTCTCCGCCTTCAAGCAGCTGCCGTTCCTCCTCACTGAGCGCCGAAAGCCGCTCAAGCAGATGCTTTTCCATTGATCTTTCCTCCGTAATCAGGTTGTGTTCATCTTATCAGCGCACAGGTGCAAAGTCAATGCACAGCGTTGCGTACCGCCATTTTCTGTGATACAATAAATACAATTATTTCGACTATATTTCATCATTCTGACGGAAGGGAACATGCCTATGAACATTGCCGAAATCATTCTTCAGGGCAAAGCTGTCCTTGGCATGGAGCTTGGCTCCACGCGTATCAAAGCCGTGCTGATCGGTGCAGATCACGCCCCCATCGCCTCCGGCGACCACACCTGGGAAAATCGTCTGGAAAACGGCATCTGGACCTATCATCTGCAGGATGTATGGGCTGGCGTGCAGGACGCCTACGCCAACCTGAAAAAGGACGTTGAAGCCAAATACGGCGTAAAGCTCAGCAAGTTGGCCGCTATCGGCGTTTCCGCTATGATGCACGGCTATCTGGCCTTTGATAAGAACGACGGCCAGCTGGCGCAGTTCCGCACCTGGCGCAATACCATGACCGGCGGAGCTGCCGCGGAGCTCAGCGAACTGTTCGCATTCAACGTTCCCCAGCGCTGGTCTATCGCCCACCTGTATCAGGCGATGCTCAACAAGGAAGAACATGTAAAAGACATTGCTCATCTGACCACGTTGGCCGGTTATCTGCACTGGCAGCTGACAGGCCTAAAGTTGCTTGGCGTTGGCGAAGCCAGCGGCATGTTCCCCATTGATTCTGAAAAGTGCGATTACGACGCCGCCATGATGGCCGCATTTGAGCAGAAGGTTGTCGATTCAGGCTATCCGTGGACGCTGCAAGGCATCCTGCCAGGCGTTGTCAATGCTGGCGCTGATGCCGGTGTGCTGACGAAAAAAGGCGCAAAGCTGCTGGATCCCACCGGCGAACTGGAGGCCGGCTGCCCGCTGTGCCCGCCTGAGGGCGATGCTGGCACCGGTATGACTGCCACCAACAGCGTAGCCATCCGCACAGGCAACGTGTCGGCCGGCACGTCTGTCTTTGCCATGATCGTGCTGGAAAAGCCGCTGAGCAGGGTCTACCCCGAGATCGACATGGTCACCACGCCCACCGGCAAGCCGGTAGCCATGGTACACTGCAACAACTGCACCAGCGATATCAATGCCTGGGCAGGCATGCTCAAGGGCTTCTGCGACGCAGCAGGCCTGAATGTAAGCATGAACGACATTTACACCGCTCTGTTCAACTCCGCCCTTGAAGGCGACAAGGACTGCGGCGGCGTAATTAACGTGGCGCTGTTCTCCGGCGAGCCCGTTGTGGGACTGGATGAAGGCCGTCCCATGCTGGTTCGCATGCCCGACGCCAAAATGACCTTCGCCAACTTTGCCCGCTCCATCGTTTCAGGCGCCATGACCAGCCTGAAGCTGGGTATGGATATTCTGGCAAAGGAAAATGTACAGATCGATTCCCTGCTTGGCCACGGCGGTTATTTCAAGACGCCCGTTGTGGGTCAGAAGATCCTCGCTGCTGCGTTGCGCACGCCTGTATCTGTGATGGAAACTGCCGGTGAAGGCGGCCCCTGGGGCATGGCGCTGTTGGCAGCCTACCGTGTAAACGGCAAGCCCGGTCAGACGCTGGAAGAGTACCTCAATGCCGAGGTCTTCTCTCATGCCAACGCCAGCACGGAACAGCCCGATGCAGAGGATGCCTCTGGCTTTGACGCCTATACCGCACGCTTTGTGCAGGCGCTGGAGGCTGAAAAAGCTGCCGTCGCCGCCATGAAATAAAAGGAGAAAACAAACATGCTTGAAGCATTGAAACAGGCCGTTTACGAGGCAAATATGGAACTCCCCCGCCGCGGTATGGTCACCTATACCTGGGGCAATGTATCCGGCATCGACCGTGAAACGGGACTGGTGGTCATCAAGCCGTCCGGCGTGAAATACGAAGACCTGACGCCCGACCAGATGGTGGTGCTCAGTCTGGATGGTGAAATGGTCGAGTGCGATCTGAACCCGTCTTCTGACACCAAGACCCACCTTGAACTGTATAAGGCCTATCCGCAGCTTGGCGGCATTGTGCATACCCACAGCCCCTATGCCGTTGCATGGGCTCAGGCCGGAAAGGACATCCCCTGCTACGGAACCACCCATGCCGATTATTTCTACGGCCCCGTGCCCTGCACGCGCCATCTGACCCCTGAAGAAGTGGAGGCGGGCTATGAGTTCAACACCGGAAGAGTGATCATCGAAACACTGACCGAGCGCGGCATTGATCCGGCTCATGTGCCTGCAATCATCTGCCACAGCCACGGCCCGTTTGCCTGGGGCAAAGATGCAGCACAGGCTGTATATCACGCCGTTGTGCTGGAAGAGGTCGCCAAGATGGCGCTGTTCACCGTGCAGGTCTCCCCTGCCTGTGAACCGGCTCCCCAGTACATTCAGGACAAGCACTTCATGCGCAAGCATGGCCCGAACGCCTATTACGGACAAAAAGGCTGATCAAAAAACCGCCGGGAAGCATTCAAGCGTCCCGGCGGTTTTTTATTCATGGAGCCAGTCACGGTTGGTGGGCTGCGGATGATCGGTATCGTCCGCCCAGAAGGTTTCCAGTGCCGGAGCGTCCTGCGGAATTTCGAAACGATCATTCATGGGAATATACAGTCCCAGCTTTCCGCGTTCGCGGATCAGCCTGACAAAGTCGTGGATGCTGCCCAGCCGTTCGTCGGTCACAACGCCGAACAGATTGTCCCTGTTCCAGCGTTCCGACGAAGACAGATGATTATCGGATCCTGCGCTCATTGCCAGACCATACTCTTTGGCATAGCGCAGGGCCGCTGCGTCGCTGAATGCCTCCTGCGAAGCGTTGGCAACCTCCACGCCATCTGCAAAACCCAGCCCCAGCGAGATACGGGTAATATATCCGCGCGTGCGGAATGGATGCGCCTGTACCACACATCCACCGTAGCGGTGAACCTGTTCCAACTGTTCGCGGCGCGTCCACCGCTCCACTTCCGGATGCTCAAGCAGCCATTTCTTATCCAGACCATAGACCAGATATTCATCCCACTCAAAACGCGATTCCCATCCAAAGAACACGTCCAGCCCAATTTTCTGCCCTTCTGCCAGCGCGTCTTCATAACCGGAACAGAACATTTCCACGCGTTCACGCCATGGCAGATCCTTGGGCACGCAGGTATTGCCACTGAAAAAATGATCTGTGATGACGATACCCTGATAGCCCATTTCTTTATAAAACCGCGCATGCTCGCTGCCCATGGAGCGGCCGCACAGGCTTGCCTGACAGGTGTGCAAATGAGTTTCGTAACAGTACGGCATAGCTTTCTCCTTCAAAAAAACGCTTTTTCTGCATTATACTGCGCAAACTTCTCCCGTGCAAGCGGTGTATCTTTTCATATTCTTATGCTATAATGAGTCATCTTCGGGAAAGGGGCTTTGATATGGAATTATTGAAAGCGCTTGCCGCCATTCGCAATCCGTTCTGCGATCAGCTTGTGGCAGCCATTACGCTTCTTGGCGAGGAAACTTTTTTCATGCTCGTAGGCCTGCTGGCCTTCTGGTGCATCAACAAAAAATGGGGTTACCGGTTCATGGTCATCGGCCTTACGGGCAGTGTGATCAACCAGCTGCTCAAGGCCATCTTCCTCATCCCACGCCCCTGGGTGCTGGACCCGGAATTCACCATTGTAGAAGCTGCCCGTGAGGCTGCGACCGGCTATTCCTTCCCAAGCGGTCACACGCAGAGCGCTGCCACGGTGTTTGGCACGCTGGCTGCATGGATCAGCCGCAAATGGGCGACCGTGCTTTGCATTGCGCTGATCGTGCTGGTGGGCTTTTCGCGCATGTATCTGGGCGTGCATACCCCGCTGGACGTGGGCGTTTCCTATCTGACAGGCGCAGCCACCGTGCTTGGCTTCATGTGGCTGTTCAAGAAGAGTGAAAACAACCGCCGCGGCAAAATGCTCATCGGCCTTGGCAGCTTTCTGATGGCGCTGGTACTGCTTTGTTACGTCACCCTGATGCCTGCCGGCGAACGCAACATTGCCGAATTTGATGCACACGGCATCAAAAATGCATGGACGCTGCTTGGCACGCTTTGCGGTATGCTGCTGGCCTGGTGGGTGGATGACCGCCATACGCATTTCGACACCAAAGCTGTCTGGTGGGCACAGATCCTGAAGCTGCTTATCGGCGTTGCACTGGTTATGGGTACACGGCTTGCACTCAAGCCGCTGTTTGCCGCCATTTTCGGCGACCATGCGTGGACGTCCGGCCTGCGCTACTTCATGATGGCTGTCGTGGGCGGCGTGCTCTGGCCCATGTCTTTCGGCTTCTGGGGAAAGCTGGGAACCCAAGAATAAGCATACAAAAAGGCTCCGGTTAAATCCGGAGCCTTTTTTCTTACTTGCCCACACAAAAACGTGAGAAAATATCATCCAACAGTTGTTCATCCACGCTGTCGCCCGTAATACGCCCAAGCAGATACAGTGCCTCATGCATATCCACCGCTGCCAGATCCAGCGGCTGTTCGTACGCAAGACCGTTTCGTGCCTGCTGAAGTCTCTCCAGCGCCTGACGGGCTACGCTCATGTGACGCTCGTGGGTCAATACCAGTTCCTGCGGCTTGCGCAGGAAACCACGCAGCCAGTCACGTACACGGTCCAGCCCGTCGCCATTCTGAGCAGACAAAGCAATTACCGGCCTGTGCTGCGTGATTGCCTCCGCCTGTGCTGCGCTCACGCGCTCGCCGGCGTCCTCCTTGTTGAGCAGCACCGCACACGGGCAGGGCATGGGTCTTTGCAAAAGGGCTGCTTCTTCATCCGTCAGGTCGGTGGATGCATCCACCAGCAGCAGCGCCGCATCTGCCTTCTCCAGTGCAGCCTGAGCGCGTTGAACGCCGATCTGCTCCACCGCATCGCCGGTCTCGCGCAAACCTGCCGTATCCTGCAAAATGACCCTCACGCCATCCAGCGTAAAGCTGCCCTCCAGAACGTCACGCGTTGTGCCGGGAATGGCGGTCACGATAGCGCGTTCTTCGCCAAGCAGCGCATTGAACAGGGTGCTTTTCCCTGCGTTGGGCCGTCCGCAAAGCGCCACGTGCAGACCTTCGCGCACGATCCGCGCGCCCTGCTCGTCGATCGCCTGCTGCAGCTGGCTGATCAGCCGGTCAAGCCCGTTCGTAAGCCCTTCCAGCGCTTCATCCTCATCGATCTCGTCCGGATAGTCGATATGAGCTTCCAGTCCGGCCAGCAGCATCGTAAGCGCATCCTGCGCCTGACGGATGAACTGGCTCTGTCCTCCGGCCAGCTGGCGCTGTTCGGCACGCAGCGCCGCCTGCGACTGGGCAGAGATCACACCCATGACCGCCTCCGCCTGCATCAGGTCAATACGGCCATTCATAAAGGCCCGGCGCGTAAACTCGCCCGCCTCCGCAGGTCTTGCACCCAGACGGATCAGCAGACGCATCACCATGGACGCCGCCACGCTTCCGCCGTGGGTGTGAATTTCACATACATCCTCACGGGTATAGCTGTTGGGCGCATACATCATCACGCCCATGGCCTCGTCGATCACCTCGTCGCCGTCGACCACATACCCCAGCATCAGCCGGTGGCTTTCAAAGGGCGGTCTGCGTTTGCGGGGACGAAAGGCCTTTTCAAAAATAGCAGCCGCTTCATCGCCGCTGATGCGTACGATCGCCACGCCTCCCTCACCGGCAGCAGTGGCGATGCCCACGATGGTATCAGTCATTGGGGATCCTTCCTTCTTTTCATTGTCCGCAGTTTATGATATCATGTTTCCATTGAAACTTCCACATCATTTTCAGGGAGGCGCAGGCATGTCCATCCGCATTTTGACCGCAAGGCCTCACCGGCTTTTCCCAACCGTGGTGGAAGAAATCGGCCTGTATGAAAAGCAGGGTCAGCGCGTGCTGCTGCTCGTTCCGGAGCAGTTTACCCTGGCGGCGGAACGGGAACTGATGCAGCGCCTGCAGCTGGACGGCATGTTTCTGACCGACGTGCTCAGTCCTTCCCGTTTGTATGATCATGTGCTGACTGCCGCAGGCCGCGATGGCCGCGAACCGCTGAGTGATGCAGGCCGCCGCATGGCTGTCAGTCAGGCACTGGAACGGCTGGAGGATAAACTGCCCTATTATGGCAGCATCACCAGCCGCCGCGGATTTGCCGAAAAACTGTCCGCCCTGCTGACTGACCTCAAGCGCGGCGGCATGACGCCTGAACTGCTTGCCGATTATGCCAGCGGCCTTGAAGACGGTCTTCAAAAGGAAAAGCTGCGCGACCTCGCCAGCATTTTTGCGCAGTATCAGCAGGTGTTGGGCGACCGTTTCAGCGACAGCGAGGATCACCTGACCTATGTAGCTTCAAAACTTGCCCAAAGCCATTTTCTTGATGAAAAGCATCTGTACGTCTACGGCTTTGACACCCTGCCCCAGCAGCTGATGAAAATGCTGTGCACAGCCGCCCCACTTTGCAAAAGCCTGACCATCGCGCTCATCTGTGACGTTGAAAGCGCCAAAGACGGCGAACTGTTCCTGCCCATTCGTCAGGGCATCGGCCGGTTCAGCGACATGCTTGCACAGGAAGGCCTCGGTCTGAAACTTTCGCCCCTTTCTCCGCGGCCGCTTGATCATACGCCTGCGCTTGATCATCTGGATCGCGCGCTGTTCGTCTATCCGCCGGTTTCCCTCGATGGACAGCCTGATGGAGTCTACCTGTCAAACGCCCTTTCTCCCTATGAAGAAGCCACGCAGATGACCCGTCAGGTGATGTGGCTTCTTGAACAGGGCGTGGACATTGAAAAAATTGCCGTGCTCTACCCCGACAGCGACGGCTATGAATTTGCTGTATCCGCTGCCCTCAGCGACAGCGGCATTCCCCATTACACCGACCGCCAGATGCCTGCGCTTTCACACGGACTGGTGCGGTTTGTGCTGAGCGCTCTGCGTGCCATTTCAGGCGGATGGCGCACCAAAGATATGCTGGCTGTGCTCAAAAGCGGCTATGCTCCCTTCACCTTTGATGAAGCCTGCGAGCTTGAAAACTACGTACGCAGCTGCGGCATTGACCGCACACGTTGGCTGACCCCCTTTACACGCGGAGAAGAAGCAGACCGCGAACGCTGCGAGCCGCTTCGCCAGCGGCTGACTGAACCGCTTGTGAAAGCCCGCAAGGCCATTGTGGACGCCAAAGATGCTGCTACGTCGCTGACCGCCGTTTTTCAGCTGCTGATCGACGTAAACGCCTATGAAACGCTCAAACGCGAAGAGGAAGACCTGCTGCAGGGCAGCTTGACCGTACGCGCCAGCCAGAACAGCCAGATTTGGCAGACCGTGCTGGATCTTCTGGATCAGCTGGCGCGTCTGGGCGGCAGTGCGCGCATTCCTCTCAAGCACATTGCCACTCGTCTGGAATGTGGCTTTTCAGCCATTACGCTTGCCTCCCTTCCGCCGGCCGGCGGCATGCTGCATGCCGGCATGCTGGGACATCTGCTTGCCGAAGAGGCCGAGGCAGTTTTCCTGCTGGGGCTCAACGACAGCGTGCTGACAAGAGATACCGACAGCCTTCTCACGCCCGAGGAACGTGAACGCACTCAGACGGACACGGGTTGTTTTCTGGGCCTGACGGATGAAAACCGTATTCTGCTTGCCAAACTCGACCTCAAGCGCGCCATGACGCTGCCCAGACGCTGGCTGTTTCTCAGCTATGCCCGTACTGCTCCGGATGGCACGGCGCTTCGTCCGCTTTCCCTGCTTGAGGATCTAAGCAGGCATCTCCTGCCCGGTCTGCAGTCTTCCCCTGCCGGTTCGGATGCCCTTCCGCTTTCTGCCGCTCAGGCACTCAGCGAACTGAGTCCCCTCATCCGTGCTCACGCCGACGGCGTAGCCGGCTTGCCTGATGTATGGAAAAAACGTCTGCAGATGCTTTTACTTTCCTCCGCCACTGCACCGGAGGCCATGCGCCTGCTGCGCGCCGTACAGCATGACAACACTGCACAACCCCTTACGCCCCGCCAGGCACAGTCGCTCTTTGGCGGCGAGGTGCTCAGTGTAAGCCGTCTGGAACAGTTTGCCGACTGCTCCTTCCAGCACTTCATTCATTATGGCCTGCGCCCCAAAGAGCTGCGGGAATGGAAGGTCGACGCTATTGAAACAGGCACCTTCTATCACGATGGCCTAAATAACTTTGCCCACCTGGCAAAACGTGAAAGTCAGTACCCGCACATCCCTGTAGAACGCGTATGTGAAATGGCTGACGAAGCGATCGCCCCGCTGCTTGATGAAGTGCTGAAAGGCCCCATGGGTGACGGCGAGCGAAGCATGGCCCGTTTTGAATCTGCCCGCGCCGCCATTCGCCGTGCCGCACAAACCATTACCAATCATTTGGCTGCGGGACGCTTTGCCATCTACCGTACAGAAGCCAGTTTCGGCTACGAAAAAGGTTTTCCGCCCATTGTACTCGTGCTGCCCGACGGCCGCGAAGTAGCGCTGCGCGGCCGCATCGACCGCATTGACCGCTACGATTCGCCTGACAGCGTATACCTGCGCGTGATCGATTATAAATCGTCACAGAAAAACCTGGATGCAGCCAAAACCTGGTGGGGATTGCAGCTGCAGCTGCTGCTTTATCTGGATGTGTGCACAAGCGCCATTCCCGGTGCAAAGCCTGCCGGCGCTTTCTACTTTTACGTCGCCAACCCGCTGGTGGAAAGCGCGACGGATGCAGAAAACGCCGTGGCTGACAAGCTGCGCGAGGTGTTTCAGCTGCGCGGCATTGCACTCAGCGATGTGGAGATCATCGATGCAATGGATGATGACGCTCATCAGGTACTGCCCTCTATCCACCTCAAAAGCGGAGCACTGCGCGCCAACGCAAAGGCGCTGGACGAATCCCAGCTGCACGCGCTGATGCAGCATGCACGCAAAACGGCTGCTCAGCTGGCTGGGCGTCTGTTTGGCGGTGAAACGGCCATCTGTCCCACGTGCGATCAAAACCGCAGCGCCTGCGATTACTGCGCTTATCGCACCATCTGTCACTATGACGAAGATGCGCCGGATGCAGCTATGCACGAGATTCCCTCCATGAGTATGGATGATCTTCGTTCGGCATTAAACACACAAGAAGAGCAAAAATAGCCGTTGCTATTCCGAAAAAATTCATGTATAATGTTTTTGTAGAGTACACAAAATGATGCATATATCCATTTCTCCACGTTTTGGATGTGTTCGTTTGTGTTACACCAAATCATCGTTAAGGAGGCGTTACCATTGATTCAGGTGATTGCCGGCAAAAAGGGCTCGGGTAAGACCAAGCGTATCCTCGATATGGCCAACAAGGCTGCTCAGGAAAGCAGACATGACGTCGTATTCATCGACGACGACAACCGTTATATGTTCGATCTGCGCCACGAAGTGCGCTTTATCAACGCCAGCGAATACGAACTGGCCAACGACCAGATGTTCATGGGTCTGCTGTGCGGCGTTGTCGCCCAGAACTTCGACATCGGTCTGATCTGCATCGACGCGTTCAAGAAGCTCATCAAGAACGAACTGGATTCCACCGAATGGCTCTTCAACCGTCTGGAGGCCATCAGTGCCAAGCACAGTGTAGACTTCGCCATCTCCGTCAGCGCGGACGTGGAGGAGCTGCCTGAATTCATCAAGAAGTACGCCATTTAATGCCATCGGCATTCCGGGGCGGCCTGTGTGGCCGCCTTTTTCCTTATAGTGTACATATCAGGAAGGTGATCCCATGTCCTTTTTCTCCACCCGCGGCGGCGCATGCGTAACAGCATCACAGGCCATTCTGTGGGGACTGGCGCGCGACGGCGGCCTTTATGTGCCCAGCATGTTTCCCCAGATCTCGCCGGAGCGGCTGAGCACCCTGCGAGGAACCAGCTACCACAACCACGCCGCCCGCATTCTGCGCGACTTTCTGGAGGATTTCTCCATCACTGAAATCGAAGACGCCGTGCAGGCTGCCTATTCTCTCGACAGCTGGGACGATCCTACCATCGCCCCGGTAAAATCCCTGGGTGATACCACCCATGTGCTGGAGCTGTTTCATGGTCCCACACTGGCCTTCAAGGATATCGCCCTCAAACTCCTGCCTCATCTGATCACTCTTGCAGCTGAAAAGAACAACGAAAAGCGCGAGGTGAGCATTCTGGTCGCCACCAGCGGCGATACCGGCAAGGCCGCTTTGGAGGGCTTCAAGGATGTGCCCGGCACCAGCTGCACGGTGTTCTACCCGCACGGCGGCGTCAGTCGCGTGCAGGAGCTGCAGATGGTGACAACCGGAGGCGAAAACACGCACGTCATCGGCGTAGAAGGCAACTTCGACAACGCCCAGACCGGCGTGAAGAAGCTGTTTGGCGATGCGGCGTTCCACGAAAAGATGGACGCGCAGGGCAAACTGCCCTCGTCTGCCAACTCCATCAATTTTGGCCGTCTGGTTCCGCAGATCGTGTACTACTTCACCGCCTACACAAATCTGGTCAACCGCGGTGTGCTGCGCATGGGCCAGCATATCAACTTCGTGGTTCCCACCGGCAACTTCGGCGATATTCTGGCCGGTTATTACGCCATGCGCATGGGTCTGCCCATCCGCAAGCTGATCTGTGCCAGCAACAAAAACAATGTTCTGACCGATTTCTTCCGCACAGGTACCTATCACACCCATCGCACCTTCCACAAGACGATGTCTCCCAGCATGGACATTCTGGTGTCGTCCAATCTGGAGCGTCTGCTGTACGAAGCCGCTGATCGCGATGGCGCGCAGGTGAGCAGCTGGATGAAGCAGCTTGCCGAGGAAGGCAGCTTTAGCGTTGGCGCTCAGCGCATCGAAAAACTGAGCGAGGTCTTCTGGGCAGATTATGCCGACGACAACATGACCGCCGAGGAAATCCGCCGTGTTTACGAGCAGCACGGTTATGTGATGGATCCGCACACTGCGGTCGCTTCCTGCGTGCTGAAGCACTATCGCGAAGAAACGGGCGACCCCACCATCACCGTTATCGCAGCCACCGCCAGTCCCTACAAGTTTGCGCCTGACGTTGCGCGCAGCCTGCTGGGTGACGAGGCTGTGGAAGGGCTGGACTTCTTCGCCTGTGCCGAAAAGCTTGAAAAGCTCTCCGGCGTCGCCATCCCCCATCAGGTGCGTGACCTGCTTGCGCTGCCTGTTCGCCACGACACCGTCTGTGCTGTCGACGCCATGGAGGCCGCAGTGCTTGATGCACTGAAAAAATAAAAAAGATTTTCAAAAAAGATGTTTCACTCCGTCATGGCATGTTTATACATAATATGCGGGCTGAAACACAGGCCCCACCCAAAGAAGCAACTAAAAATGTCCAGGAAATATTTGAAGGAGGAACACAACAATGAAGTGGGTTTGCAAAGTTTGTGGTTATGTACATGAAGGTCCCGAGGCTCCCGAGTTCTGCCCCGTCTGCAAGGCTCCCAAGGCCAAGTTTGAGCAGATGGCCGAGGAAAAGACCTGGGCCGCCGAGCACATCGTAGGCATCGGCAAGAAGGACGCTACCGAGGAGATCATCCAGGGCCTGCGTGAGAACTTCCAGGGCGAGTGCACCGAGGTTGGCATGTATCTGGCCATGGCTCGCGTTGCTCATCGCGAAGGTTATCCTGAAATCGGCCTGTACTGGGAAAAGGCTGCCTACGAAGAAGCCGAGCATGCCGCCAAGTTTGCCGAGCTGCTGGGCGAAGTGGTGACCGACAGCACCAAGAAGAACCTCGAAATGCGTGTGGACGCCGAGAACGGCGCTACCGCCGGCAAGTTCGAGCTGGCTCTGAAGGCCAAGCAGCTCAACCTCGACGCCATCCATGACACCGTTCATGAAATGGCACGCGACGAGGCCCGCCACGGCAAGGCTTTCGAAGGTCTCCTGAAGCGCTACTTCGGCAAGTAAGAAGTTAAATAAATCAAGGATTTTCAGAGGATTGCTCCTATGCGGAGCAATCCTCTTTTTGCATTGTACTTGTGCCACTTTACTGTCACCACTTCGTTTAGTACCGGTGGCACTTGTTTTCGCTGTAGTTTTCTCTTATACTGTGAGCAGCATTCCCTCTGAAAGGAAGTCTGCCTATGCCGTCCTTTTCTGTCATTGCTGTATTTGTTCTTATGTTTTCCCTGCTCGGTGGCGTCAGCCTTTATTTGTCACACCGCGTTTATCAGGGGCTCCATCATTTTGTTCCCCAGATTTCCCGGGGATGGATCATCATGTTTTTTGCAGCGATGACACTGGTAATGATCTTTGGATTTGTGCGCTCCATGCTTCCGCTTTCTGCTGCGCTTCGGAATATGCTGGGCACTGTCAGTTCCTATTGGATGGGAATCTTTGTTTATCTGCTGCTGTTTATGCTGCTGGCTGATGGACTGTGCATGGTTCTTAAATTTTTCTTTCCGATTTCACATTTTCTTTCCGTCGCTGCAGCTGTTGTGCTTGCTCTTGCGACCAGTGTTTATGGCGTATGGCATGCCAATGATCTTCAGCACGTTACATATGATATATTTCTTTCAGATAGCGCACACACCAAGGATACCAGACTGGTGCTGATCAGCGATCTTCATCTGGGCGCTGTTGGTTCAGAAAAGCGACTGGAGAGCATCGTTCAGGAGATCAACGCACAGCAGCCGGACATCGTCTGCATTGCAGGTGATTTCTTTGACAATGATTTTGGTGCCATCCGTTCACCGGAAAAAGCGATGCAGACTTTGAAAAATCTGCAGGCCACCCATGGCATATATGTATGCCCCGGCAATCACGACAGCGGCCAGACCGTGCCTGAAATGCTTCGTTTCTGGGAAGCATGCAATATCCGCCTGCTTGCGGATGAATATGTTGTGATTGACGACCGACTGATTCTGGCCGGCAGGCGGGATCCATCGCCGATAGGAGGTTTTGACGGCAGTAAGCGCGCAGAGCTTGAAACCATCCTCGCCGGTTCACCGGAAGAGCTGCCTGTTGTTGTCATGGATCACAATCCTGCCAGTGCTTCGTCTTATGGCAGCAATGTTTCTCTGGTTTTATCCGGCCATACGCACAAGGGACAAATCTTTCCCGGCAGTCTGTTCACCGGCAAAATGTACGACGTCGACCATGGATACTGGAGAAAAGATTCGTTATCTCCGCACGTCATTGTATCATCCGGTGTCGGTACCTGGGGAATGCCCATGCGCGTCGGCACTGATTCTGAAATTGTGACTGTCAATCTGCACTACTAAATCCGAAGGTTGCAAAAGGATCATAAACAACGCCCCCTGTGTTCAAAACACAGGGGGCTGAATCATTTGTGTTTATGCCTTCTTACGGTTCATCATCATCGTGATGCAAGCCAGGCTCAGCAGTGCCAGCAGCGCCCACACAAGCGGGTTGGCTGCATCGCCGGTCTTGGGAACGTTGGGGATTTCCCTGCAGTTGATCACTTCGTTGGTCTGAGCAATCAGTCTGATGGGGTTATTCGGATCATTGGGATTGGGCTTCACAGCTTCATCCACGGTGAAGCTGGCCCTGTTATGGATGTTTCCAGCGCCATCAAGCACCTTTACATTAAAGCCGAAGGTGAGCGTCTGTCCCGCTTCGATCGTAGCAGCCTTGAAGGTTACGGTATTTGTATCAGCGTTATACACGCCATTATTATAAGCGTTTACAAACTCCGTGCCGTCGGGAATCACGTCCGTAACTTCAACATTGTTCAGGGTAAACCCGGCGCTGTTCTTAAGGGTGATCGTATAGGGAATGATATCGTCGGGATGAACGGTCTTGTCCTTCATATCGCCATTATCCTTGACAGCCGTCAGAACGGTGTGGCTGACGATGAGCTTGTCATCAACAGGAATGGATACAGGCGTGTTTGTTCCAACCTGATAGGTCATATTCTTGTTGATCTTGTACTCGTTCACACCAGAGCCATCGGGATAGCACAGTTTGTCATCCAGCTTGGCATAGAAGCTGAGACGGCAACCCTTCTCGTTTACATTCACCGTTGTGCTGATCTTGCTGTTGGCATAGGTGATACACTTGCTGGAAAGCTCGCTCAAACTGGTCATGATAACAGGAGCGCTGCTGCCGTTGGTCAGCGTAACGGGGTGCTGCCCGTCGATCAGCAGGGAGTAACCGTCTCCAAGGGTGTCGGTAAGCGTTACGGCCTTCTCCTTGAGGACGTTGCCCATAATTGTGTTTAGGAAAGCGATGAATTCATCTGCTGTGTCACATTCATTCGCATGAGCGGAATCGGTTGCAATCTTCTGCAGGTAGGACAGTGCACCCGAATTGACGCCAACAGCATAAATTTCCACATTATTGGTGGCATTCTTTAAAATGGCTGCCTGAACAGATCCGTCGGCTCTGTCCACCGCCTGTGGCCAAGTTTCACCATCTTTCTGCTCGGGAGAAGGACTGCCGTCCGATACAAAAACGATGATTTTCTTTCCAGTGACTGCGTTCTGGCTTGCCGTGCCATCAAGAGAAATGTTAAACAATTCTGCTGCGCTGGTGAGGCCCGCCGCATAGTTTGTGTACTGTGCGCCGCCTCTGTCGTTCAAAATAATGTTCCGCAGATTCGTTTTTTCTGCAGCCGTTGCGGTCACAAATTCCTGAGTATATGTTGATTCAGACGTACCAGCAAAGGTGGTAAAGGCAACCTGATTATCGGGGTTAGCCTGATGGAGCTTTTCAACAAACTGCCAGATCATATAACGGGCAAGCATGGAACGGTCAAAGCAGCGATCGCCGTTCGTATCGTGATAATCCAGAGCTAAATTTGCTTTGGGAGAAGAGAATCCATATTTCCCATCATAGCCAAAGCCTTTATTAATGTAATCCGGGTTTATCGTGACTGGATCTGTCGGAAGGGTCGGATCAATGCAGTTTCCTTCACTATCCATGTGCCTGCCAATGGAAGTAATGATGACTTCCTTATTTGGATGTTGCTTTTCTATCTCATTTTCAATGAAACTGTCGTTTCCGTTATCGGTATCATCTGCATTGGCGTCATTGTTCAGTGCTGAAAGCCAGCTCTTCACAGACGCGTCATACTGAACAGGGTAAAAATGGTAGACATAATCTCCATCCTCGTCCTTCAGGGTGTAGTTGATTTCATAATAATGATCAGGGTTCATGCAGGGAACGGTACTGGTGGAAACATTCAAATTCCTGCGGGAATCAGGATTTTTCATATATGTAGGCTCCATTGCATCGATTTGATCAACCCACATATTCATAGAACCGGAACGGTCAAGCACAAATGCAACGCTTACCGTTTCAGGCTTATAGACGACATCCAGGTCGACCTTTACAATGCCGTTGGCAACGTCTACAGGATCCACGTTCTTGGCAGCGCCTACCTTATCAGATTCAAGTTTAGAATAAATATCGTCTACGCTGTCCCCCATGGAAGGGTTATCCTTCACAGGGGGAACAGGCGTAATCACGTTAAAATCCAAAACGTCCGACTGGGTCGCATAGGGAGCCTTGTGCAGAGTGACCTTGGCAGAAGGACTCACAGACACTGCATCCGCCATCGCACTGGACACAAGCAGCATAGCACACATCACGACCGCCGCGATGCGCTTCAGGAATTGGTACACAACAGGCGCCTCCTTGACATTCCCGCGACGAGAATGTTAACAATTTATTTCATCAATGTAAATTATATCATCCCTTTTTTAGTAGTCAAGTAAAAAGCATTTAAAAAAGACAGTTTTTGGCGAAAAAACTGTCTTTTTTAAACCTTTTTTTATTTTTTTGTACAAACGAATATTTTCTCATCAGCCAAAACGCCGTATTTTGTTAAATCCTGCTCTGTAAGTCCATGGCAGGGATGATGAATTTCCACCTGAAAAAACCTGCGAAGCCTGTCGGCATAATCTCTGCCGTAGATCCTGACGTGATCGTCCTGCCCAAAATACTTCAGCCGAAGCTCCGGCGTATTGTAGGAAGCATCCTCAAACGTTTCTTCCCTGTTTTCATCAATGGGTGCGTTGATGATGGCAATGCCGTCTTTTTTCAGCACGCGGTTCATCTCGCTCAAGGCTTTTGCTTCGTCAGGAATATGCTCCATCACATGACTGCAGATGATGACGTCCATGCTTTCGTCTTCAAACGGGATGTCCGTAATATCTACCGCTTTGCGAATTCCGGGCAGATTTGCATTGAGGTCCACAGGCCAGTAATCAATATTTTTCCGGGCCGAAAACTGCTGATGCAGCCCCTTCTCCGGTGCAAAGTGCAGCAAGCTGATATTGGGCCGTGCAAACACTTCTTGCTTCTCCAGGTACAGCCACAGTGCGCGATGCCTTTCCATGCAGCGGCATACCGGGCACTGTGCTCCGCTGCGCAGCATAACGCCGGCAGACCAGTAGAATCTGATCCTGCTTTTACAAACCGGGCACTGCTTTGTAACTGCGAAGCCCTCTGTGCAAATATATTTCGCTGTATCAGTAAAAATACGCGCAAGCTTTTGGGCACGGCGTACAAACTGGTTGGCCATTGACTGCACCTCATTCTGAATAACGTTAGGATGTCAGCAGTATTTTACAACATTTGACTGAAGGTTTCAACCATCAAATCCTTATGCTTGTTGCAGTCCATGTTTTGTGCTATGATGATAAATATCAAATCAAAAGGAAGTGCGACCCGTGAACCATCAGCAGGCCCTTTCCATGATCCAAAAACACAAGCTCGTTGCCATTCTGCGCGGTATTTCCATCGAAGACAGCCTTGATGTAGCCCGCGCGCTTTATCGTGGCGGCGTGCGCGTACTGGAGTTTACCTACGATCATAATTTGCCGGATTATCTGGCCAAAAACAGCGAGCAGGTGCGCCGCGTATGTGAGGCATTCGGCGATGAACTGCTGGTTGGATGCGGTACTGTACTTACGGCTGATGAAGTGCAGTCTGGTTACAATGCAGGCGCGCGCCTGATGATTTCGCCCAATGTGGATGAAAGCGTGATCCAGCTTTCACGCAAGCTTGATGTGATCTCCATGCCGGGAGCCATGACGCCCACGGAAGTGGTAAATGCACACAATGCCGGCGCAGATATCGTTAAACTGTTCCCTGCCGGCGCGCTTGGAATCAGCTATATCAAAGCTCTTCGCGCGCCGCTTTGCCACATCCCCATGAGCGCTGTAGGCGGCGTAACGCCTGAAACCGCAGCTGCTTTTCTGGATGTAGGCGTATGCGGGCTGGGCGTCGGCGGCGAAATGGTACGCAAGACTGATGTTGAACGCCGTGACTGGGATGCCGTCACCGCCCGTGCCGCAGAATTTGTGCAGGCTATCGAAAAGTGGGAGGCACAGAACCAGTGAAACATTATCTGATCATCGATGGCGGCACTACCAACCTGCGGGTAACGCTTGTTGACCAAAACGGTGTGTCTCTCGCCGCCGAAAAGCGCAGCATCGGCGCGGCTGCCTCCGCCGCTGCCGGCAACAATCTGGCTCTGCGTGCAGCAGTTGGCGACTGCATGAACGCGCTTTATCAGGCAAAGGAAATCTCAGCTTCTGATATTTCCGGCTGCATCGCCTACGGTATGATCACCTGTGCAAGCGGCCTGCTGGAAGTGCCTCATCTTTGTGCGCCTGCCAGACTGGAAGACTTCCGCGCAGGTCTGGTTTCCGCCAGCTTTGACGACATCGCCCCCTTCCCCATCACCTTCATTCCGGGGCTGAAAAACTTTTCCGGCGAGGTCGGCCTGCATAACGTGATGCAGATGGACATGATGCGCGGTGAAGAAACCGAAGCCATTGGTTTTGCGCAGCTGATGAAGCCGCAGCAGGACTGTGTGCTTGTATTGCCCGGCAGCCACAACAAACTGATCTCCATCGATCAAAACGGCTGTCTGCATGGCTGTATGACCACCATTTCCGGTGAATTGCTCTCTGTGCTCACGCATCACACCATTCTGACAGAGGCTGTAGGCGGCAGTTTTGTTCAGCCTGACACCTATGACCGTGAAATGATGCTTGCAGGCGCCAAAGCATGTCGGGCAGGTATCAGCCGTGCAGCCTTCTCTTCGCGCATTCTTCGCACACTGGGCGGTCTTCCGCAGGAAAAGGTTGCGTCCTTCCTGCTGGGCACTGTGCTCACCGCAGACCTGGACGCGCTGAAGGCCTTTGACGTATCGTGCTCCAGCCTGTATATTGCCGGCAAAGAACCTCTGCAGCAGGCTCTTTGCGACCTGTTCAATGCCAACGGTTATCAGGCCATTCCAGTTGATGCAGCTGTTACTGCCCGCATCGGCATTACCGGCGCCATGCTGATCGCAGGTTGGCTGTAATTCTTCAAAACTTTTTTCAAAAATGCTGTTTCACTTTCTCTGGGCATGGTTATACCATATATGCGAGCTGAAACACCAGCTCCCCCAAAGAAGAAACAAACATTATTTGAAAGATATTTGAAGGAGGAAATCATTTATGAAGTATGTATGCAAGGTTTGCGGTTATGTGCACGAAGGTCCCGAGGCTCCTGAGTTCTGCCCCGTCTGCAAGGCTCCCAAGGCCAAGTTTGAACTGATGGGCGAAGAAAAGACCTGGGCTGCCGAGCATATCGTCGGCGTTGCCAAGGATGCTCCCGAAGAGATCAAGCAGGGTCTGCGTGAAAACTTCATGGGCGAATGCACCGAGGTTGGCATGTATCTGGCCATGGCCCGTGTTGCCCACCGCGAGGGCTATCCCGAGATCGGCCTGTACTGGGAAAAGGCCGCTTATGAAGAAGCAGAGCATGCCAGCAAGTTTGCCGAGCTGCTGGGCGAGGTTGTGACCGACAGCACCAAGAAGAACCTCGAAATGCGTGTGGACGCTGAAAACGGCGCGACCCAGGGCAAGTTCGATCTGGCTCTGATGGCCAAGAAGCTGAATCTGGATGCCATCCATGACACCGTGCACGAAATGGCCCGCGACGAGGCCCGCCATGGCAAGGCTTTCGAAGGCCTGCTCAAGCGCTACTTCGGCAAGTAATCACCGAACCGTCTGATGATAAGGAGCTGTCATTATGAAATATGTATGCGACGTTTGCGGCTGGGTTTATGACGAAGAAGAAACCGGCGTAAAGTGGGAAGATCTGCCTGAAGATTTCGCCTGTGAACTCTGCGGCGTAGGCAAAGACGAGTTCTCCGTACAGGAATAAGCAATATCAAAAAACCCGCTCATATGAGCGGGCTTTTTCTTTTACCATTCACTTTCTTCCATGGCGGCTTCCATACACCATTTCATGGTTTCATAGTCGTCATAGCCATACACCAGATAGTTTTCCGTTTCATAAACCTGATCCGCCGGCGAAAGCTGATTGCTGATGGCATATACGCCCAGATATTTGCGCTCCAGCAGCACAAATACCGGCCCTTCAGGCGTTTGGGTATCATGCGACTTGCGCTGCAGCCATTTGTAGGTTTGGTCTATGTTGTCGCACTCTCCTCCAAGCCAAACATACATCTCCAGCTCGCCGCTGGACAGTTCGGTCATGACGTTGCCGCTCCAGAAGGTTGCATATCCGGCTTCGTATTCATCCTCAACCAGATATTCAGCAATTTCGCGCAGCTCCTGCGTGGAATCCTTTTGGGCCACCTCTGCAAAGCCCATTGCGCCGCACAGCACAACAGCAGCCGTCAGTAACCAGGCCGCTGCTTTTTGCAAGCAGGTTTTGCTTTCCATAAGAGAAGTCGCCGCAAGCAACAGGCCGAAAACGCTGATCGGCAGATGATAGGTTTCAAAATGCGTAACATCCGTCACAGCAAACAGTGCAAAATAGATCAGGCAGGCAGCTGCGTAGAATACAGAAAGCAGCACATGCTCAATGGACGTTTCTCTGTTTTTGATGCAGCGAATCAGCGCCAGTGCCAGCGCGCCGATCAGCAGCAGCGCCACCACATTGTGAAGCAGTGTGATGGAAAATACAGGCCCCTTCCGGTAACCCCAGAAGTTCAGCCAGTCCTGAAACACTGTCAGCAAGCGTTCCAGCGAGAAATCCGTAAACTGCAGATCAGCGTAGGAACGGAAGGAATAGCGCTTTGATAAAACAGCCGTATTCAGCATACATCCCAGCAATGCAGCCGTGCATGCAGCGCCTGTACCCGCAGTAAAACGCACGGCCTGCTGGCGTGAACAGCATTCCGGTCTGCGCTTTGAAATGGGCCAAAGCAAAGCAGCCGTGCATGCGATGGGCATATAAAAAGTAAGTACCATTCGCATGCCGCCCAGGCCGATCATTAAAGAAATAACGGCTGCAAGAAGGATTGTCACGTAAAGGCGTACTGCCTTTACGGGCTTGCTGCTGCGCAGCAGTAAGCCGAAAATGAAAAACGCACACGCCACATAGGGAATATAATGGACGCCCTTGATCATGTTGTCAAAATAGGGATCACTCAGAGGCAACAGGAAAAATGCACCGACCAGTGGGAACAGCTGCCTCAGCTTGGCTTCACGGCCCAAAAACCACAGGCCTGCCATCAGAAGCGCATAGCAAACCACCGTTCCTGCCACGCGGATCACATACCAGTTCTGCGTCAGGTGAAAAAATGGTGCAAAAATCAAATAAGTGTGAATGCTGTACAGCTCAGTGGAATAATACCAGTTTTCAGAAAACAGTTTTCCTTCTTCGGCCAACAGCTGCGCCCTGAGAAGATCGCCAGCCATGTCCGAATTGGTAAGCTGCTGAATATGCATGCTCACAAATACGCACGCGCCTGCAAAGCAGCATGCAAACAAAATCCAGCTGATGATTCTCGCTGTTCTGGTGCGAAGCATCGTTCTCTCTCCTTCCGTTTTACGCCTGATAAAACTCCTTCAGGTTTTTGCGCACCTTGCCGCTGTAGCCGGTAACGGTTTCAGCATTGAGCATGGACCTGATCACGGCCTCTTCCGTGGCTTCGGCAGCGGCGCGGAACGCCTTGTCGATGTGCGACTCATGCATGCAGCGCATCTGCATCACATCCGCCTCGGCAGGAATGCGGTTGGCAGTGCTGAAACCCACCATCACATCACCGCTCCCGTGGCCGAAGTAACTGCCCACCCTGGCAAGGCCCAGACTGCAGCGGCGGATAATGCGCCCCAGCTGACGCGAACTGACAGGCAGGTTGGTCGCAACGATCATGATGCAGCTGCCTTCATCCGGCTTGTCCTCATGAATGCGGCGCTCGATCTCCTCGCCGATGTTCTCGCCGCAGATGGTCAGATCTCTGAGCGATCCGTGGTTGGTTTGCACCATCACGCCCAGTGTAAAACGTTCATCGCCGATCTCGATGATGCGCGAGGACGAGCCGATGCCGCCCTTCAGATCATGGCATGTCATGCCGCGTCCAGCACCTACAGCGCCTTCCTCAAAAGTTTCGGAGGCATTGGCAATGGCTTCAAAAACTTCCTTCTGCCCGATAGCGCGGTGGCGGATATCATTGAGCGATGCGTCATTGCACTCACATACCACGGGATTGATGGAACGAATGGCGTATCCCTGCTCCTCTGCGCGGGTACACATGTATTCAACGATGGCGTCATGAACCAGTCCCACATTGAGCGTATTGGTCAGTGCAATGGGTGTTTCAAGCGTACCTAATTCATCGATCTGCACCAGACCGGCTGTTTTGCCAAAGCCGTTGAGCACAAAACTGGCCGCAACCATTTTACTCTGAAAAATATCGTCCTCACACGGAAGCACCACCGTTACGCCGGTGTTGTGCTGCTCATTGCTCACGGTGCAATGCCCCACCCGCACGCCGGGCACATCTGTAATGGCATTGCGCGCACCTTTTTCCATTCGTCCGATCTTCAGCATGAAAAATTCCTCCATACAAAGTGGAAATTGCTGTCTCATTATACCGCAATACTGCCATTTTGTCCTATAAAAATTGTAGGTTTGTCAAACATCTTGGACAGTGAAGGCAGAAAGCCGCTGTCTAGGTGAAAGCCAATTGAGAGGCCGCATGGGCCTGGATTTGCTGCGACTTTGGTGGGCAGTTAACTGCCCACCAAAGTCGGCGAGGGAGTAAAAGCGGCGAATGTCGTAGAAACGCTTTTGGTCTTCACGGTGACTGCGTTCAACCTTGCCGTTGTGCCGAGGCGTGTAGGGACGAATG
>JAFULL010000057.1 GCA_017473345.1 Clostridia bacterium | reverse complement strand
CGATGTCATGAAAGCCCGCCTCTTCCAGAAGCTTCACATGCGCCAGAGCGCTGTCCACCATGCCGCGCGCGGTTACGCCGCCTTCACGGGCAAGGATGTCCTTTTCAATGCTGCCGGAATTCACGCCGATGCGGATGGGCACATGGTGCATTTTGGCGCAGTCGGCCACGCGGCGCACATTGGCCATACCGCCGATGTTGCCGGGGTTGATGCGCACCTTGGCAATGCCGCGCTCCATGGCGCCGATGGCCAGGTCATGACGGTAATGGATATCCGCCACCAGCGGCACGGGGGAGCCGGTGATGATGGCGGGCAGCGCGTCAAGGCAGGCCTCGTCATAGACGGACAGGCGTACGATGTCGCAGCCGGCGTCGGCAAGGGCCACGATCTGCGCAAGGGTCGCTTCCGCGTCGCGGCTGTCGGTGTTGGTCATGCTCTGCACGCTCACGGGCGCGCCGCCGCCGATGGGTACGGAGCCGATATGGAAAGCGCGGGTCTGGCGCATAAAACATTCCTCCCTTTCTGGATGGGTACACCCTATTATAACATGATGCGGCGCAATGGCAAAGCAGAAAAAATGCAGATGGTTTTTTGTCATGCGCGTTGACAGGCGGGTTCAAAAAGAATATGATAAAAGCGTATGCCCATCTTACCGGAAGGAGGAGTCCTTTTCATGGACGCGGACCCGTACAGTTACTGCGTGAACAATTTCAAAGACTCCGGACAGGTAAGACGCGCAAGCGCCCAGCGCACGAGCTGGACGCTGTAAACAAAAACATTTGCCTGCCCGGAAACAATGCTGCATATGCAGCTTGAGAAAGGCAGGTTTTTTCATGAAACGCATTTACATGACCGTGGATGATCATCTGACCGAGATCAACACCCTTGAAAAAGGGTGCTGGGTGCATCTGCACAACCCCACCCGCGAGGAGATCGACGGGCTCAACGCCCGGTTCAAGCTGGATCCCACCTATCTGCAGGCCGCGCTGGACGAAGAAGAAAGCGCCCGCATTGAGCGCGACGGCAACCAGATGCTCATCATCGTCGACATTCCCTACATGGAGGCCGACGGCAACGGCTATGCCTACAGCACCATTCCTATGGGCATTGTGATGGTGGACGAGGTGATCATCACCGTTTCCACCCGCGAATCCACCATCATCACCGACTTTACCGAGGAGCGCATCCGCGGCTTCTGGACGTTCAAGCGCACGCGCTTCCTGTTGCAGCTGCTCTACCGCAACGCATCGCGCTTCCTCAACTACCTCAAGCAGATCGAAAAGGCGTCCGGCTTTGTGCAGGAAAAGCTGCAGTCCACCATGCGCAACCAGGAGCTTTTGCAGATGATGAAGCTGGAAAAGAGCCTTGTGTTCTTCAACACCTCCCTCAAGAGCAACGAGATGGTGCTTGAAAAGCTTTTGCGCATGGACCTTCTGCGCCGCTATCCCGAGGACAGCGACCTGCTGGAGGACGTCATCATCGAAAACAAGCAGGCCATGGAAATGTGTTCCATCTACCGAGACATCACCTCCGGCACCATGGACGCCTTTGCTTCCATCATTTCCAACAACCTCAACACCGTCATGAAGATCCTGACCAGCTTCACCGTTGTGCTGGCCATTCCCACCATTTTTGCCTCGTTATGGGGCATGAACGTCGGCGTGCCCTTCCAGCAAAACCCCTTCGGGTTCTGGATCGTTTTAGGCATTTCCGCCCTGGCCAGCGTAGCCGTTTTCCTGATTCTCTGGAAAAAGAAGATGTTCTAAGCAGGGGCTGAGCCCCTGCGCCCCGGTCCGCTTCGCGGCAGGGGCTGAGCCCCTGCACCCCGGTCCGCTTCGCGGCAGGGGCAGTGCCCCTGCACCCCAGTCCGCTTCGCAGGGCTTGACAGACGGTGCTTGGGGCTGGGTTCTTTGACCGCCAGTGCGCATGCAGGCGCACTGGCTCGCTTGGGTGAGCGGAAAGCAAGTGTTTGATATTTTTTGTCAGGAGGACGATGATGGGTACCGCACTGATCACCGGCGGCAGCCGGGGCATCGGCGCGCAGACCGTGCGTGCCTTTGCAAAGAAAGGCTGGCGCACGGCCTTTTTCTATCATACAAGCGAGGCGGCGGCGCAGGCGCTGGCGGCGCAGACCGGGGCGGTTGCCATCCGGTGTGATGTGAGTGACAGTCAGAGCGTGAAGCAGGCCTGTGCCGAGGCGCTGCGCGTGCTTTCACACATTGATGTGCTTGTGAACAATGCGGGTATCGCTCAGCAGAAACTGTTTACCGACATCACCGACGACGACTGGCAGCGCATGCTTGGCGTCAACCTGTCCGGCGCGTTCTACGTCAGCCGCGAGGTGCTGCCCGGCATGATCTCGCGCCGGTACGGGCGCATCATCAACGTGGGCAGCATCTGGGGCCAGGTGGGCGCCAGCTGCGAGGTGCACTATTCCGCGGCCAAGGCGGGGCTTATCGGTCTGACCAAGGGGCTGGCCAAGGAGGTCGCGCCCAGCGGGGTGACGGTCAACTGCATCTGTCCCGGCGTGATTGAGACGGACATGCTGGGCAGCTTCAGCCCTGACGATCTTGCTGTTTTGGCGGATGAAACGCCCGTGGGCAGGCTGGGCACGGCGGAAGATGTGGCTCACAGCATTCTGTGGCTGGCGGACGAAAAAAGCACTTTTGTCACCGGACAGGTCGTAGGCGTCAACGGCGGATTTGGAGAATGATAAAAACGCAGTTCGCAATGAACTGCGTTTTTCTTATGTCCTTTGCTTGATAAGCCCCATCTTTTTTGCGACCTGCACGCCCTGGTTTACATAAAACACCAGCGCGCACAGCGTGAGCACCACCGACGTCCACATCAGGATCAAATCGGGGGTGAGGAACCAGCCGGGGCAGAGGGCCACGAACTTGTCGTGGAAGTAGGTCAGCACCAGGCTTGCGATGAAGCAGCACTGCGCCACCTTGCCGATCATGCTGGCGTAGACCACCACGCCGCTTTTGAGCAGCTTGCCGCTGCCGATGACCATGATAAGCTCCTTGATGAACAGGATGATCACCGCGGCCCAGGGGATCACTTTGGGGATGCGGGCGTTGCCGATGGCCATGCTGAACATGGCGGTCAGCACCATGACTTTATCGGCCAGCGGATCCATTAGCTTTCCGAAGTCAGTGATCAGGTTGTACTTGCGGGCGATGCGGCCGTCCAGCAGGTCGGTGAAGCTGGCGACCAGAAAAACGGCCAGCGCAGCATATTTTTCGCCCAGTGCAAACACTACGATGTACACCGGCACCAGAAAAAGCCGGATCAGCGTGAGAATATTGGGCAGGTTCATATTGTTGCGGATATATTCCCTGACAGTCAAAACAGCAACCTCCTTTGGGTGCATTATCCATTATACCATACTCCCACCCCTTCGCAAGGCGTTTTTGTGAACAAATCGTGAATTGACACCCGCCGACGCCGGATGGTATGATAGGGCAAGCCAAAGCAGTATACCCTGAATTCCCGGTTTCGATAGAGGAGGTTTTGGAGAATGAAAAAGCTTGTATATCTGCCGCTGGATGAACGCCCCTGCAACGCGCGGTTTGTGCCGCTTCTGTTTCAGAGCGACAATCTCAGTGTAGCTGTGCCCGAAAAGATGGGCGATAAAAAGACGCCTGCCAACCATGAGCAGATTGCTGATTTCCTGCGCCGCGAGTGCGCCAACGCCGACGGACTGGTGCTGTCGATGGACACGCTGCTCTACGGCGGCCTGATCCCCTCGCGCCTGCATTCCCTCACCGAGGACGAAGTGCACAGCCGCATGGCGGTGATCGGGGAGCTGAAAAAGGCCAACCCGAAGCTGACCATCTACGCCTTCCAGTGCATCATGCGCTGCCCGCAGTACAGCTCCTCCGACGAAGAGCCGGACTATTACGAGCACTATGGCCGCGAGATCTTCCTGCTGGGCGAGGCGCAGCATCGCCGAGATCTGGGCCTGGATGGCAACGACCCTGACGAGCTGCGTGCAAAGATCCCCCAAGAGGTGCTGGCGGACTATATCGCCCGCCGCGAGTTTAACGGCAAGCGCAATCTGGAAACGCTTCAGCTGGTGGAAGACGGCGTGATCGACTTCCTTATCCTGCCGCAGGACGACTCCGCGCCCTTTGGCTTCACCGCGCTGGATCAGCAGAAGATCCGCAAGGGCATTGATGAAAAGAAGCTGTGGACGAAGGTGCTCATGTACCCCGGCGCGGACGAGCTGGGTCTGACGCTGGCCAGCCGCATGGCGCTGCATTTTGCGAACCTGCGTCCCAAGGCTTACGTGACCTACGCCGCCACCACTGCGCCCACCGTCATCCCGCTGTATGAGGACCGCTCCGTGGGCGAAAGCATCAAGTATCAGCTGATGGCTGCGGGGCTGCGCATCGTAAGCTCGGCGGCGGAGGCGGATATCGTACTGGCCGTCAACGCGCCCGGGAACCTCATGCGCGAGGCGGCGGCTCAGCCTGTTACCTCCAGAGAGTACGCGGTGGAGCGCACGCTCATCGCCTTCATCACCTATGTGGCGGACTGTCTGGATGACGGCAAGATCGTCACCATCGCCGACATCGCCTATGCCAACGGCGCCGATCAGGATCTCATCGCCCTGATGGATCACATGGGCCTGATTAACCGCCTGCAGGGCTATGCGGGCTGGAATACATCCTCCAACACGCTGGGCACCTCCATCGCCATGGGCGTACATGCCCTGCTGGAGGGCCTCACGCCTCAGCACAAGAGCTTCATGGCCCTGCGCCTGGTGGAGGACGCCGGCTACTGCGGCTGCGTGCGCGGCGAAGTCAACCGCGACGTGCTGCCCGGCATGGGCCTGGACTGGTTCAACGCAGGCGGCGAGCGCGGCGAGGTGAGCCGCATCGTGGGCGAGCGCCTGAACGAGTATGTCAAGACCCGCCTGCCCAGCGTGGCTGAGCACATTTCCATCAACGACGTGTGGATGCCCTGGCGCCGCATTTTTGAGGTGGGCCTGGACGTAACGTGGAAGGAATAACCGTCAGACTTGCAATCAGAAATCCCGGCAGCGTTTCTGCTGCCGGGATTTGCTTATGCTTTTTTACGTTCGAAAAGCTGCGTCACAAACATCAGCCCTGCAAATACCGACGCTGTCAGCGTGCGGTACTGGAAGTAGCTGTGCCTGCCGCTGGCCTGACTGGCGCACAGCAGCCAGATGACCGGCAGCGCCGCCACAATGGCGTAGCACCATACGGCCCTGCTGCCGGGAATGAGTTCATGGCGGTGCGTGAGCCAGTCAATGATCAGGCTGATCAGGCATACGCTCAGCAGCAGGATGTTGGCCGGGGTGAAGGTGTTTTTCAGGCACAGGCTCAGCGCGCCCCAGGGAGTGAAGCGCACCAGACCTTCGGCGGGCTCGGTCACGCCGGTGTAGTACAGGAAGTGGCTGAAGATGGCAAAGCCGTTTTCCTCGGTAAACAGCGTGGTAAGGATCATCTTCAAAAACCACATGCCCGCATAGGCAGCGGCCCACAGGCCAAGCGTCAGCCCCAGCTGCGCCATGCCTTTGCGGAAGGTGGACTTCTGGATGCTCAGCAGCGCTGCAAAGGGCAGCCCCCATGTGATGACGGGCGCGGTGTAGAAGTCAAAGTACTGCGTCAGCTGGCCCAGCAGCAGAAACACGACGTACAGCGCAGCGGGCTTTTTGTGCAGCCTGCACACAGCAATGACGCCTGCAAATGCCAGGAAGAAGCAGCAGCTGTACTGCAGCGACGCACTGACAATGATCGGGTTCATCACGATGACCGTCAGTGCAAGGCACGCGGCTGCACGAATGTCCGCCTGCTGATACAGCAGGAACGCTGCACACAGGAAGAGGGCAAAGAACGCCGCGCTCAAAACGCCGCGGATGTCCTGATACGGCATGAGGGTCAGCAGCGGCCTGACCACCGTGCGGAAGCCCAGCCAATAATGGCTGCGGTCGCTGTTGGCGGCAAGGGTTTCGTCCTGCGCCAGCTTCAAAAGGGAATCCACCGGGTGCCAGCCGTCGCGGTAGCTGGGGTTTTGCACGATGGATACGGGCGAGGTGCGCGTGTCCATGAAATAAGCGTGGTTCAGAATGAGCGACTCGCTGTAGGCGTCCACCCGGTAAGCGTCGCTGCGGCTGTTGAACAGATAGGGGAACTGCCCCTCCTGCTCAAATTGCAAAGCGGATGTACACAGGTTGGCGCGTACCCGGTCCTGCGGCAGAAGCCCGGTCAGGTACAAAAGCAGCGCGCCTGCGATGGCCACGGCCAGATACAGCGCCGCGTAGCGCGTCAGCCACTTCTTTTGAAACATACAGTCCTCCTGTAAAAGGCCGATGAAAAACTCGCCTTTGGCGATTTTTCCATCGGTTTTGCACCGCTCGCCTACTCGCCTGCGGCTCGCCGGGCGGCGATCGGCGTAAGGAAAGCCTTGCTAAGCAAGGCTTCCGAAACCACCGCACATGTCGCTGGTTTCGG
>JAFULL010000056.1 GCA_017473345.1 Clostridia bacterium | reverse complement strand
GTGTGTAGGCATCCATATGCCCGGCTGAAATGACCGTTCCGGCAAACAGGCTAAGCGCCTGTGCCATTTCAGGACACAGTTCTCCGACTTTTTGACAGGGATGTGCCAACGTATGCTGCGAAAAGCGTTTCATCAGTTTTTTCTGAGGAAGCCCGGCAAGATCCGGATGGACGGCTGCAAAAAAGTCGCTGTCCGGATATCCTGTTTTCGGATCATAAAAGGCTTTGGCGCAGGCAAGGGATGTGCTGAATGCCGGCATCCCTGCAAGCCGCGAAGGAATCCAGTCCGCCAGTTCCATAAAGGCATATGCTGCATCATATACTGTCCGGTCGCATTCAAAAGTTTCCACCACTTTGGAAAGCAGGCATTCAGCGGAAACAGCGCCGCCATACCAGTCCAGATAGGGACGCTGCTGTTCTTTGCTGACAGCTGTCAGTTTTTCTGCCTGTGGATAGGCGGAATGATGCTTCCACATTTTGGGCCATGCATGCGGGTGCGATGAAAAAAGCGGTTTCAGACAAAGCGGCTGCATGGCTTCATCCACAGGGACGACGGTGCTGGCGGTTGCATCCACTCCAATGCCTACGATCTGGTCCGGCGAAACGCCGCTTTTTTTCACAAGCGATGGGATCACAGCCTGCAGCGCGTCCACATAGTCCGACGGATGCTGCAGAGCCCATCCGGTCGTCAGCGGCGTGCCATCCGGCAGTGATGCATCCATTACGCCATGCGGATAAACAAAGGTTTCCTCTGCAAGGATGGATCCGTTTCGCACATCCGCCAGAATACCGCGGCAGGAAAGGGAACCGTAATCCAGCCCAATGGTAAACTGACTGGCAGTTACAGGTTGATTCAGCATACAAACGCTCCGTTCCAATGCTTTTTCTATCAGCAAATTGAGCGGCTTTTTTATCCTAAATACACGTTTCTTTCACGAAGTGTTTGCCGCAGGGTATGTATATCCACTTCGCGCACGGTGAGCTTTTCTTTCACGGCCATAGCTGCAGCAGTACCGGCCGCCTGTCCCATTGCCATGCAGGGCGGCATCACGCGAATGGCGCCTGCAGCGGTGGAATCGGCGCTTACGCAGCGACCGGCGATGAGCAGCTGCTCCACCCCGGAAGCGATCAGGCTGCGGTACGGCACGCCGTAGTAATCGCCGCCAATTGCAACATATTCATTGCTGGTGGGGCCGAAGCGGCCGTGCACATCCACAGAGTTGGCTGCAAGCAGAATACTGTCCTGCGGAACTGTTCCGCTGAGCAGATCCTCCGCCGTTAAACGGTAATCTCCCCGGATATGCCTGCTTTCACGGATTCCCACATGCGAGGCGGTGGCTTTGAGCTTGATGTTTTCACAGCCGGGCACATACTTGCGCAGGAAATGCATAATGTGTTCTGCCTGACGGCGGCCATCGATTTCGGCACGGGTCAGGCTTTCGTTGTCCGTGCTGTCCACGCCCATCAGGCGGGAGGTGTTGACGCACCATTCGTCAGGTTTGGGCATGCGGAATAGGCCAAGGCTGACGCGTTTCAGATTCCAGTCGCCCTTTTCGCGCGCTTCGCTTACCCGCCAGTGGAATGAGCGGTAGTTGACGCCATCCTTCCTGTAGAAGTTATGCAGATTGGCCTGAATATCCGCTTCCATGGCTGCTTCGTCTGCATTGCAGATGTGGAAAAACATGGTTGCGGGCTGAATCAGCCCCAGTTCCTCGTTGCCCATTTCATAGGGCACTCCGCTGCGCACGGCCACATCGCCGTCGCCGGTGCAGTCGATTACCACCTTGCCGCGGATAAAATCCAGCCCACGCTTTGAGGAAACAAGAATGCCGGTCAGTGTATTAACTTCCAGTACGGGCTGCAAAAAGGACGTATGATATAGAATATAAACGCCGGCTTCCTCCAGCATTTCATCAATCACCAGTTTGAGGCCTTCCGGCTCATAGGGGGTAACATGGTCATGGCCAAGCACGATCCATGATGTGAATCCAGTACCTGCATGCACGCCGGAGGGATGAATGGCATACCCGCGCTCTACCATACGATCCACGATTTCTTCAAACAGGCCGCGGATGATCATGGTTTCGCCTTTGCGGTCGTAGCAGGTCATAAATGGTCCGACCATTCCCTGCGTTGCCATACCTCCGCAGGAACCGCCCTGTTCCACCAGCACCACCTGCACGCCTTCGCGCGCTGCGGCAATGGCAGCACACATTCCTGCCGGGCCTCCGCCGACCACAATAACGTCTGCTGAAAGTTCCTCGCGGATGGGACCCCAATCATATTGATTCATGCTTCATTCCTCCTGGGGGTTTATCTGGTTTGTACACTGTCGAGCCGCACCAGATAAGGTGGAAGCGCAATGCATTCAGCTGGTTTGTCTGGATTTTTGATGCGGTCAATCAGGCAGCGAGCAGCCCGCGCGCCGATGTCTTCTTTACGGATATTTACAGCCGTAAGTGCCGGAGCTGCATAGCCGCACAGTGAGGAGTCCTCGTAAGCAATGATAGATACAGCATCCGGTACCCGAATTCCCGCCTGATACAGATAGGCCATAACGCCAGCCGCGCTTTGGCCGTTGGCTGCCACAATGCCGTCAGGCCTGTTTCCAGCCTCCCAGAAAGCTCGGAAAGCGTGAAAGGCAGCTTGACCGTTGTTGGTGCTGCCATGAATATTCCATGCTGGATCAAAGGGAATGCCATAGGCTTCCATGGCGCGCAAACATCCATTTAAGCGCCCCTGGTGGGAAGGCAGCGACGGCGAGCAGTTCAGCAGGCAGATCCGGCGGTGACCGGTTTCCAGCAGTTCGCGAACGGCTATTTCTGTGCCATCGCCCGCATCGGCGTATATGGAGTCCACGCCTTCCTGATGATTGCCAACGCCGACCAGCGTGAAGGGAAGGCCGGTTTTTTTCAGGTTGGGAATAAATTGTGTGCTGTAGGGCAGACCCACGATGAATACGCCGTCCACCCGTTTTTCATTGACGATGCGGGGCAGTGCATCGGGGGCTTTCACAGAACAGAAGCGTTCCATGATAATGCCGTAATCCGTACCGGAGAGGCCAGTCATAATGCCGTTGCTGAAGTTGAAGGAAGCAAGACCCACATGCTGGTCGTTGTTATAGGAAATCCGCGTGCTGTCCGGCAGATAGTCCTGCATAAAGATAACGCCCAGATTGCCGGTTGTCCGCGCGCTTAAAGCACGGGCATTGCTGTTGGGCACATAGTGGATTTCCTCAATCACCTTTTCAACCAGAAGGCGTGTTTTTTCCCGAACGAGAGGGCTTTTATTGATCACAAGGGAAGCCGTACTTCTGGATACACCTGCGCGGCGAGCCACATCTTCGATAGTCGGAGTCTGCTTTTTGTTCATCGATACAAGTACTTTTCTGATTTTTTGGAGCGCTCCAAAAACGGACGGATAAAGTATATGGCGTTCTGTTTTTTCTGTCAAGATGATTCGCAATCCGCAGCGGTCCCTGCGTGTTTTTTTGTGCGCACAGCAGACAGATGCCGAAAAGAAGAGTATAATGTTTGCATCGCATGACTCTGAAAAACATATATCAATTCTTACAAAGGAGCCGTTTCAATGAAGCACTATTCAGATTATGTGGATCCCTATATCGGTTCGGTCAGCTATATGCTCACCTCGACCCAGCCGCTGGTGCATCTGCCGCACTGCATGGCGCAGATCCGCCCCGTGCTGGATGAACGCATCAACGACAAGTATCTGGCGCCCGTCATCTTCGGCTTCCCGGCCAGCCGGGGTACCATCATGCCCGATATCGGGAATGCGCCTGTGTTCCAGTCCATGTTTGATCACGATTTTGAATGCGTGCGCTGCTACCGGGGCAGCGTGCTGCTGGAGGACAGCGGCATTACGGCAGAGTATACGGTTACAGAGCACTGCGCCGTGTACCGGTTTGCCTATCCGGCCGGTCAGAAGGCACATCTGCGCATCGCTCTTTCGCAGGATGGCAGGCTGGAGGAAAGGGATGGCCTGATCATCGGCGAAGAAACCTGGGAAGGCGTGCCGCACTGCTTTGCTGCTGCGCTTTCCCATCAGCCCCAAAGCTGCGAAAAGCAGGGCAATGCGCTGCTGATGAACTTTGAACCCGGTATCACCCTGCAGGTCAAAGTGGGCCTTTCCTACATTGACGGGCAGCAGGCTGCCTTCAACCTTCACAAGGAAACGGATGCTCTTGACTTTGATGCTGTCGCTGCCAAAGCGCAGTCCGTCTGGGATGAAACGCTTGGCCGCATTGAGGTGGAAGGCGGAACCGAACAGCAGAAGAGGGTGTTTTACACCTCGCTGTACCGCGTGCATCAGCGCATGATCAACATTTCGGAATACGGCCGGTATTACAGTGCGTACGATCATCAGGTGCATGAGGACGAGGTCGACTTCTATGTGGGCGACGGCCTGTGGGACACCTACCGCGACGCGCATCCGCTGCAGCTGCTGCTGGAGCCTGAACGCCAGACGGATATGATCCGCTCCTATCTGCGCATGTACAGCCAGAGCGGCTGGATGCCCTGCTTCCCGTCCATTGTGGGCGATCATGCCGTGATGATCGGCAAGCATTCCACCGCCATGATCACCGACGCATACATGAAGGGCCTGCGCGATTTTGACGCCGAGCTGGCCTGGGAGGCCATGGTCAAAAACGAAGAAGAGGCCACCAAACTGCCGTGGTCGTTTGCACCGATCAACGAATTTGACCAGTGCTATTTTGAAAAGGGCTTTTTCCCGGCGCTGCCTGCAGGCGAAAAAGAATGGATCCCTGCGGCGCATTCGTTTGAAAGCCGCCAGTGCGTGTCTGTCACGCTGGAAACCAGCTACGATGAATGGTGTCTGTCCCGCATGGGCGAGGCGCTTGGCAAGCCGCAGGCAAAGCTCTACGCGCAGCGCGCCCTAAACTACCGCAATGTTTTTAACCCTGAAATCGGCTTCATGGCCCCGCGCCTGGCTGATGGCAGCTGGGTGCCGGATTTTGACCCCAGACTGTCCGGCGGACAGGGCGGACGCGCCTATTTTGCCGAGTGCAACAGCTGGACCTATACGCTGCACGTGCAGCACGACGTGGACGGCCTTGCGCAGCTGATGGGCGGCAAAAAGGGCCTGGAACAGTATCTGGACCGGATGTTTGTGGAGCCTTTCGGTACGCACAAGTTTAACTTCCTGGCGCAGTTCCCCGATGAAACCGGCCTGATCGGTCAGTTCTGCATGGGCAACGAGCCTTCCTTCCACATTCCGTATCTGTACAACCGTACCGGCCAGCCGTGGAAGGCCCAGCGCAAGCTGCGCGAGATCATGCGCCTGTGGTATAACGACACGCCCATGGGCATTTGCGGCGATGAGGACGGCGGTGCGATGTGCGCATGGTATGTGTTTTCAGCCATGGGCTTCTATCCGGTCTGTCCCGGCAAGCCGGAATATGATATCGGAAGCCCGGTGTTTGAAAAGATCAGCATCCATCTGAGCAACGGCAAAACCTTTACCATCCGCGCAGAAGGCAACACTGAAAAGACCAAGTACATTCAGTCTGCTGCGCTCAACGGCGAAGGATATAACAAGTCTCAGCTGCAGCACAGCGATATTCTCGCGGGCGGCGAACTGACCCTCAGAATGGGTGAACGGCCCAATAAGGAATGGGCCAGCCTGTAACGGCAGAAACAAAAAACATCCGCATGACCGTAAAAGTCATGCGGATGTTTTTCATTTGTCAGCATACACACCAATAAACCGGATGGCAGGCGCGCATCGCGAATCGGTGATGCGGATGCGCAGGGCAGTTGTGGTCAGGCGTGGCAGCACTGCGATGCGTTTGTGTCCGATGACGGTGTTTTCGTACACCTGCTGCCACTGACCGTTTTGCCATGCATCCACGGCAAAGCGCTCCACGCGCTGACTGAAACGGAGCTGCTCCTTAAGCACCAGCCGGCGGATGGTCTGCGGCTGGTTCCATGTCAGGGTGATCTGCGCGTTTTGGACAAGGGGGATATAGCAGCTTTCATCGTCCGTACGCACAGCTTCAATATCATGGCCTTCGATGGCAGCAGAAGCCTGCAATGAGGCGCAGTCAATAAGGTTGCAGCCGTAGCTGCTTTCCAGATATTCGCCAAACTCCTTCAGTCGCTTTACATCGTTTGTGTGCAGCAATCCGTCGGTCGCCGGCGGCAGGTTGAGCAAGAAGGTGGCGTTTCCGCCGACGGATTTTTCATAAATATCGATCAGCTTTTCCAGCGGCTTCACCTGATCGTTTTCGCTGCTGTGCCAGAACCAGCCGGGGCGGATAGAGGTATTTACCTCTGCTGGATACCAGATGAGGTCCGGTTCGTTGGCAAGAAGACGACGGCTGCCCAGATCGCGGTCCTGTGCGCTGATGGCACGCTGACGGAAGCTGGCGTCATCGGCCTGCTGGCTGAGAGAGGCGATCTTCTCGGTATCGGCTGTGCGGCGGGGCACCACGCTCCACTCGCTTTCGCGCGTTTCACCGGCTTCGTTGCCGCACCAGCGCACGTCCGGGCCGCATACGTGAATGCACGCTTCCGGCTGCAGCGTACGGATGGTGTGGTAATAGCGTTCCCAGTCATAACACTGTTTTTTGCCGTTGGGTCCTTCGCCGCAGGCTCCGTCAAACCACACGGAAAAGATATTGCCATAGCCGGTCAGCAGTTCCGTCAGCTGGGCGATAAAGTAATCGTCATAGGGCTTGCCTGTGCCGTAAAGCGGCTGATTGCGGTCCCAGGGCGACAGATAAATGCCAAAGCGGATGCCGCCCTCACGGCAGGCCTGGGCCACTTCGGCAACGATATCGCCCTGACCGTCCCGATATGGGCTGGATGCTATACTGTGGCGGGTATGCTGGCTGGGCCACAGGCAGAAGCCGTCGTGGTGCTTGCACGTCAGGATCAGCCCTTTCATGCCTGCCTGACGGATCGCATCGACCCACTGGCGGGCGTCCAGCTTTGCCGGGTTGAAGATGGACGGGTTTTCTGTGCCATCGCCCCATTCGCGGTCGGTAAAGGTGTTCATGCCAAAGTGGATAAAAGCATAAAACTCCAGCTGCTGCAGCGCCAGCTGACGCGGTGAGGGAACCACCTGTATAAGCCGTCTGTCCAGATCGTTCATGTTGTTGCCTCCCTTGATTTACAATCAGTATAGCGGCTGCAGAGCCATCTTTCAAGCCCGCGAACGGATTGACAGCGTTTTTGAGAAAAGATATAATACACCATAGTATTGATTCACAATTCCAAACGGTAACATAACCATTTATCCAGCCTATGCAAAAGGAGTGTCGAACCGTGTACGAACTGAAAAACGGCGTGCTGTACAAGGATGGAAAGGCACAGATGTGTCTGGGTCTGTCCTATTACCCTTCCTATCATCCCAAGAAATTCCCCGTCCGTCCGGAGGACGACCGCATTGGCGGCTTGAAGCAGGACATTCACGATATGGCGGAGGCAGGCTTCAATCTGGTGCGCTTTGCCGCACTGGGTGATCTGAAGCGCAACGGCCCCGGCGCGGAAGGCATTGAGGTCAGCTTCCCGCTGATCGACGAGTGCATGAAGGCCACTGAGGAGGCCGACATTGCTGCACAGGTGCGCCTGCAGGGTTATACGCTCAATGTGTCCGGCCATGAGGGCGAGGGCATGATCACCTCCGAAGGCCGCGAACTAGGCATGTACGAATGCTTCCTGCGCGCTTCGCTCAACCATGAGGGCATCGTGGAGGACACGGCGGACTGCACCGACGCCTCTGCCCGTCATTTCATGGACGATCCTACGCTGGTAAGCTATCAGATCTTCAACGAGCCTGCCTATCATTACGGGGTGGACTATAATCCGCATTCCATCGCCGCCTACCGCAAGTGGCTGGTGGCAAAGGGCATCAAGACGGAAGAGGAGGCCCGCGAGCTGGAGCCCCCGCGCCGTCGCCCGCAGCAGACGATGGATCCCAAAGGCGGCGTGAGCGACGACCATACCGAGTGGATGAACTGGCGTCTGTTCCACTACGAGCGCCTGAACGCCTATCTGTGCGAGATGAGCCAGGTGGCACGCAAGGCCAATCCCAAAGCGGAAAACATGACCTGCCTGATGAACTGCCCCATGACCGCCGATACCATGATGCTGGGCGAGGACTATTACCGCACCGCCGAGGGCATGGAAGTGCTGGCTATCACGCATTACATTCCGGTATTTGGCGAGCAGAACTATGAAGCTACCAAGATTCTGGACGCGGCGGAGAGCGCTGCGGCGGTCTACGGCAAGCATGCGTGGCTGGTGGAGTACAACGCCCGCACCAATATGCCTGCCAACCAGTGGGATCTGGAAACCTACGCCGCCATCGGCGCAGGCTACAAGGGCATCATGTACTATCAGTGGCGTGCGGACTATCCCTTCCCCGATGGCCCCGAACCGGATGAATTCGGCATTCTGTTCAACGACCGCAGCAAGACGGCGGCCTATCACCATGCGGTGAAGATGAATAAGCTCATCAACGAAAAGCTCAGCGAACCCATCGCACTGTCGGAAAAATACCGCGCGGGCGTGGCCGTGCTGTACTCTGAGCAGGCGAATGCGCTGTGCGACGCGCTGGAAGGCAGCAACAGGCATATTTCCAACGGAATGCAGGTGGCATACACCGAGTTCCGCAAGGCGGGCGTGCCGGTCGATTTCGTGCGCGCGTGCGACCTTGAGGCCAATCCGCTGGGCGTGAAGCTGCTCATTCTGCCTGCGGGCGAAAAGTATTATCCTGCCGAAGAGCTTGACGCGGTCAAGGCCTTTGTGAAGCAGGGCGGCATGATCGTGGAACGCATGGAAACCGGCGGCTTTGCGCCTGTGGATCTGGACGGCGTACACCTGCGCCTGATGGAACTGCCGGATGGAAACGGCGGCTATCACTACGGCCTGTCCCCGGTCAAGTCGCGCGGACTGCATGGCTACCTGCAGGAGCGCAACAGCGCAGCCGAGGTACTGGAACGTGCCGGCATTGCGCCCGTGTTTACGGTGGACGGCGCGCCCCGTCTGGACGTGCGCGTGCTGGAGGGCAATGGGTATCACATGGCCTGCCTGGCCAATATCGATACGCAGGAACGCAGCATTGAAGCCGGTAAGACCCTTGTGCTGCGCTGCGGCGCACAGGGCGCAAAGAAGGTCACCTTCTATACGCCGGACGAGGAACTGTCTCTTGCCTTTGAAGTCAAGGAAGGCCAACTGTGCATCACGCTGCCCGAGATCAAACTGGGCGGCTTCATCCTGATCGAAGAATAAAACCAAAAGGTCCGCCTCTGCGTTGTTTGGCAGAGGCGGACTGTTTTACTTAAGCATTTCAAATTCGTTTTTGTGATAGCGGATCAGGCCGTCCTTCTGCAGGCGGCTTAGTTCGGCAGAAAGCGCTGTGCGTTCCACGCCCAGATAATCAGCCAGTCCCTGCCGGTCAAATGGGATGTGGAAAGGCCCGGCTTCTTCTGATTGCTGCTGGCTGTTCAGATACGCCAGCACCTTTTCGCGGGTGGTGCGCTGGGTGACGATCTCCAGCTTTTTGGTCAGCTGCAGGTTTTTGTCGGCGATCGAGCGCAAAAGCCCCGATACAAGCATGGAATGCGCCATGCAGCCGCTGCTGCAGCCGGTCATCACGCGTTTGTGGTCAAACAGCAGCGCGCAGGAAGGCTCCACTGCATACACGCCCGCCGGAATCGTTTCGGCTGAAGCACAGGCAAAAGCCTCGGCAAACAGCGCCCCGGGTTCGATGACGTTGATCACATTGTGCGCTCCATGGCTGTCGCTGCGGATGATATGCGCCCGACCGCTGAGCAGTACGCCGAAAAAGCGTGCTGCATCGCCCTGACGCAGAATGCTGCCGCCTTTTTGGATATGGACAAGCTGGGGCTTCAGGCAGGCGAGCATGGCTAAAAGCTCATCGTCCGTGATGGGGTCAAACAGGGAGCATAAACGAAGCTGGGATAAATGTTCTTTCATTCGATCAGCGCCTCTTTTTGTTGGAAAAACAACGTACTTTCTGTCGGCATTATCTTATAATATGCATGGAATGTCAAGTGATATTCCATAGGGCGCGGTGCGGCCTTCACCGCGTTCAAACGAAAGGGGAATTCCTGTCATGAAGAAGATCCTCATGCTGGCTTTGTGCATCGTAATGCTGCTGTCTGTGTGCGCCATCGCCCAGGCGGCTACCGTCACCGAGACGGGCACCGGCGTTACGGTCGTCAAGGCCGCTGACTGGGCCGAGACCTACGCAGACGTGTACGCTTCCTACATGAAGAATGCGGAAAACGAAGCGATCATCGATCACGTGGAAGAGTATCCCATGATCGCCGCCGTCTACGAAGGCATGGCCTTCAACAAGTACTACGGCAGCGCGCGCGGTCATTACTACACCGTGCAGGACGTGACCTCCACCGGCCGTCCCCATGCTCTGGCGAACTGCTTCACCTGCAAGACGCCCGACTTCACTGCCAAGGTCAACAACGAGGGCGTGAGCGCCTACACCATCAAGTTTGAAGACATGATGGCTGAGGTCAACGAGAGCGTAAGCTGCTACAACTGCCACGCCAACACTCCCGGCGAGCTGGTGGTGACCCACACCTACCTGGCCGACGCCATGGGCAGCGAGCTGGCCGGCCTCAACGCTGAGACCGCGTCCTGCGCGCAGTGCCATGTGGAGTACTACTTCGCGCCGGAAACCAAGGCCGTCACGCTGCCCTACGACAGCATGGCTGCCATGCATCCCGACGCCATCCTGGCCTACTTCGAGGAAATGAACTTCGCCGACTACACCAATCCGCGCACCGGCGTTGCGCAGATCAAGGTGCAGCACCCCGAGTTCGAAACCTACATGGGCGCCGGCAGCGTGCACGCTGCCCAGTTCTCCTGCGCTGACTGCCACATGGAGAAGGCGACCAACGAAGCGGGCGAGGCCTATACCAGCCACTACTGGGTAAGCCCCCTGGCCAGCGACAGCATCAAGGCCAGCTGCGCTGCCTGCCATCCCGATCTGGACGGCTTCGTCAAGGGCATCCAGGCCAAGGCCGAAGAGCGCACCATCGCCATCGGCACCAAGCTGGAAGACCTGACCAACAAGCTGGCTGACGCTGTTGCCTCCGGCAAGTACAGCGAGGATGACCTCAACGCCATCCGTCAGCTCAACCGCAAGGGCCAGTTCTACTGGGACTTCGTCTTCGTGGAAAACAGCGAGGGCGCCCATAACTCCCGCCTGACCACCGAATGCCTCGACAAGGCTGAAAAGCTGATCGACGAGGCGCTGGCCAAGCTGGTGTAACACCTGCGGCTGCCGGGGCGTGAGCGATCACAAGGCTGCCCCGGCGGCCATTAAAACTGTACAAAGGGGAAATCACCTTTTGAAAAAAGTATTGCGTTTTTTGCGATCCATGCAGTTTGGCATGATTTTGCTGGTGCTGGTCATCGCCTGCTCGGCGGCCGGTTCGCTGATCGTGCAGCAGCGCGAACCCATGGAATATGTGAACCGCTACGGTTCTCAGACGGCGCAGCTGATCCTTGCGCTCAAGCTTAACGACGTGTTTTCCGCTCCGTACTTTTTTGTGCTGATGGCTGCATTGTGCCTGAACCTGACGCTGTGCTCCATCCTGCGTTTGCCCCGTACCATGAAGGCGGCGCAGCAGCTGCGCACGAATGCCTGCGGCGTTCAGCCGACCAGCGCCCTTGAACAGGGACAGGCTGACAGGCTGTGCGGGCTGCTGAAAAAACGGCATTTCCGCTGCGAGGAATGCGACGGACGAAAGATATATACCAAAAACCTGTTTGGTTTTTATGGCTCATTCCTGACGCACCTGTCATTTTTGTTAGTGTTGGTGGTGGGCGCTGCGGCTGTGGTCACCGCTCAGGTGACCGACCAGACCGTTATGCCCGGCGAAACGCTTGTGCTGGACGATGGCGCCAGCATCACCGTGGAAGCATTCCAGATCGAGGATGCAACCGGCAAGCTGGACTATGCCAGCCAGCTGGTGATGAAATCCGCCGACGGAAAGCGTGAGGCGGCCAAACAGATCCGTGTCAACGAGCCGCTCAGCTTTGAGGGCTACAAGGTGTATCAGCAGACCTACGGCACAGCCGGAAGTGTGCTGATACACAACAACCTCAACGGCGCAAGCGAAGTGATGACGCTGATCGAAGCCTGCTTCCTGACGCTGGACGGTAAAAACGGCATGTTTTTTCAGGCGCTGTATCCCGGCTATGTGACGGACGCCGACGGCAGCGTTACGCTCATCACCAGCACGTCGGGCGATTACTCCGACCCAGTCTATGACGTGCTGTCGGTTTCGGCCGGCATGATGACGCCTGTGCTGGCCTTCCCGGGCGAAACCCTCACCATCGGCGACGTCAGCTTTACGCTGCAGGATCCCGTCAGTTATCCGGGCCTGCGCATCAAGCACATGAACACGGCCATTCTGGGCGCGCTGTACGCGGTGTTTCTGCTGATGGTAGCGGCGTTGTATCTGTGCTTCTTCACGGTGCCTGTGGCGGTGGCCGTTACGCAGGACGGCTATGCAGTGCTGGCCCCCAAGACGCAGACGGGCCTTCTGATCGACATCCAATCCTGCCTTGAGGAGGAAGAATGATGGAAATTCTGTTCTTTGCATCGATCGTTGTGTACTTTGCAGCCACCATGCTGCAGGCTGTGGGCGTGGCGCTGCGCAAAGAGAAGCTTTGCCGCGCTGCACGTATCGCCTTTGCTGTTGGCTTTGCGCTGCATACCATTTTCACGGCATGGCGCGGCATTGCCGCAGGACGTCTGCCGCTGGCAAACCAGTTTGAGTTTGCGTCTGGCTTTGCGTGGTCTGCCGCCATCATGGGATTGGTGCTGTACGCCCGCCTGAAGCAGGAATGGGTGCTTACGGTCAGTATGCCGGTGGCGTTCCTGGTGCTTTCCTATGCGGCCTTCCAGCCCATGGAGATCAAGGAACTCATGCCCGCGCTGCGCTCCACCTGGTTTGCGCTGCACATTGGCTCGGCTACGTTCTCCTATGCGGCCTTTGCCATTGCGGGCGGTTTGGGCGCGCATTACCTGATCCAGCTCAAAAAGGGACACGCGGAAAGCGAGATCCGTATGAAGCAGACCGACTACATGGCCTACCGCCTGATCTGCCTGGGCTTTCTGCTGCTGACGGTGGTCATCCTGTCCGGCGCCATCTGGGCTGAGCAGGCATGGTCGCGCTGGTGGAGCTGGGACCCAAAGGAGACCTGGGCGCTGATCACGTGGATCCTGTATGCGATTTACCTGCACCAGCGTATGCGTATGAAATGGCAGGGCAGGCGCATGGCGTGGTTTGCGGTGATCGCGGTGTTCTGTGTGCTGTTTACCTTCGCAGGCGTCAACAAGCTGCTGCCTGGCCTGCATTCCTACGCGGTGTAATGTTTTTTCTCCCCCTCTGCATGAGGGGGAGTTTTTGTTTCAAGAAGGGCAAAAGTGGTTATACCATAGGTGCGGCAAATACTTTGACAAGCCGCGCGAAGGAGCAACCACCCATGAAAGATACCTGCCCGGGCTGCAGCCGTCACTGCCCGATGAATCACCTGCACTGCAAATATGGTGAAAAATATTTTGCCAGACAGGAAGCCAAACAGACTTCCAAGTGGACGGCACTTGTAACGGAAGACGGGCCGCTATGGCAACTGCTCAGCACCTCAAAAAACGTCAAAAAAGCGTTGAAACGCAAAGAAACCACCGAAGAAGCGCTGTTTGCCTGCCTGAGCAACGAGGAAAAATACCGGCTGATGGAAACGCTTCAGAAAATAAGCGTTTCACTTCCTGAGAAACAGGGTAAAAAGAAATCAACAAAATAACGAACGGTTTGATAAGGAGGAACTACCATGCTGGATGCCAAGGTCGTAAAGCTGCTCAATGAACAGATCAACAAGGAATTTTACTCCGCCTATCTGTATCTTGATTTTTCCAACTACTATTATGATCAAGAACTCAACGGCTTTGGCAACTGGTACATGATCCAGGCGCAGGAAGAGCGCGACCATGCCATGCTGTTTTTGCAGTACCTGCGCAACAACGGCGAGCAGATCCACCTGGACGCCATCGCCAAGCCCGACGTGGAACTGACCGGCAACAAGCAGGTGCTGGAAGCGGGCCTGAAGCACGAGCGCTATGTCACCAGCCTGATTCATACCATCTACGAGGCTGCCTACGACGTGCGCGATTTCCGCACCATGCAGTTTCTGGACTGGTTCGTCAAGGAGCAGGGCGAAGAGGAAAACAATGCCGAAAGCCTCGTGAAGAAGTACGATCTCTACGGCAGCGATCCCAGAAGCCTGTACATGCTCGACAGCGAAATGGCGGCACGCGTATACTCCGCACCCTCTCTGGTGCTGTAAGTTTATAGGTCAGGCCGGGAGCGAATACCCATGAAGCATTTCACCCTTTTCCTGCTGGCGATGATGATGATTCTGCCATCCATATCGCTGGCACAGCCTGCTGAACCGATGATTGATTTCACCTATAACGGCCAGCAGTATGAGTGCACCTATTCCGCTTTTGAAAAGTGCTGCAGCGAGGCAGACACCAGCTACGACGTATGGCTGAACCCGATCGGCTGCGCGGAAATTGAAAGCATCAATCTTTCCGTTCCCACCACGGCAAGGGGCGGCGATGTGTTTGACCTTAAACAGGGCGATGCAGTCAAATATCTTACCCTTTATGCGGTGGGGCCGGATGGTATGCAGCACTACGTGTCCATGCCGGGCAGCCTGTTCGGCACGGGGCTGATCTCAGAAAAGGATCATTACCGGCTCAATGTGAACGCGATGGAGTTTATCAACGGCAAACCCAGAGTGAACGCTTCCATCAGCGCAGCCTTTCTGAATGGAGAAGTCAATTTTCAGATCAACTTTGACCTGCAGCTGCAGTAATGAAAACTGGGGAATGCATGCATTCCCCGGTTTTTGTCTGTCCGGCAGGACTTATGGGCGGCTGCGGCGAAAAAAGACGGAAAGGAGGCGACGGCATGAGAATCGTTTTTGTGCGCCATGGACACCCGAATTATGAAAAGGACTGCCTGACAGAACTCGGGCACAAGCATGCGCAGGCTGCAGCTGAGCGCGTGGCCAATGAGGGCATTTGTGAAATATATGCGTCCACCTGCGGAAGAGCTTATGAAACTGCGCAGTATACAGCTGACAAGCTGGGGCTGGATATCGTAAAGTGTGATTTCATGCGCGAGATCCGCTGGGGTTCCAAGGATGGAACAGAGCTGTTCAAAGGCGGAAATCCGTGGTTTATTTCGTGGGATCTGGCGGAACGCGGTGAAAGCCTGATGCATACAGACTGGCAGCAGCGCGAGCCGTTCTGCCACAGCGAAGTGGTGGAAAAGTATGAAACAGTTTCACGGAATATCGACCGCTGGCTGCTGACACTGGGCTATCAGCGCGAGGGTGATTATTATCGCGTGGTGGGCGAAAACACCAACCGCACGGTCGCCATGTTCAGCCACGGCGGTTCGTCCAGCGTGGCGCTTTCGCATATCGCCAACCTGCCGTTCCCTTATTTCTGTGCCACACTGGCCATGGACTTTACGGCTGTGACGGTCGTAAAGTTCGACGACCGCAAGGGCGTGCTGGCAGCTCCCAGGTTTGAAATCCTCAACGATGCAAGGCATATCCGCGGGATTGAATGATCAAAAAAGCAACCGGCCTGAAAGCCGGTTGTTTTTCATTTGGCCGCAAGGGCGAACGCACTTTCATGCAGCGCGCGCCGGAATTCGCCGGTGTTCTGCCCGCTGGGCTGATGGAAGAAAAGGCGGTTGGTGAACGCGACTACGCCAATATCGTGCTCGGCAGAGAAATAAATACTGGTGCCGGTAAAGCCTGTGTGTCCGCAGCCATGCGGATAGGCTGTGCCGGTTTGCAAGCCCAGTCCGCGCGTGGGTGCGCCGGGCTGCTCTTTTTGTGCCGCACGCAAAAGGGAAGACGGGCTGTTCATATAGAACTGGCACAGCTTTGCATACGCCTGTGTGTCGGCAAAGATGCCGGCGTGGCCTGCCTCATCGTGGAAGAAGTAGTGCGCGTTGCCATCGTTGACCGTTCCGCGTACCTCTGTGTCCGATGGACGGAAGCCGTCAAAGGCAATGCTTCGGTCTGCGCACATCTGCATTTCGATGGCATTGTCGTAACACGAAGGCACGATGTGCGCCTCCAGCGGCGGATGGTACATCATCCGTCCCAGACCGAGCGGTTCGACCAGCTCGCTTTGCAGGCCCTCGTTCAGCGTGGTGCGGGAAATGCGGTTGAGCAGCTCGCCCAGCAGCATGAAATTCAGGTCGGAATATTCCATGCCCTGCACCACTTCAGTGTGCTCAAGCGCATAATGCAGCACCTGCCAGAAATCCTCATCGCGGCGGCTGTAGAACGGAAACCACGGTGTAAGGGTGGAGGTGTGCGTCAGCAGCATACGCAGGGTCACGCCGTCAAAGCGCCGGGCAAGCCATGCATCCTGCCGGATCTCATCAAAGCAGTCGGCAACAGCTGCATCCAGCGCCAGTTGGCCACGGTCCATTGCCAGCAGAATACGCGTTGTCGTGGCGATTTTGGTAAGTGATGCAACGTCAAACAGCGAATCTTCCCGCGCATCGCCTGTGCAGGCAGTGGCAAGCGTTTCGTGTGCATTGAAGACGCGCACACTTGCCGATGGGAAATACCCGGCTTCACGGTAGCGGGCAAGCAGGTCTTCGATGTGCGCCGTCAGTCGGGCGGTGTTCATTTGCAGTCCCTCCGTTTCTGTTCCTATTCTAGCATTCCATGGGCGAAAAGCAAAGACTTTCCTGTACTTTTGTCGAAGCGGCACTTGTTTGGTCGCATCTGCTGACAGAAGGAAACAGCTGGATATAATGAGCCCTGTGTGCAGCTTCAGCTGCCAAACGGGGAGGAACCAGAATGAAACGAGCGATCGCAGCGCTGATGATGCTGTGCCTGCTGGCGCCATCCTGCGCATTTGCGCAAACCGTGCAGGATGGCGACCTGTATGTCTTTAACTACACCGGAGAAACCATGCCGGACTATGCCTGGGGACAAAAGTATTTTCATCCGTCACCGCACTATAACTATCTGAAGGTGGACGAGGACGGCGATGGCGTGCGTGAAGCCGACTGGAACTATACCGGTCATAAAACCATGAACCTGATCCATCCGCAGGAGATCGGCAATGGGGGAGAGGGGCCGTATGCATCCACGCCGGTATACTGTCTGGATGCAGTGACCGACGGCATTCAGGGCTATGCCTATCGCCGACTGAATCTGGAGGAAAGCGGATACTTTGGCACGGAAACCGCAGGACGATTGCGAGCGGTGCTGACGAACAGCTTTCCGCACGTCACCGATATGCGCAGGCTGGAACAGCAGGTGAATGAATGGCTTCGCAGCGCAGATGGCGAAGCATATATTCCGGTGGAAAGCCTGACGGAAACGGAGTGCATCACCGCGGCCCAGAGCGTGATCTGGGTGCTGACCAACGATATGGAGATCTACAGGGCTTATCTGGGCACGACGGCCACGCGCTTTAAAGCATCGGATTGCATCCGCCCGGAGCTGCTGAATCAGCCCAAAACGGAGCATACCCGGACGAACTGCGAAGCGCTGGTGCGCTATCTTCTTGCGCTGCCTGCAAAAGCTCCGGCAGATCCGCTCATTTCGCAGGCGGCGTTCATCAGTACGGCGACTGAACTGAGCCAGCATGGCAGCACATGGCAGGCAAAGGTCACCGCGCGTATTACTGCCAATGTACATGGCAAAACCGCCCTTACGCTGCAGGCATCCTGCGGAAATGCTGTTTCGAATACAGTAAAAGTGGACGACGGCGAGCATACCTATACGCTGCTGGTGAGCAGTCTGACCGATCCGTCCGCAGAGATCCTGCTTACGCTGGAAGGAATTCAGCAGGCGGCGGATGTGTTTTTGTTCGACCCGCTGGGCGGCCGTCACCAGTCGCAGACCATGGGTGGATATATCGACTGCGTTTCGCCTGTGCGCGTGCGGATGAAAGCAGCGGCTTCGGTGTTTGATCCTGCGGATCCGGATGATCCACAGGAAACGGTGCCCAGAACAGGCGACAGCACACGCCCTGTATTGCTGATGATGTTGCTTTGCCTTAGTGCTTTGGGAATCGTCATGCTGAGAAAAACGCGAAAAAGCTAAATGAAAAACCCTGCCATATGGCAGGGTTTTTGAACTGTTATACGCCGGTGGTTTCATCAGCCACGCCGTCTTCTTCCATCCAGACTTCTTCCTCGTCGATGGTGCTGACGACGACCGTCATGCCGATGCGCACATCCTCGTCGGGCTCAAAGTCGATATAGGCCAGATAGCTGGCTTCCCCGGCTGAGTCGGTGGTGCTGATGTGGGAGATGAGCGATACTGTTCCGGTGGTCTGCTCGGTCTTGTTTTCGTCGTAGTTGAAGGAGATCTGCACCGTGTCGCCTTCGGCGATGGTGGCCAGGTCGTATTCGTTGACGTTGATTTCGATCTGCAGTGAATCCATGGTGTAAACGGTCAGCAGGGTGTCGCCTTTGTTGACGTTTGCGCCCGCCGATGTGTTGACCGAGGCCACCACGCCGCTCACATCGGAGAGAATTTCGTTTGTGGTGGCATACAGGCCGTCAAACTCGCCGGTCACGGTTTCAAACAGCAGATCGCCGCGGGAGACGCGGTCGCCGTTTTGCACGTGCAGCCTCAGCAGGCTGCCGCTGCCGTTGACGGCAATTTCTGCCGTGCGGCCTACCGTGCCGCGGCCCACGCGAGTTTTGCTGTTGCGGGAAGCGTCGCGGTATAGATTCACGCTTTCTTCCATCAGCAGTTCGCCTTTGGTGGTTTCCACCGTGTAGGTGGTGCCGCTGGCGGCGGTCACGATGCCTTCTGCAGTGTGGTTTCCGTCGCTGGCACAGGTGATGTAGACCTTTTCACCGATGTTGACATACTTGGTTTCGCTGGAATTATAGGCCTTTTCAATGTCGGCGGCGATGGTGTATTTGTTGTCAGGCACGATGTACATTACTGCGCCGTAACGGCTGACAAGGCTTTCGGTGCTGTCGCCGGGCTGGGCAAACACGCCTGCAATGACGCCATCGGCAGAGGCGAACACCTTGGTGGTGGCAATGGTGGCGATTTTTTCACCCAGTGTGATCAGACTGCCGGCACGCAGGCGAAAGCTGGATACCGTGCCGCCAAACGGCGCGGTCACACCGACGGATTCACCGGCGACGACGCTGCCGTCGAAGGTGGTTTCAGCCAGCGCAAAGACTGGCAGAAGGGCGAGCAGCATAAGCATGGCGAGGAAACGTTTCATGTTGAGGATACCTCCCTTTTACATTCTGCGCAGCGCGTCGATGGGGCTCAGCTTGCTCGCCTTGCGCGCAGGCGACCAGCCAAAGATGATGCCTACAGCGGCGGAGAACCCAACGCCCAGGGCGATGGCGCCGTAGGAGATGACAAATCCTGTGCCCATGACGGAGCAAAGCGCCGCCGAGAGCAGAATGCCCAGCACCACGCCGGCCAGACCGCCGATCATGGAAAGCAGGAAGGACTCGATGAGAAACTGAATCTGAATCTGACCGGGCTCGGCGCCAATGGCCTTCTTCAGGCCAATTTCGACTGTGCGCTCGGTGACGGAGGTAAGCATCATGTTCATGATGCCGATGCCGCCTACCAGCAGCGCGATGGAGGCAATGCCCGCCAGCAGCGCAGACATCATGGAGAGCATGCTGTCCATGATCTCCTCAATGCTTTCCATGGTGGTGATGGTGTAGGTGTCGTCCTCGTAGTTGAACAGTGCGTCCAGATGATCTTCCAGATCGGCAGACACAACGGAGGACATTTCTGCGTCGTCCATGTAAACGGTCAGACTGGTGACCAGCGTGGCGCCGTTTAGCTTGAGGGCGGTGGAATAGGGCATCAGAATCTCGGTGGAGCCGGCCAGAATGCTGGCGACGGTATCATCTGAACTGTCCGACAGGGTGCCGATGACGGTGAAGCTGATGCCGTTGATATAAATCGTTTCGCCGATGGGATTGACGCCGTAGAAGAAGGTGTCCACGGTTTCCGAGCCAATGAGGCACACGCGCGCCATGGTGTCGATGTCGATGGGGGTGATGGCGCGCCCGTTTTTGAGGGCCTCCGGGTCGTTGACGAAGTAGTATTCGTTGGTGCCGACAGTGCGTATATTGGTTTCACTGGTATCGCCGTAAGCCATTTTGACGCTCAGCGACACATTGGGTGCAACGCCGGTCACGTGATCCAGCTGCGTGATGTCATCCATATCCTCGCCGCTGAGACCGGCTTTGAGCTCGGTGCCCGTAACCGACAGTGTAAGGCTGCCTGCGCCCATGGAGGTGAACGAGTCGGAAATGGAACTGGACACGCCGGAAATGGTGGTGATCAGCGCGATGACGGCCGTGACGCCGATCAGAATGCCAAGCACCGTCAGGAAAGAGCGCATGCGGTTTTGGGCGATGTTGGCAACGGCCATGCGCAGACTTTCAACGAACATGTACACATTGCCCATGAGGCGTTTGAAGGCATTTTTCATGCGAAGGTCACCTCACCTTCCGCTTCGGTGAGCACGCCGTCGATGATGTTGACCACGCGGCGTGCATTGCGGGCAATGTTGACGTCATGCGTGATCATGATGATGGTGTTGCCGTCTTCGTTAAGTTCGTGAAACAGCTCCATGATCTGCCGGCCGGTGGTTTGATCCAGCGCGCCGGTGGGTTCGTCCGCCAGCAGCAGGCTGGGGTTAGTGACCAGCGCACGGGCGATGGCCACGCGCTGCTGCTGACCGCCGGACAGCTGATTGGGCTGGTGATGCAGCCTGTCCTGCAGGCCGACTTTCACCAGCATTTCTTCGGCCCGGCGGGCGCGTTCCTTTGGCCGCACACCGGCGTAAATCAGCGGCAGCTCTACGTTTTTCATGGCGTCCATGCGCTTGAGAAGCTGCGAATTCTGAAAGATGAAACCAACCTCGCGGCTGCGGATGCGGCTCAGTTCCTTTTCGTCCAGCTCGCCCACGATGTTGCCGTGCAGGATGTATTCACCGCTGGTGGGCAGATCCAGGCAGCCGATGATGTTCATCAGGGTGGATTTGCCGCTGCCGGAGGGGCCCAGCACCGACAGGTATTCACCCTCCTGAATGGTAAGGTCGACATCCCTGAGGACAGTCACCGCTTCATCACCCAGCTGATACTGTTTGACGATCTTTCGCATCTGAAAGAAGATCTCTTCCTGAGGGGGCAGCGCTGCGGCACTTTGGATGAGGCATTTGCGTTTAAACATGCTGCATTCTCCCTTCATCAGCGCATGCCGCCGCCAAAGCCACCGCTGCCGCCGTAGTTGTTGCGTGTGCCGCCGCCGTAGTTGTTGCGGGTACCGCCGCCGTAATTGTTACGCATGTTGCCGCCGCCAAAGTTATTGGTGGTGCCCATGCCGGGCATTCCTCCGCCGGAGAAGGAGCCAAAAGCTCCAAACAGGCCGCCGGAGGAGCTGCTGGCAGTGGACTGCTTGTAGACCTCGTCGCCGTTTGCAAGCCCTGCGGTGATCTCGATATAGCTGTCGTTGCTGATGCCCAGTTCCACAGGTACCTGTTTAAGCTGCTGATTTTCGTCGTACATCAGCACATAGGCGCTGTTGTCCGGCGCAAAGCTCAGCGCAGACTGGCTGAGAATGATGGAATCGACAGCTTCCTCCTGCGGAATGGTGACGGTGGCCTGCATGCCGGGCAGAACGTTGTCGGTAACGGTCAGCTCTGCCGTAACGGTGTAGTAGGCGGTGTTGCCCATGGAAGAAGAAATGCGGTTGATATGAGAAATGGTGGAATCGAAAGTCTCGTTCAGCGCTGTGACGGTCACGCGGCAGGCCTGGCCCACATGCACGTCAGAAATATCGTACTCATTTACGCGCAGAGAGACAGTCATGTTATTGAAATCCACAATCTGAATAAGGTTGGCATTGGCGCCGACTTCATCGCCCACCTCTACAGAGATGGCGTTGACCTGCCCGTCAAAGCTGGCTTTAACGTTGGTGCCGTCGGACAGGCGCATGAGTTTTTCATCCTTTTTGACCTTCTGCTCTTCCTTGACGAAAATCTGGCGCACGGTCGCGGCGTTGTCGGCGGTAAAGGTTTCGTAGTTTTTCACGCTCACAGAGCCGCTGAAGCTGAGAGCGTTGGAAATGGTACCCGTGCGGGCGGTGTATTTGTCATAGGTCACAGTGGTGGCAGCGGTCAGTTTTGGCCATACCGTTATGCGGACCAGCAGTGCGGCAATCAGCAGCAGAATCAGCCATAGGAGCAGCTTTTTGATTTTTCTCTTTTTTGCCATCAATCACACCTCGGCCTTCTGCAGCTGATCGATCGTGCCGTTGAACACGTCGTAGTAGTAAAATTCGGAACTGGTATCGCTGGTCATCTGATAGGTGTCACCGGCCACGGTCACGTTCATGGCGAAGTTTTCATCAGGCACACCCATGCGCACCGTGTAGAGGAATTCCTTGCTGGCAAGGCCTTCGGCGCGATACATGCTGTAGCGGATGCCTGCGGAGAAACCAGCCGTGGACAAAACCGTTACGTCATCGCCGATGCGCAGCATCAGGTAGTCGATGCCGCTGGCTGCCAGCTTTTTGTACACGGTTCCGCTGAAGGTCCACGAATAGCTGTGGCGGTCGATGACGTCAGAGCTGTCGTTGGCGCTGAGCACCAGCGTGTCCACGTCATCGTCGGCTTTCAGGGCGGTAAAACTGGCCGAGAAGGTGGGCGGTTCGCTTTCTTCATACTCATCTGTCACAAGGAAAGCGTCGCGCTCCAATTCCAGGTCGAAGGCCTCGCTGCCGACTACCAGCTGCGACATGCTGTCGTTTTCCACCACAAGCTCGACTGCATCATAGGAAACGACACTGGTTGTGGAGGACTTGGCATGGCTGACCGTACGGTAGGTACTGCTGCCGCCGCGCCCACCGCCGCCAAAGCTGAAACTGAACCCGCCCATGCCGCTTATGCCCTCCAGCGAGGCCATGCCGTTGCCGGTCATCACGTTGGCAAGCGTATAGAGAGTGACAGTCGCGTTGTTGGCGGTGGCGTTGCCTGCCTCGTCTTTTACAACGATCTTTCCGGGCGGGAAACTGATGGACTGCGACGCGCTGTAGACAATCTGCCCGACGCCTTCAGCAAGCGTAAGTTCGCGGTCGCCTACCTTGTCAAGCGTAACGGTCAGTTTGCTGCTTGCGGCATCGCCCGCAGTGATCTGCATGGTGAAGCTTCCCTGATTGATAATACTCAGGGACGGCGCAGTGCGGTCCAGCCAGATGCTGTATTCCGTCTGCTCAGAGGCGGTCACGCCAGCTTCGTTGATCGCTGTGAAGGAAAGGGTGTATTTGCCATCTTTTTCGGGTTCAAAGGTATAGGCGGATCCGTCAAAGGAGACTGGGTCGCCGCCGTTGATGCGCACGGCATAATGGAAACCACTGTCTTCTGTAAGGCCGCTGAGTGTGAACACGGGCAGTTCGGCTGTCCATATGCCCTGTTCATAGCCTTCAGCCAGCAAGGAGGTGATGGAAAGATTCGTGTCATCGTCATCAATGTCAGCCGTGCCGATCGCAGGAGACCCGACGCCGGTCACGCTGCCGAAGAACTGGGAATCCACCACGTTGCCGTCGGCATCGAGAATGGCAAAGTGGTAATCCCCGCTGTCGTAGGCGATGAATTCGTTGCTCATGAGGGCAACGTAGCCTGTGCCTTCCGTTTTGACGGCGTAGGTGTAGCTGCCTTCGCCGGGCAGGCCGCCCAGCACAAAATAAGGACTGCTGCCGGAATCCACCTTCAGCTGGATTTCGGCGTTTTCCTGCACAACATTGGTGGAGGAGGTCAGCGTGAGCGTGGTGAACAGGGAGTTGAAGGTGGTTACAACTTCCTTGCCGTCGGCAGAAATGTTTTCGCCGGTTTTCTGATAATCCAGCGAGATTTCCTCGTCGTTGAGTTCATCGGTGAGAGGATTGCCGTCAGGGTCCAGCTGCTGGGTGAAACTGAAGATCTCTTTGGCGGGCTTTCCGTATAACACGCTGAAAGAAGCGGAACGCGCCAGCTCAATATCGCCCTCTTCACCGGGAGCAAACAGCATAAAGCGGTATTCGCCGGATTCGGCAGGGGAATATGCATTGCTTTCCAGAATGGAAAGACCGGCATTATTTGCGCTGACGCACAGGTACATTCCTTCCACCATGTCGGGAATGGTCATGACGGTGAAGGTGGGCATACACAGCGTGCCTTCAGTGTAATTTTCAGCTGCGACCTGCAGCTCGTATTCGGGATAAACGACAGGTTCTTCTTCGGGTTCAGCGATCGTGACCGGGTAAACATCAGACTGAGCCACACCGCTGCCGTTGACGTCGATCAGCGCAAACAGATAGTCGCCGGACAGAGCGGGCGCGAAAGTGCCGCCCTCCAAAGCGCCCAGCGCTTCGCCGTTCAGAATGACGGCAACCGCCATACCCTCCGGCAGCTCGGGTTCGCAGGTGACGGTGAAGGTGGGCGTGCAGGGCGAACCATCGCTGAGATAATCCTGCGTGCTGATCTGCAGTGCATATTCGATCACAGGCGGATTGTTCTCAACAGGTTCCCAGACGACGGAGGACGACACAGCCAGCACATTGCCCAGTTCATCCAGCAGGGCAAAACGGTATTCGGTGGATTTTTCTGCCTGCCATGTGCTGCCCTCTATGCCGTAGAGCACATCCTCGATATACACACCGAAGGAATAGGTTTCTTTGTCGGTGTAGGCGTTCAGGGTGACAAGGCCGGTCGTTTCGTCCAGCGTGACCTGAAGCTCGTGCTCGAAAACGGGAGGTTCTTCCGGCAATTCAGGCACTTCCTCCGGCTCAAAGGTCACGGCGGTGGAGACAGCCAGCACATTGCCCAGTTCATCCAGCAGAGCAAAGCGGTATTCTGTAAACTTTTCTGCCTGCCATGTGCTGCCCTCTATGCCGTAGAGCACATCCTCGATATATACGCCGAAGGAATAGATTTCTTTATCGGTGTAGGCGTTCAGGGTGACAAGGCCGGTGGTTTCATCCAGTGTGACCTGCAGCTCGTGCTCGAAAACGGGAGCTTCTTCCGGCAATTCAGGCACTTTCTCCGGCTCAAAGGTCACGGCGGCGGAGACGGCCAGCACATTGCCCGGCTCATCCAGCAGAGCAAAGCGGTATTCGGTGAATTTGTCCGCCTGCCAGGTGTTTCCCTCCATGCCGTAAAGCACGTCCTCGATATATACACCGAAGGAATAGACTTCTTTATCGGTGTAGGCGGTCAGGGTGACCAGGCCGTTTGCATCCACTGCGGCATGCACTTCGGATTCGACGATGTCCTCTTCGGGGACGTCGGGAAGGGAGGGCGCGACAGGCCAGTCGTTTTCGTCGCCCACCCAGACGTAGGTTTTGCCTTCTTCGCCTTCGCCGCTGCGGTCAGTGGAGGAGACATTGATGTGCCAATCTGTATCGCTGTCAAAAACCTGCGGGTCGACGGAAAAATTGTTGAAATACTTGACGTCCTCCACCGAGTAGCGGGTGGTGAGCACATCTGCAGTTGCCAGGATGATCATGCGATTCCACGAAAACAGGTGGGTGAGCGTGCCGTAATGACGGTAGCCGTTGTCCTTGATGACGTAGGCTTCACGGCCTGTGCCGGTGTCGAACGGCTTTTCGGAATCGGGCAGATCGTCATAGTTGATCTCGGGCGGGATTTCTTCAGCCGGAGGGACGACATCGTCAGCAGGCACGTCCGGCTGTGCGGGCGGCGTAACAGGCGGATTGTCCGCAGGAGGCGCTGAAGGCTGCGTGACCGGGGGAACAACGGGAGAAGAGGGAGTGTTGTCCTCCTCCTGGGTAAAATCGCCGTTAATGGCCTGCTGCTCCAGCCAGCGTGCAATATTGTCAACGGGTGAACTGGCCAGAGCGCTCGAACTGGCGAGCAGGCAGACAGTCAAAACCCAAGCAATCCATTTTTTCATATGCGTTCCTCCTTACTCGTCCAGCATGACGCTTACGCTCATGCCCAGACGAACGGTTTCGTCCGGTTCAAAGGCAATGTATCCGCTGTAGGTCACCTCGCCGGTTTCTTCGGAGGTCTGGCTCACATAGGAGATCTCCGTAACGGTGCCGGGAAAACAAATTTCCTTGTCTTCGTTCCAGTTAAAATAGATATCAGCGCAGTCGCCCGCAGATACGCTGGGCAGCATGTCTTCGGGAATGGAAAACGCCACCTGATAATCCTGCGTCTGATAAACGGTCAGCAGCACGTCGCCCTTGCTGACCTTTTGTCCTGCCTGTGCACGGATCTCGGCCACTACGCCATCGGCGGTGGAGCGAATGGTGCTGCCGGGAGAGATAAGCGCGTCAATGCTGCCCTCGACGGTTTCAAACAGCAGCTGACCGCGTTCGACCACATCGCCGTCGCGCACATGCAGTTTGAGCAGGCTGCCTTTTCCGCTGACGGCAACAGCCTCTGTGCGCGAGACCGTTCCGCTGCCGATGCGATGCTGGGTGTCGTAGTCAGGCGTGCGGTACAGGTAAACGGTCTCCTCCATGTACAATTCGCCTGCTGTGGCCTGCACCACATAGCTTGAACCGCTGACGGATGTGATAACGCCGATTGCCTTGTGAGAACCGTCTGACGCGCATTTGATATACACCTTTTCACCAAGCGTGACGTACTTTGCGTCGACGGAGTCATAGGCCTTGCCGATGCTTGCGCTGATGGTGAACTTGCTGACCGGCGACAGATACAAAACCGTCTGTTCGGCGCTGTCGCCTTCCTGCGCAAATACACCGCGGATGGTGCCGTCCTCGGAAGCCAGCACTTTGGTGGTTTCCATCACGGCGATCGCGTCGCCCACCTGAATGGGCGAACCCGGGCGCAGCGCGGTGCTTTTCAGAGTGCCGCCATAGGGTGCGGTCAGGCTGATGGTTTCGCCGGGCACCACGGTGCCTTCAAAGGTTTCTGCAGCCCATGCGGGTGAAACCGTCAGCATCAGGCAGACCATCAGAATGGATAAAAAGATATGGCGCGTGTTTTTCATTGCTTATTCTCCTGTTCCGGCTTTGCAGGGCCATCTGTGCTGCGTTCAGAGCCCGGCTGCGACCTGTCGGACATTGGGTTTCCCTCCGGCATCCTGCGATTGATGCGGCCGCTTTCGCTGCGGTCGCGAATGACGACCGTTTCGCCTGCGAGCTTTTTGTAAATATCCAGCAGCGCGATGGGCTGCACGGCCTTTTCGCTGCCCGTGACAACATATACCTCGTCGTCTTCATTCAGGCCGCTTTTGATTTCCACGTTCATGCCGTCGCTAAGACCTGTTTCAATAAATACCCGTTCATAGATGTCGCCGTTTTTCACCAGCACATAAGGCTTTCGTTCTTCGTCAAAGGAAAGCGCCTGCATGTCCAGCAACAGTACGCCGCGGGCTTCGTCTGCCGGAATGGACACGCTGGCCGTCATGCCGGGCAGCACATTTTCGGGCACGGTAAGTTCAGCTGTGACAGAGTAATAGGCAACGGATCCGCTGGAAGAGGACACGCGGTCGACATGCGCCACCTCGGTTTCAAATTCAAGCCCCAGCGGCACGATGGTCACGGTGCAGGGCTGGCCTACGGCGACTTTGTCAATGTCATATTCATCCACTGAAAGGGAAACCTGCAGGTTAGTCAGATCGCAGATCTGGATGAGGTTTACATTTGGCCATACCCAGTCGCCCTCTCGGAAACGGATGTCGTTGACGGTGCCATCGATGCCGGCACGGTACAGCGTGCCGTTTTCCAGCTGCAGCAGCTTGTCGTCTTCCTCAACGTACTGGCCGCTTTGCACATACAGCTTTTTGATGGACGTTACCTCGCGGACGGCAAAATCCGTCTGGTAGGTATGGGTCTCGCTGTGAAGCACGTCCAGCGTTGCACTGAAGCTCTTGTCGGTTGCAATATCGCCCCGGCTGACAGTGTGGGCAGCATAGGTGGTTACCATTTCGTCGGATAAAAGGGGCCGCACATAGTTCCATAGCAGGAAAGCAGCCATCAGAACGACGGGCAGCATCAGCAGCCGCCGCGCAACCCGTCCGATACGGGTTTTTTTGTTTCTCACGATTGATCTACCTCCAATGAGATGCCATCAATATTCCATTAAACAGAATATACCAATATCCTGAAGGCATAATGAATGAAATGTGAACATCCCATGATAAAACCGAAAAGATTTTATGCAATCTTTTTCATGGTTGAGAAAAAAAGATGAATACGCTATAATGAATGCATGATCAGATCCCTCGAAGGAGCGTATGGAATATGAAAATTCTTGTTGTCAACGGCAGTCCCAAAGGTGCATACAGCATCACTTTGCACACAGCGCTGTACCTGCAGGCGCTGCATCCTGAGCATCAGTTTGAGGTGCTGCATGCCGGCCAGCGCATCAAAGCACTGGAAAAAGATTTTACGCCTACGCTTCAGGCCATCGACCAGGCAGATCTGCTGCTGTTTGCCTATCCTGTGTATACCTTTATCGCTCCTGCCCAGCTGCACCGTTTCATCGAACTGATGAAAGAGCATAAGGCGGATGTACACGGCAAATACATGACGCAGATCAGCACCTCCAAACATTTTTATGACGTCACTGCACATAATTACATCCGCGATAATTGTCAGGATATGGGCATGAGGGTGCTGCGCGGCCTGAGCGCCGATATGGACGACCTGACCACGGAAAAGGGCCGCAAAGAGGCCGAAATGTTCTTTGATCACATCTGCTGGCAGATGGAAAAAGGTTTTGCTGAACCTGTGCTGGCTGTCAGTCCGCAGGGCTGCCGTGCCGGGGTGACGCCTGTGACAGACACAGCCACCGACAAGCCGGGCGACGTGGTGATCGTTGCCGATCTGCGCGAAGATGATGCACAGCTTGCGGCCATGATCGACCGTTTCCGCGCGGTGCTTAAGCTGAAAACGCGCGTGATCAACCTGCAGGATATTCCTTTTAAGGGCGGCTGCCTGGGCTGCTTTAATTGTGCGGCAGACGGCAAGTGTGTGTACAAGGATGGCTTTGACAGCTTCCTGCGCGATGAAATTCAGACGGCGCAGGCCATTGTGTATGCATTCACCATCCGCGACCATTCGATGGGTGCAAGGTTCAAGCTCTACGACGACCGCCAGTTCTGCAACGGCCATCGCACCGTCACCATGGGCATGCCGTTTGGCTATCTCATCAGCGGAGAATACAGTGTGGAAAGCAACCTGCAGACCATTGTGGAAGCCCGTGCACAGGTGGGCGGCAATCCACTGGCAGGCGTGGCGACGGATGAAACCGACCCTGACGGTGAAATCGACCGCATGGCGGCACAACTGGCCTATGCGCTGGAAACAAAGCTCAGCCAGCCCCAGAACTTCTACGGCATCGGCGGCATGAAGATTTTCCGCGACCTCATCTATCAGATGCGCGGCATGATGAAGGCCGATCACCGTTTCTACAAGGCGCACGGCCAGTATGACTTCCCACAGAAGAACAAGGGCATGATCCTCAAAATGTACCTGGTGGGAGCGCTGATCTCCTCGCCCAAAATTCGCGGCAGGATCGGCAATCAGATGAACGAAGGCATGATCATGCCATACCGCAAGGTGCTGGAACAGCTGAAAAAGAAATAAAAAAACGCCCCGGCCGTTCAGGCCGGGGCTGTGCTCATTACAGCTTGTTTTCCTTTTTCAGCTTGTGGTACAGCCATGCACTGTACACGGTGGGCACCAGCACCGTCAGCACGATGCCGGCGATCAGTCCGCCAAAGCACCAGGCGAAGGCGGTATGGGCATTGAACAAGGCAATGATGCTGGTAATGATCATCACAGCGCCGCCCAGCATGCCGAAGAAACCGCCCAGACGATGCGTTTTATTCCAAATGGCTTCGCTTTTGTACACCCACGGCACTTTGATGCCCATGTAACGGTTCTGGCGGATCTTGCCCATATAATTGGAAATGACGATCATCAGCACGCCCAGGAGAAGCGTAACACCGCAGAAGTAACGCACATCCATGGCGGTCTGCTCGCCGCGCAGCGGCATCGTGAGCCACAGGACCGGAATGAAAAACAGCGACATCAGGGGGATCAGCTTATCTTCCATTTTATGGTTTTTGGCGTCGGGGGTTTTGCGGCGGTATACCTCATAAATGACGCTGATCGCAACAGGAATCAGGCCCATCCAGACGTAGCTCCACTTGCTGCCCCAGCTATCGGCCTCGCCGCGGAAGTTGAAATGGGTGGGAACTGTGTCAGGAAGGATGGTGGCAACGACAACAACCGCCAGAATAGCGCTGAGAATGGAACAGATCAGGGCAAATTTACGCATTTTTACTCCTCCTTGCGGCCGGCAAGCTCACTGATGAGCTGCAGCATTTCTTCAACAACAGACAGGTTCAGGGAATAGACGACATTCTGACCGTGCTTTTCAGCCGTTACCAGCCCTGCCTGCTTAAGCAGGTTCAAATGGTGGCTGATGGAAGGCTTGGTCATGTTGAACTGCTCGGCGATCTCGCCGGCGTTCATATCACGCACTTTCAATAATGAAAGAATCTTTCGTCTGGTCGGATCCGCCAGCGCGCTCCATGTGTCTCCCATAAGGATCCTCCTTCAATGTTTAATTAATTAGATAATTATCTAATTGCAAAAATATGATACCAAATCTAACTTGGGCTGTCAACCCTGTTTTCTTAGGGGAGAGCGCGAGAGGGGATCTTCTTTTGCAAAAGAAGATCCCCTCTCGCAATCATCATCACCAAATTCTAATGTATTTTTCAGACGCTCCAAATCGGCTTTCAGTCTGATTTTCTTTTCATGGGTGCAAAATTATGCTATAATGCAGACCATGGAAGGAATGGTGAAAAAACATCACTTCCATGCCGAAAAACGGCGATGGGTCAAAGGAGACGGACATGGCTAAAAAGAAGAGCTATCAAACCAAGGGGATCGGATCGGGCATTGTGACGTTTGGCGCGACGTTTGCGCTGTATTCCGCCATTTTCAAGCCCCACAGCATCGGCGGGTTTGTGCTGGCATTTGCGCTGTGCGGATTTTTGGGCGCGATCGTGCGCATCATGGCGCAGGGCCTGGACCTGAGCACGCCGGAAAAAACGCCCGAAAGCCTGCAGAAGGTGCAGAGCGATACGGGCAACCCCGAGGTGGATGCGCTGCTGCAGAAGGGCCGCGAGATGATTCGGGAGATCCGCACGGAGAACGACCTCATTCCGGATTCACACCTGTCTGACCAGCTGGACCGGCTGGAAAACAAGTGCGCCGAGATCTTCCGCGCGGTGTACGATAAGCCCCATAAGGCGACGCAGATCCGCAAGTTCATGGAATATTACCTGCCCACCACCCTGAAAATGGTGAAGGGCTACCGGATGCTTGATGAGCGCGGCGTCAGCGGCGCCGACGCCCGCAACGCCAAAAACCGCATCAGCGATGCGCTGGAGGTAGTGCTGCAGGGCTGCGAAAAGATGATGGATAAGCTCTATCAGGACGACGTGCTCGACCTGACCACCGATATCGACGTGCTGGAGCAGATGCTTCGCCGCGACGGACTGACCGAGAGCGAACTGGAACGCGCCGCTGCGCAGGCTCGCGAGGCTGCCCGCATCGACGCCGAGGCGACGCGTATCGCCCGCGAACGCACGCGGGTTTCTCAAAACACCACGTATTCCCACAGCAATGCGCAGGCCACCAAGAAACAGTAACAGGAGGACGCAATCATGACTGAAAACAACCAGCAGAATCAGGCCGCAGCCGAGGCTGTCGCCGTTCCCACCCTTACCCTCGAGCCCTCCGTTTCCATGGCGCAGGATCAGGCTGTGCTGGAGGAAACGGCACAGGCCGTTGAGCAGATCGCCGAGCCCAGCGCCGCTGCTGTTGCCGAGGCTGCCAGCAACGCCGTTGAACAGCTCAGCGCGTCTCTCAGCGAGGCCGAACAGCAGGCCATCGAGGCCTTTATCGGCCAGATCGACGTCAACAACACCGACCATGTGCTGCTCTACGGCGCTGAGGCCCAGAAGAAGATCGCCGATTTCAGCGACAGTGCGTTGGCGACCGTGCGCACCAAGGACACCGGCGAAGTGGGCGATATGCTTGTGAAGCTGGTGGGCGAAATCCGCGGCTTCGGCGCGGCTGCCGAAAAGCCCAAGGGCATTGGCGGACTGTTCTGGAACGCCAAGAAGGCCGTTGCCGACATGCAGGATCGCTATGACGACGTGGAAGCCAATGTTGACGAGATTGCCACTGCTCTTGAAAAGCACCAGGTGCAGCTGCTCAAGGACGTGAGCATGTTCAATCACCTCTACGATATCAACAATGAGTATTTCCGCGAGCTGACCATGTACATCATCGCCGGTGAAAAGAAGCTGGCGCAGGTGCGCTCCACCACCCTGCAGGAGCTCAAGGACAAGGCCCTCGCCAGCGGCGACGCGATGGATGCTCAGCGCGCCAACGATCTGGCCGCCAACTGCGACCGCTTCGAAAAGAAGCTGCACGACCTGAAGCTCACCCGTCAGGTGGCGCTGCAGATGGCTCCGCAGATCCGCCTTTTGCAGAACAACGACAGTCTGCTGGTGGAACGCATCCAGAGCACGCTTTCCAACACCCTGCCGCTGTGGAAGAGCCAGATCGTGATCGCCCTTGGCATGCACCGCAGCCAGGAAGCCCTCAAGGCCCAGACTGCTGTGACCGACATGACCAACGAGCTGCTCAAGAAGAATGCCGAGCGTCTCAAAATGGGCACCATCGAGACCGCCCGCGAGGCTGAGCGCGGCATCATCGACCTGCAGACGCTGGTCAATACCAACCAGAGCCTGATCGACACCATCAACGAAGTAATGAAGATTCAGGACGAGGGCCGCAATCAGCGCATGGAAGCTGAAAAGCAGATGCTGACCATGGAGGCCGAACTCAAGCAGAAGCTGCTGGAGCTGAAACACTAATACCGGAAGGAAAAAGACGACATGAAAACCAAGCTGCCCTTTGGCGTAAGCGTGCTGATCGCGCTTGTGCTGGTGGCCTTTGGCCTGCTGTACGGCACATACAGCGGCTACCGTGAAGACCGCGCGCAGGTAACCAGCCTGCTGGAAAGCGAAAACGGCCTGATGGACGTGCTCAGCTATCGCGGCGCGGATGGTATGAACCTGCGCGTAGTGGCGCTGCGCCATCTGGACGCAGGCGATGAAGACGTCCTGAACATGCAAAACGCTGCGGCTGTACTGCAAAGCAGCACCGCTGCTATCGGTGAGCGCGCTGCGGCTGACAAAGCGCTGGAAGAGGCTGTGCTGGCTGTGAGCGCCAAGCTGCAGCAGGCCCCGTCCTTTCAGCAGAGCGAGCGCGACCAGAAATATCTGGACATGCTGACGGCGGATTTGAACAGTTTGTCGGCCAGCACCACGGTCAGCGCGTACAATCAGGCTGCTGCTGATTTCAATGCACAGCTGGCGTCGCCGCTGGTGGGCGATCTGGCACAGCTGCTGGGCGTGACGGAATGCCCGCTGTTTGAGTAAGGAGGCATAAAAGATGAAGAAAAAGATTTCTTTTCTGTGCCTTCTGCTGGCGCTGATCATTCCCTTCACGGCCCTCGCCGGTGTGCGCATGCCTGTGCAGCGCGGCGCTGTGACCGATGACGCCAATGTGCTGGGCAAGCAGATCACTGCGGATCTGACGGAGTATGCAAAGCTGCTTTCGGAAGAAACGGACGTCGAACTGCATGTAGCGTTCGTCCATTTTCTGGACGGTCTGGATGCACAGAGTTATGCGGCGCAGCTGTTTGAAAACTGGGATCTGGGTAAGGAAGCTGTGCTGTTGCTGGTGGCTGCCGGTGAAGACAGCTTTGCCACCGCGATGGGACAGGATGCGGCTGAAGCACTTGGCAAAGCCAATGCTGAAAACCTGATGTACACGTCTTCCGGTTTTTCAGGCCTGATCCGCGCCCAGCAGTATGACGCTGCGATGAGCGACTATGCCGTGGCCTTCAACGAACTGGTTGAAAAGCAGACGGGCGAAACCATCCGCATGAGCGGTCTGTTTGGTGCGCAGGAATCGGTTTCGGCCAATGTGCAGAACTACGGTTCGCAGCTGTGGCTGGACATGATGGACGCCATTGAGGACACCGGCGTGCATTATCAGCAGCGTTATGAGCAGCACGAGCAGCAGGATAACGGCCTGACTGCCGGCGGCTGGATTGTGCTGCTGGTCCTGGTCTGGATCGTTATCCGGCAGTCCCGCCCGCTGAAGCACGCGCCGCACCGCAGACAGCGTCGTCGCTCCGGCTGCGGCTGCTCACCGCTGGGATGGATTCTGGGCCTGCTGGGCCTGGGTATCCTGTTTGACAAAGATTAAGGTTTTCTGTTGTTTTTCAGTAGAAAAAACACCGGAATGGTGATATCATAGGCATCACGCAACAGGCCCGCGCCGCTGTGCGCGGGCCTGTTGCATGTATTTGCCTTTAAGGAAGCGATAAGAACTATGTTTGCAGATTACAAAAGGGGTTTAAAGCACGGCATCCCGATTGCACTGGGCTATCTGTCGGTGTCGTTTGCATTCGGCATTCAGGCGACGTCGCTGGGGCTAAGCGCGCTGCAGGCGGTGATGATCTCGTTTTTCAACGTGACCAGCGCCGGGCAGCTGGCAGGCCTGCAGCTGATGGCCGCCGGCGCGCCGCTGATTGAAATGGCGCTGACGCAGCTGACCATCAACCTGCGCTATGCGCTGATGAGCCTGAGTCTGAGCCAGAAGCTGGACAAAACCATGACGCTGCCGCACAGGCTGCTTGTGTCGTTTTGCAACACGGACGAGGTTTTCGTGGTTGCGTCTCAGCAGCCCGGCAGAGTGGGCAAGGCTTATCTGTACGGCCTGACCAACGGCCCGTTCCTGGGCTGGGTAGGCGGCACGCTGCTGGGAGCGCTGGCAGGCGGCGTTCTGCCTGCGGCTGTGACCGAGGCGCTGGGGCTGGCGATCTACGGCATGTTCATCGCTATCATCCTGCCTCCGTTCCGCCGCTCCAAAGAGGTGCGCGCGGTCATCCTCATTGCCGTGGCCATGAGTTGTCTGTTCGCACTTGTGCCGCTCTTCAGCTTTATCTCCGACGGCTTCCGCATCATCGTGTGCGCGGTGGCTGCATCGGCATTGGGTGCATGGCTGATGCCTCAGCCCGTCAAGGATGAAGAAGAGGAGGTGCTGGCATAATGGCGTGGAGCAAGTTTCTGATCTACCTGCTGGTGATGGCCGGCGTGACCTACCTCATCCGCATGATCCCGCTGGCGGCGATCCGCGGAAAGGTGCGCAGCGTGTTTCTGCAGTCCTTCCTGTATTATGTACCTTATGCAGTATTGGGCGCGATGACCTTTCCGGCTGTTTTTTCGGCAACGGGCAGCTTTCCCACAGCGTTGGCCGGCACCATTGCAGCGCTGGTTCTGGGCTGGATGGAAAAGAGCCTGCTGACGGTCGCGGCTGTTTCCTGCGTGGTGGCTTTCCTTACGGGACTTGTGTTTTGATTGCAGTCAAGGAAAAACACCTGACTTTTTGCAGGAAAATTGCGTCTTGGGTATTGCATTTTGGGTCGAACCATGGTATACTCAACCTTGCGATTTGTGACCCTAAGGAGGTGAAAGAAGTTGCCGAACATCAAGTCCGCCATCAAGCGCGTGAAGGTGACCGAGAAGAAGAATCTCCGTAACCGTATCGTGAAGTCCAAGGTGAAGACTGCTGTCAAGAAGTTTGAGACGGAGGCCAACGCTGCCCAGTACAGCCTCACCACCTCCGCTATCGATAAAGCCGTTGCCAAGGGCATTCTGCACAAGAATACCGCGAACCGCAAGAAGGCTCGCCTGGCTAAAATGGTGAACGCTTAAGTTTCTTAAGCGGTGCCGCCGACCTGCGCGTTGCGTATGTTTCAGCGGCAGGTCGAAGCAGTGGAAAAAGCAATGCCGTGTGATGAAAGTCACACGGCTTTTGCTTTTGATACGAAAATATAAAAAGAGAAGCTGCATTTTGCAGCTTCTCTTTTTAGGCTTCACTTTCGTCCTCAGTTACTTCAAAAAACTCTTCCTGTACCTCAGGCATGTTCTGGCACACATACAGGTAGGCATCTTCGCCGTTATCCTCGTAATAGCGCTTGCGCACGCCCAGTTCAATGAAACCCAGGCTTTTGTACATGTTCTGCGCCACGGTGTTGGATTTGCGCACTTCCAGCGTCATGTACTGCACGCCCATGTTGGCCGCGTACTGCATCAGCTCGTGGGTCACGCCCTTGCCGATGCCGCGTCCGCGGGCGGACTGTATGACGGCTATGTTGGTGATATGGCCTTCATCAAAAATGAGCCACGCGCCGGCATAGCCAAGCACCTTTCCATCCTCTTCAGCTACGATGTAGCGGGCACATTTGTTAGTGGTCATTTCGTCCACAAAGCTCTGATAGCTCCATGGCGTGTGAAAGGTGTCCAGCTCGATTTGATGCACCTGCGGCACATCCTCCAGCGTCATGCGGCGGTAGATCACACTCATGCGTTGCCTCCCAGCTTGCGGGCGCGCTCACGCTCAGCCTGCGGCGCACGCAGATAAACGGGCATGAGAGTCAGGTAATCCACTTGATCCGCCTGATGCTCGTGCGCCAGCACCGCTGCTGCAGCAGGGCGCAGATAGCTCATGTGCGCAGGCGCAAAGGCTGCACGCTCGCCCAGAATCTCGATGATGGCCTTGCGATAGGTTTTGACGCCGTCGCCAATGAAGCAGAGTTTGCGGTCTCCGGCAACTTCGAGCGCCTTTTCGATGAATGCGGGCAGTTTCTCGGCCATGTTGTCAAGCACGCGCACAGGCGGCATGCCCGGCAGGAATGCAGCGCCGTATACCTGACCAGCGCGCGCGTCCTGAATGGGGCACAGCAACATGTCGTTCATGCATACGCCGCTGGCCAGCGCCTCCAGCGCATCCACGCCCACACAGGGCTTGCCAGCGCCGTGCGCCATGCCTTTGACGGCGCTCACGCCGATGCGCACGCCCGTAAAAGAGCCGGGTCCGGTGACACAGGCGTACAGGTCGATGGCGCTCACATCAAGGCCGGAACGGCCCAGCGCCTCTTCAATCATGGGCATCAGGTTGACGGAATGCGTCAGCTTGTTGACGGCAGCGCCTTCGTAGGCAACTTCGCCGTCACGCAGCACAGCTACGCCCGCTACGGGGCCGGAAGTATCCACCGCAAGGATGTTCATAGGGTCAGTCCTTTCCAGTCCAGTTCACGAAAGCCACCCATAGGGGTCAGCGTGATCCGGCGTGAATCGTCGCCGGTAGGCTCAAGCGCCACTTCCAGATAGGTTTCTGGTATGGCCTCCTCGGCGCGGCTGGGCCACTCAACCACCGCCACGCCGCCGGCGTGCAGGTATTCGTCCATGGAAAGCTCGTAAAGCTCCTCCACGTCGTTGAGACGGTACCAGTCAAAGTGATACAGTGGCAGGCGGCCGGAGTCGTGCAGCTGCATAATGGTGAAGGTAGGGCTGGTAACATAGCCAGTCACGCCCAGACCGCGCGCAAGGCCGCGGGTGAATTCGCTTTTGCCTGCGCCCATGTCGCCCAGCATCAGCAGCACGTCGTCGGGCTGCAGCTGGCGGGCAAGCGCAGCGCCAAGGGCCTGCGTCTGGGCTACGCTGTGTGTTTCAAAAGTCAAGGTGTGTCGCCTCCGTCAGCGGGTTTTCCTGCCGTGCAGGATGGGGGAAAGGGGCTTGTAGATGAGGGCCGTCAGCACGCTGATGACCACCCACTTGAGCACGTTGAAGGGTGCGGTGATCAAAAGCACAAACTTGCCGATGGAGTCCACCGCCGGCACAATGGCCTGACCCATGCCCACGATGGCTTCCACAGGCATGCCGTAGGCTGCGCCGTAGAAGGGGATCATGATGTACAGGTTGGTCAGCACCGCCACGATGGTGGCCACGACCGTGCCGATGACCATGCCGACGATCGCGCCCTTGCGGCTCTTCAGTCGCTTGTAGACGATGCCGGAGGGCAGCATCATAGCAAAGCCCATGATGAAGTCGGCCAGTTCGCCTACACCCTGAGACGTGGAGTGCAAGAGGCCGAGCAGGGCCTTTACCAGCAGGATCATGGTGCCGGGCACAGGGCCCATGGCGAATGCGCCCAGCAGCACGGGCAGGCTGCTGAGGTCCAGCTTGTAGAACAGCACCACGGGGATCTCGATCATGAACAGCACGGCAGCGATCGCAGCAAGGATGGCGACGGTGCTCAGTTCACGGGTGGAGAGGAAAGTCTTTTTGTTCTGGGTCATGATGGGGGCCTCCTTATCAAGAAAATTGTCCCTGATGGCTTTTATGCATCAGGGACAATCACGCTTAACAAGGCGGACTGTTCTTCTCGCATCCGGACTTTGGCTGCAAGCAGCCGTTTACCGTCGGTTCCGGAATTTCACCGGATCGGGGAACGAAATGTCGTTCCTTCGCGGACTATACCGCCGGTAGGGATTTTCACCCTGCCCCGAAGAAGCCATCATATATGGGTTTATGCGTGCATTCTAGCACGGGCCATATGGGGATGTCAAGGTTTATCTACCCCAAAAGGAGCAGACTGAAACCTTAAATGTGCCACAGCCGTTTCAGCGCATCCAGACAGTGTACATACATGGCCATGTCATCGGCAGGGAAGGCGGCGGTGCTGTTGGCAAAGATGGTGTCCAGCTCGATGGCCGCCGTGCCGCGCAGCGCAAGCGCGCCGTCATCCTCAAAAGCAGTGGGCATCAGGCGCTGAGCCGCCTGCGGGAAGACGTGATAAAACAGCGTGAGGAAGTTGAGCACAAGGTTTTCCTTTTCGCTGCCTTCGCGCGTTCCGTTGAAGGGGGATACGCCGCTCAGCGCACTTTGCAGACTGCTGTCGCTGCACAGCAGGCCGCGGGCAACCTCCTGCTTGGGATGGCGGCTCTGAATGGGCAGCAGCACCTTCAGAGGATGCTCGGGGTTCAGCCTTGCAAGAGCGAGCGAGCAAAGCCGCGTGTGCTGGTCTGCGCTGAAAAGCTTCATCATCTGGCCGCCATTGCCGGCAATGCAGATCTCCATCTTTTCAGGCAGCAGTGCGCGGGTGTCCTCGTCGGCACAGGCACGTTCCAGCAGCTCGCCTGCCAGATAGAACAGGAAGCCGATGTGGAACAGCAGCAGGCTTTCAAAATAGCTGATATGACCATTGGCGCGGCTGTTTTCCATGGCATTGCGCAGCGTCTGAGCCTGTGTGGCCAGCAGGTCATCCAACAGCAGCATGCACTTGCGGCGGCCGCGAACCGTACTGCCTTCGGCCTGCCATGCGTGGGTCAGAGTGGTGATGGCGCTGCGCAAGGCGTCGTCGCTGAAGTCAGCATTGAAGTCCTGTGCATGCCATTCCAGAAGCGACTCAAACAGCATCTGCCGGCAGCCCAGCAGCAGCGAGGACTCGATGGTGGCGCGTTTGGTTTCGCCCAGCCACAGGCTCACGTCGACCGTGCTGCCGCCGATATCGAGGTTGAGATATCCGCTTCTGGCGTTGATCTCACTGCGGCTTAAGAAATACAGGCCGTCGGCCTGGTTTTCGGTGGCGTAAAGCACGGCCGGAACGCCGGGCGTGAGCGGCAGGCCGGTCTCGGCGGCAATTTCGCGCGCAAGGCCGCGCATCAGTTCCAGATAGCTTTCCTGCCGGTGAAGCGGCATGGCATTGGGCATGGATACGCGCCACGCGGCCGAAGAGGAACCCCACAGCCTTGCAGCCAGCGCGCCCTGCAGCATGGCCTGCTTTAAAAACAGTCGCATGACGCTGCGCGCATAGAGCTCGTCGCTCCATTTCAGGTCGTAGTACAAAGCGCCTGCGCTTTTGCAGGTCAGGGCTTCGAGGGTTGTGCGGTAATAGATGTGCCCGTCGCGCAAAACGCCTGTCCAGCGCTCGCTTTCGTCGCTGAACATATCCATCAGGCTGTAATAGGTGGATTCGACTGCGCTGCCCGGCAGCAGCACGTCCTGCGGCAGAAATGCCTCAGCCAGCGCGGAAGGCTGCGTGCCCTTGAGAAGAGTCTGATGCATGCATTCCGGCAAAACGGCGGGCTGCACACGTTCACCCTGACGCAGCATGACCGTGGTGGAAATGCTGCCGAAATCCACAGCGATGGCGGCGGCAGGCTCGTGCTTGAGCAGGCGGCGGGGAATGTCGTTGATGAGCGCGCCAAGCGAAAGTTCGCCGCGCTTGAGAGCCACAAAGGCCGGGAAACGGCTTGAGCAGGCCGTCTGCCAGGCAGTGCCCGCGCTGCGGTACAGTTCGCCCTGCACCCAGTCGCTGTCCAGCGTCCACACGCTTACCTGATCGGGCTGCTGGGCAAAAACAAAATACTGCTTCCATACGCCGGGGGTAAAGCGGGCGTTGGGCCACACTGTCACACCGGGCCGCTGATCGCTGAGAACAGCGGTGCCGGTTGCAGCGGAAGCTCCGATTGTATAGGTGCGGCGGAAGGTGACGGCGCTCACCGGAGCACTGCCCAACTCGCGGCTGCGGCGCAGGATGCGGAAAGATGCTGTGATCTGCGCGCCATTTTTCTCAAAATGCACTTCGTCCAGAAGCGGCGCATACAGCCCTTCCAGATCAGCGGTGTCCATCAGCCAGCGGCACAGGCGCGGCGACAGCGGGGCCAGCGCCCATGTCGAGCCATCCACGCGGCAGTGGTCTTCGCTTTCATAGGGACATTCGCCCTGCATCAGAAGAAGTGAGTCGGAAAAAACGCCCCGGATGAAGCTTTCGTCCTCCATGCCAAGCATGTCGCCCAGCAGGGTGCGCAGCGCGACCGGGCAGTTGGTCAGAGGATAGTCCAATACAAGCTCGCGGCTGGCTGCGGCAGGAATGGCCTCCAGTTCATCCGCCCACTGGCTCAACAGCACAGGGAGACGCTCGTTGAGACCCGTGCGGTTTTTCACATCCAGCCGCAATGCGCGCAGCATCTGTGCGGCGGCGCGCCGCCAGCGCGGGTCGTGACGCTGAAGAAGATCCAGTTCCTTCTGCAGGCGGGCAAGCACGCTGGGTTCGTCCTTCACGCACATGGGCGCATACAGCCACTCCGTGTGGCTGCAGGCAAAGGGAAGCCCTTCCAGCACACAGAAGGAGAATGTATCGGCAGGACAGGCGGGCAGCCTTCCGGGCGCCAGCGCGGTCAGCAGAGGATTGTCAAACACCGACGGCTCGTCGCTGCGAGCGGTGCGCATTTCCACCGGCAGCGCGCCGGTCTGGGCAAAGGTATGGGCGGCCAGCGTGCGCAGACGCAGGCTGTTTTCATCCGGCGTGATTTGCTGCGCGGCGATCAGGTCGGCGGCAAAGCGCTCCAATACGCCCCCCAGCTGCGGATCGCTGTTGAGGATCAGGCTTTGCCACTGTTTGTCTTCGTGCAGCGCCTGCAAAACGCGCAGACGAGCCAGCAGACGGAAAGCGCTGAGCGCATCCATGGCGCCGCAGGGGTCGACAAAACGACCGCTGCTGCGGTCATACCACGTAACGCCTGCGGGCAGCAGCGCGCTCAGATCACCCGGCTCTGCGGCAGGCGCAATGATCATTGCCTGCGACAGCATGGCCAGCGGGCGTACATCGCCCTGCGTCTGGCGTGCGCTGCGCAGGGTAAATATCTTCAGCCCGCCTGCAGCGCGCGCAGGATTAAGCGCGGAAAAAACAGAGTCCGAAAAAGCGGTTCCAGCTTCTGAAAAGTCGTGCAGTTCCAGTTTGGGCCATGCTTCATCCTGTTCCCAGGTGTCCCACAGAAGAAGCAGCGCCAGCAGTGCGCGGTAATCGATCATCTGCTGGTGCTTAAGCGCCTCATCCGGGTGCAGTCTTGCCAGCCTGCGCAGCTGCTGTTCGGCAGCCTGCACATCGGGAATAGAATATCCAACGTCCCGGTTTTGCGTCTGCATATTGCGCGCGAGGCTTTCCAGCCATTCGCGCGGGCGGCGGTTGCGGTCGCTTACCACGCCGGGCACGGTCTGGTAGCCGGTATGAAAGCCGTCGTCCATGTGCGGCAGAAAGGTCAGATAGGAAGTCTGCCGGTCCAGCACTTCCTTTTCATGTTTCTTCATGGGGCAGACCTCCTTTCCGGGTCAGTCATCTTCATAGACCACGCCAAGCAGCGCGGTGAGGAAGGCAGCAAGGCCGCCGTCCGGGCCGGGCGCAGTCTCGCCGCCGCCAAGCCCCTGCAGGATGCGCCGCATATTGCGTTTGTCGGGCACGGTGTTTACGATCAGCCATTCGATGGATTTTTCCAGCCGGGCGGCGTCCTCGTCTGTGCGGCTGGAAAGAATGCGCGTCAGGGTATCCAACTGCTGCGCAAGAAACAGACCGTTTTCGGGAAGACCGTCACGGTCGCTTCCGCGCAGCCCGGGCGGAACGGCGCCGATCAGCTGCGTCAACCAGTTGACGTAAAAGGCAAAGAAATGATACAGCGCATCCAGCCGGCTTTCCAGCTGGGCGCGCTGGGCGGCGCTCATGCGGCGCAGACGGTGGAAATAGGCCGAGCAATAAGGGATGTGCGCGCTGCGGCGGTCATGGGTGGAAACCAGCTTTTGTAAAGACGGGAAGCATTCGGCAAAGAACACGGCAGCCGCTTTGCAAAGCGCACCGTAGCGCGCCTGATACAGAGCGCTGTCTTCGTCAAAACTGGCCCAAGAAAACTGCGGCGTGTGCCACTGATAATAGTAGCAATCAATGTTGTGTGCATGCACGCCGCGAAAGCCCGTACGCATGAACTGCGCCACGCAGCGCGCAGCCAGCCATTCCAGCATATGCGCGTCGTTTTCCTGACTTTGCGAACCGGTGGAATAAATGCGGGTGGACACAAAATGCTCCGGCGGCAGCCCCAGCAGGTACACTGCGTCAAACAGGCCGTTTGGATCGTCGTCGCTGTCGCGGATCATGCTTTCCATGCCGTAGTACTGCAGCGCGGTGCGCGCCTTGTCCAGAAAGAAATCGCTGTCTACGGCAATTTCGCGCGTTTCGTCCACATTGGCGGGCGGCACTTTGTAATAGGGCAGCATGAGCATGGAGCCCATGACGAACTGATCGCTGTGCGCAGCAAAACGGCGGCGCAGATATTTTGAAATGGCCGGGATACCGCTGGCGCCCGTGCCGCCGAAAATGCTGCCGCACAGGATGATTTTGACCGTTTCGCCACTGTCGATATCGGCCTGCATGCGGTCGATGAGGGCGTTGAATTCATCCGGCAGGCCCGCGCTGCGCGCTTCGTCCAGCGAACCCAGAAGATCGGCAAAAAACAGCACGCCAAGGTCGGGATGGCCGCGGAAGCCCTCGCTGTATTCCAGCTGCATCTCGGTCTGCGAAAACAGGGTACGGGCCAGTAATTTATCTGCCTGATGATTCTGCGCCATCTTTTCCACCGAGGAAGCACGGCGGCTTAAGTCGGTGCTCCAGCGGTCGACGCTCAGCGCAGTATGAAAGCAGCGATGGTCGTAGGGAGAGGCAGCAAAGGTCTGCCGCACTTCTTCGTAGTATTCCGCAGCGCGCTTGGCGCGGGTGGTGTTGCCGCAGGCGGCGTCCACGTCAACGCTCAGCATGTCCAGCTTGCGGATGGGAACGCGCTGCCCGTTTTCGTCGTATGTATAAAAGGCGTCTGCGCATGCGGCGTAGACGATGCTTTCCAGAATTTTGTTGCCCGTACCACCCACAGCGATCACATAGCAGCTCATGCGCAGACCTCCTTTCTGTTTACAGGCGTTTGAAGAAACCGTGCTTGCCGCTGATCACAGGCGGCGCAGCCAGCCGGGACGTGATCCATACCGCGATGGGAATCAGCACATATCCGCCGAAATAGACAAGCCAGTCCCACTGGGTTTGTCCCACGATATGCTGCACGCCGAAATACCACAGGGCAGCGGCAAATGCAGCGGCGAGCGCCCATGCTGCCAGCATCATCAGCCGGAAATCGACCACCGCACGCTGAACGCGGCGGGAGGACAGAAAGGGCGAACGGTGCGTGCAGCGCCACAGCAGCTGAAGAAGCAGCGCAAGCAGCCAGCAGGCTGCAAACCAGAGCGCTGCACAGGTCAGCCACAGCGACTCCTGCACGGCGGCAGCCTCACGGAAGGTAGCGGCTGCAGGCTGCACAGGAAGGGACAGATGCGGCGACAGCTGGGCGGCAATGTCCGGCGCGGTGGACGCCAGTTTATAGGGGTACACAAACACAAGCCCTGCAGCCTGCCACAAAAGCGGCAGCACAAAAGCGATCATATAGCACACAAGGCATTTGAACCTTGCGGTATAGCGGATGCGCATGGGTCGTTTGTGCACGGCAAAGCCTCCTTAAGGGTTGAGGGCAAATACGTCGAATGTGTAGCGCACACAGGGAGTCTGCTGCACGTTGGCAGCGGTCTGAATCTGGGAAACGAGACTGGCCAGCTGAGGAAACTTGCTCACCGGCGGGAAGTCCGGATAAGGCGTTCCATGATACAGCGCGTCAGTCGCAGGCCCCCATGCATGCTGGAAAGGACGGGAAACATTCTCACGCCTGCGCTCGAATTGGGTCATCAGACGGGAAAAAGCCTCCCACTCGGCGATCTGCTCATTGGTGAAGGAACAGCTGAGCTCCTCCACCCACGGCGCGGTCTGCCAGTTGATGTGTTCGGCATAATCAGCGCTGAGACTGAGATGGTAGTAACCGGGTTCCAGGGATTCCTGCGCTTGAATAGTGAAAACAAGTGTGTCTTCCGTGCGATCAACCGAAGCGATCGTGAAGGGCGTTGCTTCAGGCACGCCCTGTTCATATACATACAGCGTATCACGCAGAGGGATCACCTGAGCCTTTTCGGGAACGACGGCATCCGGCAGGTTGGGCAGGGTATGGCGGAGTGTGAGTGCGTCGAGCGCTTTCAGTTCCACATCCGTCAGTTCGGCGCGCGCATCCTCCAGAGGAAGGGTCACTGTGAATGTGCGGCCTTCACCGGCGGACAGCGTAACCAGCCGGGTATCTGCATCGACCGTTTCAGCTGAAAGGGTCACGCTTTGCGTGTGCTGCGTATGCACAGCCAGCGTGGGACGGTCGATCTGCGTATAGACATAATCAAAAGTGAAGGGCTGCTGGGTGATGGTCTGGCCTTCGAGCGCATAGGTCAGCTCGCCCTTTTCGGGCCCGCGAAGAGCCTTGAACACGGCGGATGTTTCAAACGTTTCATTGAGCGCTGCCGTATAGTCGGCTACCTGCTGCGGCTGACCGATCACCAGCGCAAGCAGGGTGCGCGGCATGGGCAGCACACCTTCAGCACGGCCTTTTTTGGTGTTGTATTTCAGATGTCCCCAGACGAGCGGCTCGCTGAAATCAGCATTCGAAAAAGAAGAAAGCTGGCCGATATAGTCCAGAGTGAAGGCATACATACCCACGCTGAGGCCTGCGTCAAACACGCCGCGTTCTTCCAGAAGATCTGCGATCAGATCGTGCGGCGTGCCGTCTGCTGCGACGGCAGTCGTTTTGCGGATGGCGGCCGGGTCGCAGGTGATGACGCTCAGACGAGACGGATCAAGGTTGTCAAGCGCGTACAGCAGCGGGTAATCGGTATCCTGCCCGATGGCGGTGAGCGACATATCGCCGCTTTGAATCCGACGGATCTGCTGGTTGAGCACGTCCGTCATTTGCTGCGCATAAGCGGGATTTTCCAGCATGGCAGCGTCCAGCTGCGGCAGCTGATTGAGCTGCGGGCTGCCCAGTGAATAGAAACTGCCGTCCATCTTTTCAGCGGAAAGGCCGGCAAACACGGTGGGCATGGGGTCGATGGCGTAAGTCAGCATGTCGCGGCGCAGTGAGCGAAGGTCGGCATTTTGGCCAAAAGCTTCTGCAAGGAATGCATCCGTCAGCCGTTCGTCGCCGCAGCGCAGCAGACGCACACGTGAGCCTTCAGCAGCTGCCAGCATGGTGCGCAGCACGTTTTCATACAGGCCGGTCGTATCTTCGTAGCGGTAATGAAAACCGCCCTCGCGGTATTTGCGGCTGTGGTGGGGGTACATGCTTTCCTCGTTGAGATTGATGCCGCCCATGGTGTGGGAAGCATCCAGCCAAAGATCCAGCCTGAGCGCGGACTGAGTGGCAAATGATTCGGCGGCAGTTGCCTGTTCGTCCGCATAAACGGGACGATCAAGCATGCGCACATCCGGCCTGACCGGTTCGGATGGCATGGCGGAACAGCCGCACAGGCAAAGCGCAAGCACGGCCAGAAGCACGGTCAACAGGGCTTTTCGCATGGCTGTTCCTCCTTTGTTCAATCATTCGTCCCGGGTTTTCTTTTCCGCTTCGGCCAGCGCTTCGCGATAGGCGGGGCTGTGGCGGTACATGTTTTCATACAGGCGCATATAGCCTGCAAAGCGTTTGTCAGAGTCATATTCTGCCGCGCGCGCACGACAGGCGGAGGAGGCCCTGGGCTGGTCGCACAGGCTGCGCACAGCATCTGCCATGGCAGGAATGTCGCCAAGCGGCACTACGGCGCCGCATTCGTCGGTCACGATCTCCGGCATGGCGGTTGCGTTGTAGCAAATGACCTGCGTGCCGCACGCCAGCGCCTCCAGCAGGGTCATGCCCATGGTTTCCTCGTGGCTGACGCTTACATAAACGTCGGCTGCGGTATACAGTGCACACAGATCATTGAGGTTGCCGGTACGGCGAACGCCCATCACTTTGGTTTTTTCCAGCATTTCCATCTGGTACTGATCCACACCAACGGCGGCTACACAGTATTCATCGCCCAGTTCTTCAGCCAGGGCGATGAGGTCCTCCAGCCCCTTGCGGTCATCCCACACGGCGGCGACAGACAACACCAGCCGCCGGCCCTCTGTGCGCTCCAGACCGTAGCTGCGCACGATCTCATGCATGAAATCGTCGCTGGCGCAGGGCTGGAAGGCGTTCAGGTCAAGGCCGTTGGGCAGCACATACACGGGATAATCCTTCAGAAAGGAGCGCTTGACCTCGTCGCGCAGCCACTGGCTGGGCGTGGTGAGCACCATATGGCTGAGGCCGTTAAACAGGCTGCGCTTTTCCAGCCAGTTGCGCGCACTCTGGTCCATCACAAGGCTTGCGGGATAGCTGCGCTTCAGCACGCATTCGCCGCAGCCGCCCAGCCAGCGTTCGCAGCCCACGGTGTGCGTTTCGGCGCGTCTGCGCTTTTGAGGCGAAAGCGAGGGAGCATCCTTGGCGGTGGTGTAATAGGCGCAGTGGCCGGTGTAGGCCCAGCAGTCGTGCAGCGTCCACACGACGGGCATGTCGTGCTTTTTGAGGTAGGCAAACAGTGTGGGCAAATGCAGATAGTACCCATGCAGGTTATGCAGATGCACAAGGTCTGGCTTGTAGCTTTCCAGCTGACGGATCAGCTTTCTGGTGGCGCGGCGGCTGTAGAAACCGGCGCGGTCGGTGATGCGTGAAAGCCCTGCATGCAGCCACGTATCCAGCTTGGAACCGACCACAAGAGACGGCACGTCCGTCGGCGCATGATCGCGCGCATGGCACAGAAGCGCCCGGTGACCGGAGGACTGCACCATGCGGCACAGCGCGACGGCAATACGGCCGGTGCTCAGAGAGGAGACGACGTTGATGTGGGCGATGCGCATGGCGCGCCTCCTTTAAATAATCATTTCTGCGGACGGATGGCGGCGGTAATCGCGGCCTGCATCTCGCTCAGCAGCGCGTCAGAGGCGGCGCTGTCGGATGTGGTGGCAAACAGATACACCTTTACCTTGGGCTCGGTGCCGGAGGGACGCACGATGGCCTTGAGGCCTGCAGCTTCGTAAACCAGCACATCGCTGACGGGCAGGCCGTCCACGCCGGTGAGATAGTCCTTCACCTGCGTCACTTCGCGGCCGCAAAGCGTGGTGAGGGGCTGCGTGCGCATGCGCTTCATGGTGGCGGCCATCTCCACCATGGGCAGAGCGCCGGCAATATCAAAATTCAGAAGACGAGTGCCCAGATAACCGTGCTGCTGATACAGCGCGCACAGCTTTTCCCACACGCTCATGCCGCGGGCCTTGAGCGCCTGTGCCATCTCACAAACCAGCATGCAGGCCATCACGCCGTCCTTGTCGCGCACATGCGTACCGGCCAGATAGCCGCAGCTTTCCTCAAAACCGAATACATAGTCGCTTTCGCGGCCTTCGGCCTCCAGCGCGCCGATCACTTCGCCAATGTACTTGAAGCCCGTGAGCACTTCGCGGATCTTCACACCATAGCTCTGCGCAATGGAGAAGGACAGGTCAGAAGTAACGATGGTTTTGACGGCTACGGCATTCTGGGGCAGAGTGCCCTGAGAACGGCGGGTGGACAGAATGTAGTCCAGCAGCAGAAGGCCCACTTCGTTGCCGCTGAGACGGGCATATTCGCCGTCGGGCTTGCGCACGGCAACGCCCACGCGGTCACAGTCGGGGTCGGTGGCCAGCAAAAGGTCTGCGCCGGTCTCGCGGCAAAGGGCAATGCCCATGGCAAGCGTTTCGTCGATTTCGGGATTGGGCTTGGGACAGGTGGGGAAGTCGCCGTCGGGAGCGCACTGCGCTTCTACTTCCGTGACGGTAACGCCCTGCATCAGCCCCAGCACCTCACGCACAGGCAGCAGGCCGGTGCCGTGCAGAGGGGTATAAACAACGTTCACCGCAGTGCACACTGTGGGATCAGGACGGCAGAACAGGCAGGCCTGCGCAAAGGAGCGGCGCAGGCTGTCGTCGACGTCATGCCAGAAACCGGCGGCGCGTGCTTCGGATTCACTCGGGATAGCGGCGTCGGTATAACCGACGGCGGTAATGCATTCGGTGATCTCTTTGGCGGCAAGGTCGGTGATCTGGCAGCCGTCAGAACCGTAGACCTTGTAGCCGTTGTACTCGGCCGGGTTGTGGCTGGCAGTGATCATGACGCCTGCGTCCAGCTTCAGCGCGCGCACGGCGTAGCTGAGCATGGGCGTGGGAGCCAGAATGGGGAAGACATGCACATGAATGCCCTGCCCGGCCAGCACGCCGGCAGCCACGGCGGTGAATTCGTCGGAGCCGTGACGGCTGTCGTGAGCGATGACCACGCCAGCTTTTGCACCGCGCTGCTTGAGCGCCTTCGCCAGGCCAAGCGTGGCGCGGGCGACGGTATAGCGGTTCATGCGCGCCGTGCCTGTGCCCACGATGCCGCGCAGACCGCCGGTGCCAAAGCTGAGTTCGCTGCCAAATGCAGCCAGAACAGCACCTTCATCCTGCAGCATTTTCTGTGCTGCTCCGCGGGTGGATTCATCAAAATAAACGTCGGCAGACCACTGCTGTGCGCGCTTCATCGCTTCCATATCCATGTACCTCCATATAGAAAAGGTCAGTATAATGTAATGATACCGCGAAAGGCCTATTTTGTAAAGTAGAGTACTTTTTGTGTTTCGTTTTGAAAGAATTGTGATAAGATAGTAAAGGTCCTAAACGCGAAGGAGGAAATTCGTATGCACTGCACTGCCAAAATCAATGAGAATCTGATCTGGGTAGGCGGCAATGATCGCCGTCTGAGCCTGTTTGAAAATGTATATCCCATTCCCCGCGGCATCAGCTACAATGCCTATGTTGTGCTTGATGAGCAGACCGTTCTGGTGGATACCGCCGACCGCGCCATCAGCGACCAGTTTATGGAGAATATCGAATATGCGCTTGGCGGCCGGAAGCTGGACTGGATCATCGTTGATCATATGGAGCCAGACCATGCCGCCACGCTGCGAGACGTTTGCCGCTACTGGCCCGAGGCAAAGGTTGTGGTCAACGACAAGATCGCCGTGATGATCCGCCAGTTCTTCGGCGAGGAGCTTATGAGCCGCCTGCACATCGTCAAAGAGGGCGAAGCTCTCAAGACAGGCTGCCATACCTTCCGCTTTTATATGGCGCCCATGGTGCACTGGCCGGAAGTGATGGTCACCTACGACGAGACGGACAAGGTGCTGTTCTCCGCCGATGCTTTTGGCACCTTTGGCGCGGTGAGCGGATTCCTGTTTGCTGACGAGGTGGATTTTGAGCGCGACTGGCTGGATGACGCCCGTCGCTACTATACCAACATCGTGGGCAAGTACGGCGCGTCTGTGCAGGCTCTGCTGAAGAAGGCTTCCGGGCTGGACATCGCCATGATCTGCCCGCTGCACGGTCCCGTCTGGCGCGAGAACATCGGCTGGTTTGTGGACAAGTACGTCAAGTGGGGCACCTACACCCCCGAGGAAGACGGCGTGCTCATCGCCTACGGCACGGTGTACGGCCATACCCAGAACGCCGCCGAGGTGCTGGCAATGATGCTGCGTGAGATGGGCGTGAAGAAGATCGCCATGTACGACGTATCTGTCACGCATCCCTCCTACATCCTCAGCGACGCCTTCCGCTTTGGCAAGTGGGCACTGCTCAGTTCTACCTACAACGCCGGTATTTTCCCGGCCATGGAAACGCTGCTGGCTGACATCAAGGCCCATGCGCTCAAAAACCGCACTGTGGCGATCGTGGAGAACGGCTCCTGGGCTGCAACGGCGGGCAAGCAGATGCGCGAGATGCTCTCCGGCCTGAAGGATGTAAACGTACTGGACGGCGCTGTGACCGTGCGCTCGGCGCTCAATGCCGACAGCACTGCTGCGCTTGGCGAACTGGCCAAAGCGCTGGCTGAAGCGTAAACCAAAAGCCTCCCTTTTTCAGGGAGGCTTTTGCATGCTCAGCGCACGGAAATATCGCCGGAGGTGGTGGTCAGCTCCACCAGCACGCTGCCTGCCGGGTCAGACGGCGCATGCTGGCTGATGTCGCCGCACACGCTTCGGCAGCTGATCTGTACCGGCTGCGCAGTATGAAGGCGCACGCGCAGGTCTCCGCTGGTGCTGCGGCCTGCAAGACTTTGCAGGCATGCGTCCGTTACGATACGTGCATCTCCACTGACGGTTTTGAAATTCAATCGGGCGATGGAACCCTCGATGTTGTTCAGATCACCGCTGATGGTGCTGATCTCCAGACTTTCGCTGCTGCCGTACCAGTTTACATCGCCGCTGGTGGTGTTGATGCGCGTGGTCGTGCGCACGGTCATTTCATCAGCTGCAATGTCGCCGGACGTGGTGCTGGCGAAAAGACTGTTGGCAGTGACCTGCGTCAGCCGCACGTCACCGGATGCAGTGGTGAGTTGCAGTACGTCCGCAATGGTCAGACTGTTGAGAGAAGCGTCGCCTGACGCCGTGCCGATGTGCAGGCTTTGCAGCCGCACCTGCTCGGCATGAATGTCGCCCGATGTGGAATCGATGCGCACTTCGGGCAGCGGTCCTTCGGGCACGAGGAGCTCGATCCCGTCTCCGCCAAAGGATACAGCCAATTTGCGTGCCAACTTTCCCAGAAAACCGGACAAATCAGACAGATCAAAGCTGAACTCGGCTTTCCCCTGCGCCTCGCGACCGTCAATGTCAAAGTGGAATTCACGCTTGAATTCACGTTTGACAGGTTCCGGCTCGATAAGCAGCACATCGCCCTGCAGCCGGGCGCGCACAGGCTGCTCATCGCTGGCGCAGATGACGTGGATCAGCGCGTCCTGCGAGGGGCGGATACACAGATCGCAGCTGCCCAGATGCAGCGCATGAATGGTGTGAATGGGGGAGAGAGCAGGATCGAATGTAAAGGATGTCTGCACAGTTTCTTCCGTTTCGGTATCCCGCTGCGTCACTTTGCGAGGATATTCCGCCAGCATTTCCTCCATGCCCTTCAGGCTTTCCACCACAGCCTGCGTGGCGTCGTCTGCAGACAGGCCGCTTTCCACCAGATCGCTGAAGCGCTCCTGACAGTTGTTCATCACTTCATCGTGCAGGGTGACGACCTCTTCGGTCGGTTCGATCTCTTCAAACAGCAGATCGACGATTTTGCTGATGGTTTCGTTCATTGTGAATCCTCCTTCAAAAGCAGATCCAGCATTTGCTGGGTTTCTTCCCAGACGGCGCAGTCCGCCTCAAGGCGGCGCAGGCCTTCCTCTGTAATGGTGTAATAACGCCGGCGTGCGCCGGTTTGTGCGTCGCCCCAATAGGAGCGGATGCAGCCGCTCTGTTCCAGCCGCCGGAATGCGGTATACAGCGTAGCTTCCTTCATTTCCAGACTGCCGCCGGTCAGTTCGGCAACGTTTTTGGAAATGCGATAGCCGTAGCTGTCGCCGTGGCTGAGCTGGCTCAGGATGATGGTGTCGGTATAGCCGCGTAAAAGATCTGCAGCGATCGCCATCGGATCACCTCCTGAATGTATTATACACAGATATACCTCGCCTGACAATGCATGCTTGATTAGAAAATGATGAAGCTTTTTTCAGATGGCAAAATGCTGAAAAAACAAAACCTCCAGGGCGTGCAGCGCTGTTTTTTGCACGGAAAAAATGCGGTTGACAAGCAGAGGGAAAAAAGGTAGAATATTTCATGTCTGGTATCAGGTCTAGCCATGCGGGCATGCGGGTGTAGCTCAATGGCAGAGCTCCAGCTTCCCAAGCTGGCCACGTGGGTTCGATTCCCATCACCCGCTCCAACCGCATGAATCCAAAACCTGCCGGATCAAAAAAATCCAATACATCTCAGGAGGTCGATTCCAATGGCTAAGGCAAAGTTTGAACGCACCAAGCC
>JAFULL010000012.1 GCA_017473345.1 Clostridia bacterium | reverse complement strand
GGGCTCTTTCCCTTTTGGGCGGGTAGGGGGAGTTGCTTTGCTATATATGCTACCACACACGCGAGCCGGGAGGCCTGTCGCCGACCGGCGGTCTTAGCAGCAACCCCAAACACATAAAAAAATCTCTGATGCCCATAAGATGGGCATCAGAGATGGGTCAAGGGACGAAGTCCCTTGTGGGGTGCAGGGGTGAAACCCCTGCGCGTCACCATTTGTTCTTTACCTTCTCCGCAAATCCTACCAGGTCGCGCACTTCAAGCACGGTGCCGTCGTCGAGGACGGCGGTGCCGTTAAAGCGGCCGAAGACCTGGTGCTGGTCGCTTTCGATGACGACGACGCTGGTCAGTGAGGCGCGGTCGAGGACGGGGGTAAAGGTGAGGTTCAGGCGGTTGTCGGAGGATGTGATGTGCCACGGGGACAGGAAGTCGTCCTTGCCGTCGGGGGTCTGGGGGATGCCGAAGTCGATGTCGGTCAGCTTGTGGGCGCGGCCGTTGTAGAACAACATGTTTTCGCTGGCGGCGGAGGTGTCGCCGAAGCCGTAGCCCAGGTTCATGCCGAAGGGCACACCGTCGATGTATCCGCTGGCGCTGCCCCAGTACCAGGTGTTGGAGTAGGTCCATACGCCGCGGCCCCAGTCAAGCACTGCGGTGGCATTGGCGGGGTCGAAGGGGTAGACCTGACCGTCGAAGGTCACGTCGCCGGATGCACGCAGACAGTTGATCTTCTGGTTGTAATAGAAGGCCTTTGGCTTGCCTGCAAAGGGCGTGGCGATGACCATGCTGTCCTCGGGCTCGTCGGTGAGGACGAGGCGCGCGGTAAGGGGCTTGCCGTCCTTGAAGTTGTCCACGCGCGCGGTGAGGATGCGCTGCGTGCCGTCATTTTCAAAGCGCAGGGCATAGCCGGGGGTCTCCACGGCGATGTCGCCCACTTTACTGGTGGCGGGAAAGTTTCGCTTGCCAAGGGTCATCACGCCCATGGCGCTCCACGTGTGCTGGAAGCCTGTGGCGAGGTTCAAAAGGCTGACGCTGTCAAGGCTCATGTAGCTGTTGTCGTCGATGGTCAGGGCCAGCACGATATCGCCGCTGATGGCGCAGTAGTAGTCCCATTCCTTAATGCGCAGGGCGTTGGCGCGGATGGCGCTGCGGTCGTAGGTTTTGACAAGCCTGGTGGCATAGCCGGCCTCGCACAGATGGCCCTGTTCATTGAGCAGCGGGCCTGCGGAAAGCTTGTGCTGCATAACGCACCTCCCTCAGCGTACGCCGAAGCGGTAGATGGTAAAGGTGTCGTAGGTGTCCTGCGGGCGAAGAACGACGCTGGCGAATTCCGGGTGATGGATGGCGTCGGGGTAGTGCTGGGTTTCAAGGCACATACCGGCGTAGGGGCCGTAGTGCACGCCGCCCTTGCCGGTCACGTCAAGGAACTGGCCGGTGTAGCACTGCACGCCGGGCTGGTCGGTGATGACGTCCATCACGCGGCCGGTTTTGGGCGAGTACAGGGTGGCGATCAGCTTGGTCTCGCGGTCGCGGCCTGCGCAGTAGTTGAAGTCCACGCCGAGGGCAGCCTTCATCATGGGATCGGTGGCGGTGTGGTCAAGCACCTCGCCCATGCGGCGCATTTCGGTGAAGTCGTATACGGTTTCACCCACGGGCACCAGCTTGCCGCTGGGAATGAGCGCGGGGGAGACTTCGTTCACCATGGGCGCGTTGATCTGCAGTTCCAGGTCGCGCACGGTGCCGGCGTCGTGGCCGTCGAGGTTAAAGTAGGCGTGGTTGGTGAGGTTGATGATGGTGGTTTCGTCGGTGACGGCTTCGTAGTGGATGAGCAGCTCATTGTCCTTGCTGAAGCAGTAGGTCACCTGAACCTCCACGCGGCCGGGGAAGCCCTGGTCGCCGTCCTCGCTGATGAGATGCAGAATCAGCGCCGGGTCGCCGTCGATCTCGGCGGGCTCGGCCTGCCACATGCGCATGTTGAAGCCCACAGGGCCGCCGTGCAGGTTGTTTTCGCCGTCGTTTTTGGCCAGGGTGTAGGTCTTGCCCTCCAGCTCAAACTGCGCGCCGCCGATGCGGTTGCCGATGCGGCCGATGAGCGCGCCCATGCTGCCGTTCTTGGGGCCGGCGTAGGTGGCCACATCATCGAAGCTCAGGTTCACGTCGCCCAGATTGCCGTCGCGGTCGGGCACCATGATCTTGGTGAGGATGCCGCCGAAGTCGATGATGGAAACGCTGGCGCCGGTAGCATTGGTGAGGGTGTACTCGGTCACCTGCTCGCCGGCAGGCGTGGTGCCAAAGGGTTTGAGGGTGATGCTCATGGAAAGCGCCTCCTTAAAGTTTGCTATGTTCAGGCGGCGTACCGCCACAGGTTCAGTTGATGACGAAGGCCGTTAGGTCGCCGTGGCCCGTGCCCTGCCAGGTGAGGTACAGCGCATGCTGACCGGCGGGAACGGAAAGTTCACCACTGAAAGGCTGCCAGTCGGCGGAGGGATGCACAGGCACGCTGGCGACGGGATCGCCGCCGCGGGCGAGGCTTACCTGCACCGTGCCTTCAAATGCGCCGCGCGCCCACAGGGTGATGCTGCTTTCCGCGCCGGTAAAGGCATACCAGCGGAAGCACGCCCATGCGCCGTCGGACAGCCGGGCGATATGCTGGTCGCCCAGCAGCTCGCGGTCGGAGCCTGACTGGGTGAAGTAGGGGTGACAGTCCTCCATCTGCGGCTGGGGCTGACGGCTGGAATAAGCGCAGGTGCCCTTGTACGAGGACAGATGGCACGCTGTGCGGGCTTCGTGCGGGCCGTCGGCGGGCAGTACGCCCTCCAGTCCGCCGGAGGTGAGCGGCGACTGCAGAATGTTGCCTTCAGCGTCAAAGTGCACGGGCTCGGCGCAGCACTGGCGCGCAAACTGACACAGGTTGGTCTGGCGGTGATAGAACACGTACCACTGTCCGTTGATCTGCACCATACCGCCGTGGGTGTTGCCAAGGTAGTTGAGCGGCTCGGGGGACAGGCCCACGTCGCCGATGGACACCACCGTGCCGCCGAAGCGGAAGCCGCCGTCCGGGCGGTCGCTCGCGGCCCAGCACAGCTCATGGCTGAGCACGGAGGAATACAGCAGATAATACCGCCCGCCGATCTTGCGGGGGCTGATGGCCTCAAAAAAGGCGTGCTGTTCAAAGCCCGTGCCTTCCGCTACGCAGGGGCCGGGCAGAACGAGCTTTGTTTCGCCCTCCACGGTCAGCATATCGCGCATGCGCACGCAGTATCCGCCGTCGATGAGCATGCCGGTGGGTTCCAGCCTTTTGCGCCAGTCTCCCACGGGCGCGCTGCCAAGGTACAGCCACTGCGTGCCGTCGTCGTCCTGCAGAATGCCGGGATCGAAGGCAAACACGCTGCCGGGGCGTCCGCCATAGGGCGTGCCGTCCATCTCGCGGATGAGATCCAGATAGGTGAAAGGCCCGTCGGGACTGTCGCTTACGGCAACGCTCACCTGCCGGGTGCCGCTCAGGCAGTAGTACAGATAGTACCGCCCATCAGGCCCCTGCACCACGTCCGGCGCAAAGCCCTTCTGGGTTTTGTCGGTATTGTTGGGGTCATCCTCCAGAAAATAGCGGTGGGGACTCATGCGCCACTCGGTCAGATCCGAAAGCGGGGCCGACCACACCACATATTCGTTCTCGCAGTAACCCTGCCCGCCGAAGCGGTCGTGGCTGCCGTAAATGTAGAGCCGGTCGCCGAATACGCGGGGCTCCACGTCGGGAATGTATTCCCAGCCGGGCAGAAATGGATTCATCAGCGGTTCTTTCCCTTCCGGAAGGTCCAGTATTTGTTGACCAGAAAGTTCACCGGGATGGTGATGCACAAATTCAGGATGGGCGCGAGCGCCTCGGGAATGCCGATGACTTCCACCCACAGAATCAGCAAAAGCGAATCCAGCACAAAGGTGCCGCCGTAGGCCGCCAGCGATTTGAAGTAGGTTTTCACATGCTGGGCGAAGGTTTTCTTTTCACCGTCGCCAAACACGCAGCGGTTGTTCCAGTAGTAGGCGTTGATGACGCTTACGACAAGGCCGATGCCGTTAGCAAGCACATAGTGCAGCCCCAGATGGATGCAGATTTCATATACGCACAGCGAAATGGCCGTGTTGCTCACGCCCACGATGCCGAATTTCACAAACTGCCACAGCTTTGCCACGGTCGGATTTTCAAGCCATTTTTGGATCATAATTGCCTCAGTATTCGTAGAAATGCAGAATGTACACGCTGCCGTATTCCGACCAGATCTCCCAGTCGATGGACTTGCCGGTTTTGGCTTCCAGCCATTTCAGCAGCATCGTCGGCGGCGGGTCGATGCGGCCCGTGGCCAGGAATACGTCGTCGCGCAGGAAGGTCTCGGGGTCGAAGTCGGCAAGGTCGATGCCCCAGCGCTCAAACAGGGCGCAGTTTTCGGGGGAACGCAGACCCCAGCCGCCCCAGAAGGTCAGGTTGGTGGGCATGCCGTACTCGTAATCCGGGAAGGCGCGCAGGTCCGCGCCCACCAGCGTGCTGTCGTAGATGAACAGGCTGTCGGGCTCGTCGACGGCGTATTCTTCCAGGTCGCCCATGGCGTTGCCAAGGGCCAGATTCTCTTCCTCATTGGGCAGGATGGAAGGAAGGATATCGGTCAGGCACCATGCGCACAGGGCGGTCATCACGCAAAGCGCGGCGATCACAACGCCCTTTCTGGCAGAGGGAAGCATGGCCATGAGCACCGCGGAAAGCGGCATGGTGACCATCATCACCGCGCGGATGGGCAGGCGGCCCTCCCACGACAGATAGGCCAGCATTGCAATGGCACCCAGCGCGGCGCATGCGATCAGAAGCACCGTGTGCAGGTTTTTGCGGATGCAGGCGCACGCCAGCGCGAAAATGCCGGCGATCAGCGCAAGGCACAGGCAGCGCATGTCCAGCTGGTACAGCTTCACCATGTTGGCAAAGGCCGTCCACGCCTGAGAGGCGCGGTCGGCAAAGGTGCGCGTGTCATGCTTTTGCAGATGATCAGTCAGGGTGAGGAACGCTTCGGTGGACAGGTCGCTGTCGAGGAAGCACCAGCTTTTGGCCATGCGCAGGGTGGTTTCATCCCAGCCGACGAGGGCGAGTTCTTCCTCGCCCAGCTTGTCCAGCCCGTAGAAGTCGATCACCTGCGTGTTGGCGTCCTGCCAGGCCAGATAGTCCTGCGCGCCGCTGTTTTCGGTTTCGGCTGCGCGGAAACCGGCCATGCCGCCCATGAGGAACGCGGTAATGAACAGCCCGGCCAGCATGGGCTTTGCGGAAGCGCGGTGATGCCACAGGATGAATGCGAATACCAGACCGCAGAACGCCAGCACCGGCAGCGCCGTCACCTGACGCAGCGCGTAAGCGAACATCACCAGCACCGCCGCACCGGTCAGGCCCAGAGTCACGCGCCAGCCGCCGCGTTCATAGTCGATGGAAAGCATCTGCAAAACCGCCGCAGCGCCCAGCAGAGCCGCCGTTTCGGTGAAGGTGATGCGGCTGATGTGCTTCAGGCACAGCGTCAGCAGAAACAGCGCCGCAGCCGCAGCGCCCAGCCAGATGGACTGGTCGTGCTTTACAAAGCACTGCATGATGCTTTTGCTGATCACCACGCACGCAAGCGCCAAAAGCGCCAGCTGCAGGTACGTAAACCACGGCATAAGCGGAAAGGCCGTGCTCAGCGCGGCCAGCGGCAGCGCGAACAGGCCGTGGATGTAAATGTGAAAGCGCGCGGGCGTGCCGCTTTCCTGCCCGAGGAAAGCGCGCAGAATGCCCGCGTCGTCATTTTGAGAATAGCGCACTTCGGTGCCAAGCAGCACAAAGGTCATCAGCATGGCAGTCAGCCCAAGGGCGATCAGCCAGCTGAGCGCGCGTTTGTTTTTCATTTGGGTTCCTCCCTGTCGCGGCCCTGCGCCTTCTGGCCGTCGGCAATTTCAATCAGGAACGGCGGGCGGCGGCGCGACGCGTCGAACGTGCGCCAAAGATAAGCGCCAAGCAGACCCAGCGTAAGCATGATCACGCCAAAGGACAACAGCTGGAAGATGAACATCATGGTCCAGCCGGTGACCTCGATGCGACCGGTGAGCTTTGAAATGAGCGCATCCAGCGCCCAGATGAGAGAACCCACCACGCTTAAAAAGCCCAGTCCCGTCACGCAGGTAATGGGCACGGTGGAAAAGCTGAACAGAGTGTCCGCCACAAGGCGGATCTTCTTTTTGAGGGTCCAGCGGCTTTTGCCGATCTTGCGCTCGCGGCGCACATAGGTGACGGTGCCGGTTTTGAAGCCCGCCCACAAAAGCTGGCCGTCCAGCGCACTGTTGGGCTCGCTCATCTGGCTCAGGACGTTTATGACGCGGCGGTCGACCAGAAAAACGTCAAAGCCCTTTTTGGGCATATTGGGCAGGGCAAATTTGCGGGTGATGTCGTAGTAAAGGTCAGCAAAGAATTCCTGACTCTTGCTTTCCTCGCGCCCTTCGCGCACGGCCAGCACCACGTTGCAGCCTTCCTTCCACTTTTCGTACATCTCCAGCACCATTTCAGTGGGCTCCTGCAGATCGGCGGCCTTCACCACGGCGCAGTCGCCGGTGGAGTTGACCAGACCGCACAGAACGGCTGCGTCCGAGCCAAAGTTGCGGCTCAGCCGGAAGATGCGGATGCGCTCGTCCTGCATGGCCAGGCGCAGCATCACGCGGTAGCTGTCGTCGCCGCTGCCGTCGTCGACCATGACGATCTCCACGTCAAAATCGGCCTTGTCCAGCACCTTTTCTTTGATGTCCTCATACAGCGGGGGCAGGTTTTCGGCGTTGTAGTAAACGGGAATGACGATGCTCAGCTTAGGCATCTGCATTTACCTCCGCCACGTAGGCGTCGTAGTCGCGGATGTATTCATTGGCGTCGTAGGGCTCGTTGGACAAAACCAGCAGCACGCTGTCGGGCGAAAAGTCGTACATGTCCTTCCAGATCATTTTGGGCAGGTACAGCCCGGTGTGCGGGCGGTTGATGGAAAACACCGCCTCATTGCCGCGGCCGTCGTCCACGCGCACCTTGCTCTGGCCGGCTACGTTGATGAACACAAATTCGCTTTTGCGGTTGGCATGACGGCCGCGCACCACGTTTGCGTCGCTGCCGTAGATATAGAACATGCGCTTGATTTCAAAGGGCACGTCCTTGAGACCTTCGACCACTACCAGATGGCCGCGCTCGTCGCCGTGCTGAGGGAATTCCAGCATTTGTACGCCGTTGATCATGTTCATTCAGCCTCCCTGTATACTTTGGTGTAGATGCGGTTGAGAGAATGCAGCGCGCCGTAGCCTTCCTTGTTCTGGATGAGGCCGGTGTTGAGCACGCGCCCGCGGTCGTGGGTGGAGGTGCCAAACGACACCGTTTTGACTTGGTGGGCAAGACTGGTCTGGATGACTGCGTCGTACAGGAAGGTGGAGGGCACATAGCCCTTCACGTCGGGCGCAGTGGCCAGATACTGTGTGTGCAGCACATTGGTCTGTGCAAAATGGAACAGGCATGCGCCGGCGACCATGCGGCCGTCTGTGTCATACACGCCAAGGAAGATGACCTCGTCCTTCAGACGGCTGTGGGCAAAGTCCAGCAGTTCTTCGAGGGTGTGCACGGGCTTTGCATCAAACTTCTGCAGGTTCCAGCACAGCAGGTCATAGAAAGCGGCGATCTCCTCTTCCGTGCGGATCTCGCGGAAGGTAATCCCGGCCTTCAGGCATTTTTTCATGTCGTAGCGCTTGTTGAAGGAGTATTCCGCCACAAGCTCGTCATGGGTTCTGCCTTCCACGGGCAGACAGGCGGCGATTTCCAGCTCGTCGGTATAGCCCGCGTGATACAGCGCATACTGCAGCGCGTCGGTGGGGCGGGTGGAAAACAGGTCGCTGGTGATTTTGAGCTCGCAGGCTTCAAAGCCCTGCTGCTGAAAATAAGCGTCCAGATCAGCAACAAGCTCCACCAGCCTGGACGCGCGCAGCAGTTCTTCGCCAAAGACGGGGCCGCCAAAGGTGCTGCCCGGATGGGAGCGCAGCATGCGGCGGCCGTCAACGGTCTGCGCGGCTGCGGGCAGCACGGCGCAAAGCTCCTGCTTGTTGTACACCATCACCGACGCGTCCTCAAAACGGCCTTCGGGGTGATAGCTCAAAAACCGGCGCGTGTGCAGAAACGTGCCGTTGACGGAATGATGCATCACAAAATCATCCCACTTGGCACACTGGCTTTCGTCGTAGGGGTAAATGAGATAGGCCATGGGAAAAATTCCTTTCCGGCGTTAAGGCTTGAAATGGTTGATGGCGTCGATCACGCGGGTCTGCTCTTCGGCGGTCATGCCGTTGAACATCGGCAGGCTGAGCACCTCGCCCGCAGCCTTTTCGGTCACGGGGAAGTCGCCGGGCTTGTAGCCAAGATAGGCGTAGGCCTCGCTCAGGTGCGGCGGGATGGGGTAGTGCACCTCGCTGCCGATCTCGTTTTCGAGCAGGTAGGCGCGAAGCTGGTCGCGGTACGGGGTGTGGATGACAAACTGATGCCAGCTGCTCACCGTGCCGGGGCGTACCTTAGGAAGGGCGAGATATTCGGTGCTCAGCTCATCCATATAGCGCTGGGCGATCTGCTGACGCTCGGCGTTGCATTCATCCAGATATTTCAGCTTCACGTTCAGAAGGCCGGCCTGCAATTCATCCAGACGGCTGTTCATGCCCACTTCTTCAAAGTGATACTTCTTCTGACTGCCGTAGTTGCGAAGCGTGCGGCACTTTTTGTCGATGGCTTCGTCATTGGTCACGATGCAGCCGGCATCGCCAAACGCGCCCAGACCCTTGGTGGGATAGAAGCTGAAGCAGCCGATGTCGCCGAAGGTGCCGGTCTGCTGGCCGTGCCAGGTGGTGCCGTGGCTCTGGGCGCAGTCTTCCACCACGCGCAGGTCGTGACGGCGAGCGACGTCCATCACTTTGTCCATGTCGCAGCTCTGTCCAAACAGATGCACCGCGAGGATGGCCTTGGTTTTGGGCGTGACGGCCGCTTCGAGCAGGTCGGCGTTCAGGTTGTCGTACTCGTCCGGCTCGACAAAAACGGGGGTCGCGCCGTTGACGGTGATGCCCATCACACAGGCGATGTAGGCGTTGGCGCACACGATGACCTCGTCGCCTTCGCCGATGCCAAGCAGGCGGAAGGCCAGGATCAGCGCGTCCAGACCGCTGGCAAGGCCCACGCAGTACTTTGCGCCGGTGTATTTGGCAAACGCGTCTTCAAAGGCGCGCACTTCATTTCCAAGGATATACCAGCCGCTGCGAAGCACCTCGGCGGCTTTCTGTTCATATTCAGCAGCATGCAGATCAAACTGGGGTTTGAGCGCATTGGCAGGGATCATAGCCATACATAATTCCTCCAGTATATAAAATACCATTGTTTATTATAAGCCTTCGGCTTCCAAAGGTCAATTAAAACCGCAGCGGCGTTGAAATTTATGCGCGTTTGTGTCATAATAGAGAAACTTCGTGTTGATTCGTTTCTTTATAGGAGGATACAGACCATGGATTACCGTACCTATCTGCGCTACAATCCCGATGAAAACGGCTACTTTGGCGAATATGGCGGTGCGATGCTGCCCGACAATCTCAAGGCCGCTTTTGCCGAGATCACCGAGGCGTATCAGACCATCTGCCACAGCGCCCAGTTCATCAACGAGCTGCGCCGCATCCGCCGGGATTTTCAGGGCCGTCCCACGCCTGTGTACCACTGCGAGCGCCTCAGCCGCAAGGTGGGCGGCGCGCAGATCTACGTCAAGCGCGAGGACCTCAACCACACCGGCGCGCACAAGCTGAACCACTGCATGGGCGAGGGCCTGCTTGCCAAATACATGGGCAAAAAGAAGCTCATCGCCGAGACCGGCGCGGGCCAGCACGGCGTGGCGCTGGCCACCGCAGCAGCGTTTTTCGGCCTTGAGTGCGAGATCCATATGGGCGAGGTGGACATCGCCAAGCAGGCGCCCAACGTGACCCGCATGAAGATTCTGGGCGCGAAGGTCGTGCCCGTCACCCATGGCCTCAAAACCCTGAAGGAAGCCGTCGACAGCGCCTTTGAAGCCTATGCACGTGACTATAAGGACGCCATCTACTGCATCGGAAGCGTGCTTGGCCCGCATCCCTTCCCGCTGATGGTGCGCGACTTCCAGATGGTGGTCGGCAGTGAAATGCGCGACCAGTTCCGTGAAATGACCGGCCTGGAGCCCGATGCCGTGTGCGCCTGCGTGGGCGGCGGCAGCAACTCCATCGGCACGTTCGTGCCCTTCCTCGACAGCGCTGTGGAGCTCTACGGCGTGGAGCCTCTGGGCCGCGGCGACAAGCTGGGCGACCATGCCGCCAGCATGAAGCACGGCACCCCCGGCGTGATGCACGGCTTCAACTCCATCATGCTCAAGGACGAAAACGGCGATCCCGCGCCGGTGTACTCCATCGCCAGCGGTCTGGACTATCCCTCCGTCGGCCCCGAGCATGCCTATCTGCGCGACCTGGGCCGCGTGAAGTACGACAGCGTCACTGACGAAGAGGCCGTTGAGGCGTTCTTCGCCCTGAGCAAGTACGAGGGCATCATCCCGGCGCTGGAAAGCAGCCACGCGGTGGCTTTCGCCATGCGCAAGGCCAGAGAAATGAAGACCGGCTCCATCCTGGCCACGCTGTCCGGCCGCGGCGACAAGGACGTCGACTACGTGGTGGAACACTACGGCTACGGCGAGCAGTTTGATCTGTAAACAGCAATCAAAAAATCCCTCCGCTTTTTGCGGAGGGATTTTTTTGTTGCTTACACAATGCCCATGGCCATTTCCACCAGCAGCGCCACGATCACCACCAGCGCCGAAATGATGAAACCATGCAGCATGGGGCGCGGGCCGGATTTCTTCAGGCTGGCAAAGGAGGTGTTCAGGCCGATGGCCGCCAGCGCGCACACCATCAGGAATTTGCTCAGGCGCTTGGTCGCGCTGACCACCTCGGCGGGGATGGGCAGGATGCTGGCGATCAGCGCCATGCCAAGGAAGCCGAGGATAAACCACGGGAACAGCTTGCCCAAGTTCACGTTCAGCTTTCCGTCGCCTGCGGCGGCAGCCTCGCGCTGCTTCAGCCTCAGGTTGATCAGCGCAAACACCACCACCGTGGGAATGATGGCCAGCGTGCGGGTGAGCTTGACCATGGTGGCAAAGTCGCCCGCGCCCTCGCTGAAGGCATAGCCCGTGGCCACGACCGAGGAGGTGTCGTTGACGGCGGTGCCCGCCCAGATGCCAAAGGCCTGGTCCGTCATGCCAAGCGCGCGGCCCATGATGGGGAACAGCACGATCATGGCCATGTCAAACAGGAAGGTAGCGCTCATGGCGTAGGCGATGTCGGCGTCGTCGGCGTCAATGGTGGGGGCGATGGCCGCGATGGCCGATCCGCCGCAGATGCCCGTGCCGGCGGAGATGAGGTTGGAAAGCTTCCAGTTCAGGCCCAGCGCACGGCCGATGAAATAGCCGCCGCCAAAGCAGGTGAGCAGGGTGAAGATCATCACCGTAAGCGACATGCGGCCGACGGTCAGGATGGTTTTGATGTTGAGCGACAGGCCCAGCAGGATGATGGCGAACTTCAGCACCTTTTTGGAGGTGAAGGTAAGGCCCGGCTTGATGGAGGCGGCGGGCCTGGCGAAGTGGTTGATGAGCATGCCAAGGAACATGGCGATAACCGCGCCGCCGATGAGGTGGATAGGCAGCATGCCTTCAATGGCATTGGCGATGAGGGCTACGCCCACGGACATGAAAAGACCGGGAAGAATGCGTTTGAGCTGGTTCATGGGGGACATTCCTTTCGTGGATCAGTTGTCGATGCGCTTGTGGATGGTTTCGCCGGTGAATGCATATGCATACTCCCAGCGTCCGCTGCCGCGTTCAAAGGTGCTTTCAGCGCCCATGTCCGCGCCGTTTTCTGTTACGCTGCCGCCAACGTCAGGCAGCACGATGGCGGCGGTGGCGTTGCAGGGCACATCCACCGTTACATAAAGCTTTTCGCCCTCAATGCGCCAGCCGCAGGCAAGCACGCCGTAGGGGGTGAGGGTCTGCGCGCGGGCATGGGTGAGCAGGCTGTTGGGCTGGGGCCTGATGACAGCGTGTTTGAAGCCGGGGGCTGTTTCGTCGGGATTGATGCCGCACATGTGGCGGTACATCCATTCGGCGATGGAGCCGAAGGCGTAGTGGTTGAACGAGTTCATGCCCACCGCGCCGAAGCTGCCGTCGGGACGCACGCTGTTCCAGCGCTCCCACATGGTGGTGGCGCCGCAGGCGATCTCATACATCCAGCCGGGGCAGCCTTCGCTCAAAAGCAGTGCATAGGCGTATTCGTTGTAGCCGTTTTCGCTCAGTGCCGGGCACAGGCAGGGCGTGCCCACAAAGCCGGTGGTCAGGTGCATGTCGTCGGCCTTCAGGCGGATGGCCAGCCGCTCGGCGGCCTTGGCGCGCTGATGGGGCAAAAGCATATCCATCATCAAAGCCAGCGCAGAGGAGGTCTGGTTTTCGCAGGCCACGCGGCCGGAGGGCGTGACAAATTCGCGGCGGAAGGCCTCGCGAACGCTTTCGGCCAGCTCGCCGTAGGTCTTTTCATCGTCGGCATAGCCAAGCACTTTGGCGGCCTTGCTGACCAGATCGGCGCTTTTTGCATAGTAGGCGGTGGCCACCAGTTCCGTGGGGGTCAGGCCCTTGCAGCTGTCGGGATTTTTGGTGTCCTGCGCCAGCCAGTCGCCCAGATGATCGCCGCCGTATACGCCGTCGTGCACGTCGCCGCAGTGGGTGATGGTGTCCACATGCGCCTTCATGCTGGGGTACTGCACGCGCAGCAGATCGAGATCGCCGCGGTAGAGGTATACCGCCCACGGCATGATGGTGGCCGCGTCTGCCCACGCGGTGGTGGGGGAAGACCATGTGCCGCTTTCGCGCAGAATGTAGGGCACCACCACGGGCACAAAGCCCATCTTCTGCTGCTCGATGGCCAGGTCGTACAGATACTTGCGGTAGAAGGCCTCACAGGGCATGTTGAGGCACGCCGTGGGGCAGAACACCTGCGCGTCGCCCGTCCAGCCCATGCGTTCGTCGCGCTGGGGGCAGTCGGTGGGGGTGTCCACAAAGTTGCCGCGCTGGCTCCACTGGGCGTTCAAAAACAGGCGGTTGACGCGATCGTCGCTGCACTCAAACGCGCCGGTCACCGGCATGTCGGAATGGATGACCTCGCCGGTGAAATCCGTCGGGTCGATTGCGTCCAGCCCTGTTACCTCGGCATAGCGGAAGCCGAAGAACGTGAACGTGGGGAAATAGTCATGCGCTTTGCCGTCGGAGATGAAGACCATTTCCGCTTTGGCGGTGCGCAGGTTTTCGGTGTAAAGGGTGCCGTCGGGGTTGAGCATTTCGCCGTGACGGATGCGGATGCGCGTGCCTGCGGGGGCGTGCACCTTCATGCGGATCCAGCCGGCAAAGTTCTGGCCAAAGTCCAGAATGTCGTGGTCAAGCAGCACGGCGCTGCGGCGCTGCATCACGCGCACAGGCAGGCTGAGACGCGGCTGCAAAAGGGACTTGTCCAGCGGCAGCAGCTCGATCCCGTGCCAGTCGCCGCTTACAAAGGACAGGTCGCAGCGGCGCGCGTCAAAAATCTCGCCGTCGTAGATCTCCGCACGGTCGAACGGGCCCTGACAGGCCTGCCAGCTTTCGTCGGTGAGGATGCTTTCATGCGTGCCGTCGGCATAGTCGATCTCGATCTGGGCGATGAAGGCCACGCGGTCGCCGTAGATCTTGCAGCGCTTTTCAATGCCAGGCCAGCCCACGCGGCCTGCATAATAGCCCAGACCCAGCCATGCACCGGCGGTGTTTTCGCCCTCGTGCAGAAGGGACGTGATGTCAAAGGTCTGGTACTGCAGCCAACGGTCGTAGGCGTTGAAATTGGGGTTGAGGCATTCGTCCCCCGCACGCTGACCGTTTACAAACAGCGCATACAGGCCCAGGCCGCAGGCATAGGCGCGGGCCTTTTTCACCGGCTTTTGCACGGTGAACAGGCGGCGCAGCTGCGGCAGTTCCTCCTTTGCGCCGATCCACTCGGCACGCCAGACGATGTCCGCCGTTTCAAACCAGGCTTCGTCGCTCCAGTCGGTGGGTACATGCTGTTCATCCCACACGCGCACGCGCCAGCAGTAGCGCGTCATGGGGGCAAGAGGCAGGGGCAGCGTCCAGTTCACGCTCTGGCTGCTTTCGATCCTGCCGCTGTTCCAGCTGCCGCCGTCCCAGCGAACGTCCACCTCAAAGGCGGTCTGCGCATGATTGTGTCCTTCACATTCCATCAGCCAGCTCAGGCGGGCCGAATCCATCTGAAAACCCAGGGGGTTGCTGACTCCGTTACAGGTAAGATTTGCGATATGCATACGATCACCTCTGGGGTCATGGTACGCTATCCCATCCGGGTTGTCAAGCGGCAGTTTGATGGGGTATAATGGTTTGTCAGGAGGATGAAAACCATGCGATACGACGCTGTGATCTTTGATATGGACGGTACCTTGCTGGATACCCTGATCGATTTGAAAAATGCTGTCAACCATGTGCTTGAACAGTTTGGATACCCCACCCGCAGCACGGCGGAGATCCGCCGCTTTCTGGGCGGCGGCGCAAGAAACCTGATCATGCGCTCGCTGCCGGAAGGCAGCACCGAGGAAAAGATCGACGAGGTGCTGGACGTGTACCGCGTGTACTACGCCGAGCACGCCAACGACCTGACCGCCCCCTACCCGGGTATTGTGGAAATGCTTGAAACGCTGAAGCAGCAGGGCGTGAAACTGGCGGTGGCCAGCAACAAGCCGGACGAGCAGGTGAAAAGCCTGACGCAGGAACACTTCGGCCGCTGGATCGACCATGCCATGGGCGACCGCGAGGGCATGCGCTGCAAGCCGCATCCGGATATGGTGTACGAAATTCTGAAGCCTCTGGGTGCAGAGGTTTCCCGCGCGCTGTATGTGGGCGACAGCGAGTTTGACGTGCAGACGGCCATCAATGCCGGCATGGACTGCGCGGCAGTCACATGGGGCTTCCGCGACCGTGATGAGCTGGAGGCGGCAGGCGCCGTGTGCTTTGCCGATACGGCGGAGGAACTGCTGAAAATTATTGAAGGATAAAATAAAAATTCCATCCGGCAACGGATGGAATTTTATTTTGGAAAAGGTTCCTTTTTTCGGGTTCTTCCCAACAGATAATCAACACTTGTGCAGTAGTAATCCGCCAGCCTGATCAAAACAGCTGTAGGAATATCGTTTTCCCCTGTTTCATACTTGGAATATCCCGTTTGGGACATACCCAAAATTTGAGCCATTTCTTTTTGTGTCAAATCATGATCCTGACGAAGATCACGAATACGCGGATACATGAGATCACCTCATGTACATTCTATCCTAACCTATTTCAGGGTATTGACTTTTAACCCGAAACAGGTTAGACTTGCAGATAAGGAGGTCATTCTTCATGAAAAAATATCTGCTTGGAATTGTTCTGCTGTTGATGATGGCTTTGATTACAGGATGCACTGCCGGCCAGAAAGCAGGCTTCATCTACACCGCCCAAAGCTATGATACGGTTGTTGGAAAATGGAAAAGCAACAGCGGCGACACAATGGAGCTTAAGGAAGACGGCACCTACTGGCGCACTGGAAAAGGCTACTCCGAGCAGGGAACCTACCGGCTTACGCAGGATCAGTGGCTGCCCATCGGCGATACGGTAAAACCCTATCAATGCCTTGCCTTTACCGGGCTGTATTCGTCAGATGTGTGGTTTTACGACCTCAACGGTCTGACGCTTGACATGTGTGAGTATGTCGACCGCACGGATGGTTCCTTTCCAAAGGACAGTACCATTCATTACGTAAGGCAGTAAGGAGGCTTGACCATGAAAAAATGGAGCGTGCTCTTGTTAATCGTTATTATTCTGTGCGCCCTTTTCGGTATTTTTGCATACAGCAAAAGCGGTGCGGATTCGCCCGAAGCCGCCCTTGTTCAGTATGTGAGGGGAATTTCTGCACTGGACGCTGAAAAAACAATTGCTGCCACGCAATACTGCGACGATGTTACCAAACGGGTTGTCGACAGTTTGACAAAAGAAGATTTGAATCAGTTGCGTGACGACATGTATACAAAGGATATCATTGATCGTGAATTTGGCGGCGATATTCGAAAATACGCAGAAACAGCATGGCAGTTCGAGGCTACTCATTTGAAGCGTGTGTTGGCTGAGAGGCAGCAGGCCGGAGAAGAAGCCTATTCCGAAAAAGATATCCGAATTGAATTTGTCACAGTCGAACAACCTGTTCGTGATCAGGAGGCACTTGAATATCTGACATACTGGTTTTCAGATGTGCACAAACTTCCCTGGGAAGATACCGCATATATCAAATACAATGGTATCAATTTGAAAAACGGAAGAGCTGGAACCGAAGAGGAATATCTCTTCAAACTTGATGGAAAATGGTATGTATTTGACAAGGGCAATTGGCACTATTATTAACCGCAAAAAACGACCGGAGCATCCGGTCGTTTTTTGTTATCCTTCTCTTTCGATTTTCTTCAGCAACGTCTCGCGGGTGTTTTCCACTTCTCCGCACAACGCCATGCGCCAAAGCCTGTCCAGCACATCGCCCATTTCGCGCAAGGGGCGTCCCTGCTGTTCAAACAGGGGCTTCAGGTCGCTGCCGCTTATGGCCAGTTCCTTCAGCGACAAGGGCTTTCCTTCCAGCGCGGCAAGCGCCTTTTGCGCTTTGTCAGCGTTGACTGTATCACCCAGCGCAAGGAAGGCGGACGCTGCAAAAGTCAGTGCGTCGGGGTCGGCCAGTTCGTCAATGGGCGCATCCAGACGATGCATCACGCGCACATATTCCGCAGCCTGCGCTGCCAGTTTTGTGGAAAACTTCATATGCTGCATCGCCTGCTGCACCTTTTCCGGTGAAGCGCGGTGCATGAGCAGCGCCATGCGCCGGGGCAGATCGCCCTTTATGCGCGCAAGCGCCAGCGCGGCTTCGTCGTCATAGGAAACGCCGTCGAACAGATCGTCCCACGCGCCAATGAGGTGCAGCGTAAGCAGTCCGCTGCGGGTGGCCGGGTCGCGGCGGCGAAGCGCGGGATAGCGCAGGTCGGCCATCACGATCTTTTCCACCTCGGGGCGCAGCTGCTCCATGGCGACCTCGCAGATGAGAGGAGCGTTGCGCTTCAGGCTTGCAAACATCGCATCCGTGGGGCGCAGGTCCATCTCGGACTGAAAGCGTGCCGCGCGTAGAATGCGCTGGCCGTCGTGGCTGAGAATATCGTCCGGGTCGCGGGTGGTGGTGTGCAAAACGCCCAGCCGCAGGTGGCGCAGTCCGCCCGTGGGGTCGATCACGTCGCCCATCCAGCCGTCGTGCAGCGGGCGGTACAGGGCGTTGACGCTGAAGTCGCGGCGGCGCGCATCCACGCGGATGTCGGTGGTGAAGGTCACGCTGTCGGGCCGGTGACCGCCGGCGTAGCTTTCCTCACGCCATGCGGTGTATTCAGCCATGTGACCGTCCACCCACAGTTCGACCGTGCCAAACCCGGCGGCGCGCACGCGGGCCTCCACAGCCGTGCCTTCGCAAAGGGCGCATACGTCCTGCGGCAAAAGCGGCCCGCACACGTCCGCATCGCTGATGGGCAGGCCCATGAGCGGGTTGCGCACGCCGCCGCCCACCAGAAACAGCGGTGCGCCTGCATCGTCAAAAACGCGCGCCATGGCACTCAGCCACGGCGCGCTTTCAAACGCCCTCACTTGTCCGTGAGGCGGATGAACTCATCCACCTCGGCACGCAGCACATCCAGCGCGCTGCGCCAGTAGTCCACGCTGCGCACGTCGATGCCGACGCTGGCGCACACATTGGGAATGGTGTCGCTGCCGCAGGAGGCCAGCAGCGCGTCGTACTTGGGCATGAAGGCGGCGCCTTCCTCCAGGTACTTCTTGAACACGCCCAGGCCGAACAGATGACCGAAGGCGTAGGGGAAGTTGTAGAAGTGGCGGCCGGTGTAGTAGTAATGGCCCTTGCACACCCACATGCCGCTGTGGCGCAGATCAGGATCCATGCCGTCGCCGTAGGCTTCCATCTGAGCGTCCAGCATCATCTGGTTGCACTCGGCGGCGCTGGGGATATGGGTCTTGCGGGCTTCGAAGACCTTGCTTTCAAACAGGAAACGGCTGTAGATGTCCACAATGGTCTGGGTGGCGTCCTGCAGCACGCTTTCAAGCAGGGTCAGGCGGGTGGATTCATCGGCGTTTTTGCGCACCACATGGGTAAGCAGGGTTTCGTTGAAGATGGACGCGGTCTCGGCCAGCGGCATGGGGTAGTGGCCCATCAGCTGGGGCTTGCGCTGCAGGCAGCGGTTGTGCCAAGCATGGCCCAGCTCGTGCGCCAGCGTGCACACGTCGGAGAAGCTGCCCATGAAGTTGGTCAGGATGCGGCTGACGTTCTTTTCATAGCTGCCGGAGCAGAAAGCGCCGCCGCTCTTGCCCTTGCGCGGATACACGTCGATCCAGCGCTGCTGGAAGGCGTTGTCGATGAAAGCGCCCATTTCGGGGTTGATTTCATTGAAGGTCTTCACCAGCAGCTCGCGGGCTTCCTCGATGGTGTAGGTTTTGCTGCTTTCGCCCATGGGCGCAAACAGATCGTAGAAGGGCAGGCCGTTTTGGTGGCCCAACAGCTCCGCCTTGCGGCGCATGTAGCGGCGGAAGTCCGGCAGGGCTTCGCGGATGGCGGTCCACATGGCGTTGAGGGTGGCGTGATCCATGCGGTTCTGCGCAAGGGTCATGCTCAGCGGATCGTCGTAGCCCTTCAGCTCGCACAGGGTGATGGTTTCGCCCTTGATGCAGCCCAGGCAGTAGGCCATGGCGGTGTCCACCTTTTTGTAGGACTCCACCTCGGCCTCATAGGCGGCCTTGCGCACGGCGGGGTCGGGATCATAGGCCATGCCGCGCACGGCAGGCAGGGGCAGCTGCTCGCCGTTTATTTCGCAGGTGAGGGTGCCCATCAGGCGGTCCTTCAGCTTGGCCCAGGCGTCCGCGCCGTTGAGGGACATGCGCAGCAGCTCCTTTTCCATATGGGCGGGCAGCTGATGGCGGCTTTCCTCGGCGGCCTCGCGCAGGAAAAAGTCGTTGGCCTGCAGACGCTCGCTTGCGGCGATCAGCTCTTCCAGGTTTTCAAGCGAGCCGATATAGCGCGTGCAGCGGCTGTCGAGCAGGCGCATATCCACGCCGACGAGGCTGAGCTCGTCCATCAGGCGCAGGGCCTCGGCGTGGGTGTTGTCGGCAGCGATGGTCAGGTGCAAAAACAGGCGGATGCGGCCAAAAACGGTGGACAGCTCCTCCTGCAGGGTGACGACGTCCTCCAGCTTTTGGGCAGCGGGGGCTTCCCGGTCCAGAAGCGCATTGCCGGAAGCGATGAGGGATTTGAGAGAGTCGATGTCGGCGCGCAGGGCGGGGTCGTCAAAGCCTTTATAAAGAATGGAAAGATCCCAGGTCATGGCAGGTACCTTCTTTCATCAGCCGTTATGCTTGAGCTTGCTTTCTTCCAGCGCGTTGAGGCAGGTCTGCTTGCTGCGCTCGATGTGGCGGCGCATCAGCTCCTCAAACCTGGGCAGGTCCTTCTGCTCCACATAGTCCACCAGCAGGTGATGCTCCTGATGAGCGGCCATGCGGCGGTCTTCCTTGGCGATGGACAGGGCGGAGAAACGGGTGATGTATTCGTCCTGACCCTCGATGGCGCGCAGGATGCGCTTCTGCCCGGAAATGGCGGTCAGCGCAGCGTGAAAGGCGCGGGCACGGGGAGACAGCTGGTCGATCTCGTTGCGCTCGGTGAGGGGGTCCATTTCGTCCAGCATGGCGCGCAGGCGCCTGATGTCCTCGGGCGTGGCGTTTTGGATGATGGAAGGCAGCGTGAGCATTTCCAGGCAGTTGCGGATGGTATAGATCTCCTCCACATCAGCGATGGTAAAGGCGCGTACCATCACACCGCGGCGCAGCATATACTCCACCAGTCCATCGCGTTCCAGCTTGCGCAAGGCTTCGCGAAGCGGTGTGCGGCTGATGTGCATGCGTTCGGCATATTCGGTTTCTACGATACGCGCGCCGGCAGGCAGTTCGCCGGTGATGATGGCGTGCTTGAGCGTTTCGTAGGCGATTTCGCGGATGGGCTTGCTTTCTACGGCCGGGCCCAGGGACATGGCAGACATGTTTGAGTGCCTCCTGTATTTTTTATGTCTTTTTTATTTTAGTACGCAGGAGAAAAGCTGTCAAGTATTCTGTATACAGGATGCACGCTGTTTTGGAGAATCGTGGGCAGTTTGCGTAGAATCGATGCTGTTTTTGCGTGGGAGTTATGGTATAATATACCTACCATATTTTCTTCTGAGGTGAATCAACGATGAAAGCGGTTCTCATTCAAAAGGACAAATCTCTCGTATGGGCCGACGTACCCGATCCCGTAATGGGCAGCGAGGACGTGCTGGTCAAAATTGAATATGCTGCGCTCAACCGCGCCGATCTTCTGCAGCGCGAGGGCAACTATCCCCCGCCTCCCGGCTGCCCCGACTGGATGGGCCTGGAAATTTCCGGCGAGATCGTCGATATGGGCGAGGAAGCCAAGGCTAAGTCCAGCTACAAGCTGGGCGACAAGGTATGCGCGCTGCTGGGCGGCGGCGGCTATGCCGAGTATGCCAACATCAAGTACGACATGCTCATGCCCGTGCCTGAAAACTGCTCCATGGTGGAGGCTGCGGCCATCCCCGAGGCGTTTGCCACCGCGTACCTCAACCTGTTCTGGGAAGGCAACATCAAGCCCGGCAACACCCTGCTCATGCATGCCGGCGCCAGCGGCCTGGCCAGCGTGATCATCCCCATGGCGAAGGCCTTCGGCGTGCGCGTGATCACCACTGTGCTCAGCGACGAGATCGCCCAGAGCATCAAGCACCTCAACGCCGACGTGGTGGTCAACACCAAAAAGCAGGACATCGCCGAAGTGCTCAAGGCTGAGCTGGACGCGGGCCATCCCGTGGACGTGGCCATCGACTGCCTGGGCGGCGAGATCATGGGCAAGTGCCTGCACTATCTGGCCCATGGCGCCCGCTGGATCATGATCGCCACCCTCGCCGGCGACTTCACCCAGATCGACATGCGCAACATCTACGTGCGCAACGTTCGCATCGTGGGCAGCACCCTGCGCTCCCGCAAGCCTGAGGTGAAGGCGCAGCTGCTGGCCAAGCTGGTGGAGGATATCTGGCCCAAGGTATCCGACGGCAGCGTGAAGCCCACCATTTACAAGGTGCTTCCCATCACCGAGGCGGAAGAGGCTCACGACATCCTCTACCGCGGCGAGAACGTCGGCAAGGTCGTTCTGAAGGTGTAACCGGTATATGAAAACAGCCCTGTCTCCGAGAAGAGACGGGGCTGTTTTTGGATACGATGTTAACCGTTTCCCTGCGATTCCTCACACATGAGCAGCTCGCCGGTCTCGGCGTCAACACAGGCAAAGTAGCCCACTTTTGTCAGATCAGGCGTGAAATAATAGGCCTGATAGGTGCCGTCCAGCGAATAGTATGCTTCGCAGGTATAGGCCGTGGCCAGTTCGTCCGCAGTGAGGCCGGTGACCTGGCAGACGGCCTCGCTCATGATGCGCGCGGCTTCCGTCAGGCCGATGTCGGTGGGCTGCTCGCCGCGCGCGGAGTACAGCTTTTCATCACCGCCGATGG